>CAZSBE010000112.1:0-8930 GCA_964604955.1 uncultured bacterium
GATGCGGTCCACGAACTCCGGGTGGTCGATGAAGGGATTGCGGTTGTTCTGAAGCGCGTAGATGTCCTCGTTGCGCAGCGCCTCGAGGCTGTCGACCGGATCGGAAACGTGCCAGTTACGCAGATGGGCCTCCATCTTGGTGGAGTTGGCGTAACCGTCGTAATTGCCGTCATAGCGGACTACGAAGTAGAAGTGGGTGCGTGCGACATCGCCCTTGTGCGCGTCGCGCGGCTCGAACACCTGCTGGCTCGTGGAGTCGTAGCCGAGCTTGGAGCCGCCCACGCTCCAGGTCGGCGTGGTCACCACCCCGAAGTCGAGGGACGCGCGCATGGTATTGGCGGTGATGTCCGAAGGGCGTATCTGGAAGAGGTCGGACTTCATGGGTTCGGCTTCGCTGAAGAAGCTCTGCGGCCAGGTATGCTCGCAGTTGAAGTTATTCGCAGTAGCTCCCTCGCGCGTATTGAAGAAGGCGGTCCTCCCCGTGTAGACACAGGTGACCCAGCCGTCGTGATTGTCGATGCTCCCGTACATATAGTCCCGCGCGAGCGTGTAGCCCAGGGAAGTGTGCCCGTCGATAATGCCGGTCAGGGCGCTCTTGAGGTCTTCGGCCCAGAGGTTCCGGGTCGCGCCGTAGTAAGTGCCGGGATGATGCGCTTCGGCCGAGACTTCGGCTATGAGAGGCCTCACGTTTCCGGCGACCTCGACCTCCAGGAAGTCGGTGTAATCGACATTCTGGTCCGGGCAGACGTAGACGTAGAAAAACTCCGATGCCGTCGGCTGGATCTCGACGAGGCCGAGGTCGGTCCAGAAGGCCTCTCCCGAGAAGTCCACGCCCGTGACCTGAACCGGTTCGCTCTCAAGATTGGTGACGGACATCTGAACCGAAGTCGTCTCGCCTGTCGTCACCGCGCCGAAGGACAGGGCGCTGTCCGACAGCGCCACCGAATCCCAGCCGGCGGCCGCGCCGGCAGAGAGCGCCAGAGGGATAACGAGAGCAAGACCGGCCTGTATTCCAAGGTGTCGCATCTTCATAGCGGTTAGTGCCTTTCTGTTCTGCCTGTGGTTGTTCTCCTCTATTATAACACATTGGGCGCTTCAAGGGAACCATTCGGGCGCGGGGGCTGCGCCTGTGTGAGGCGTGCGCGGACGGCGCCCGCCACGCGGAGGGCGCCGTCCTCTTATTGAGCGGTGATGGTCAGGTTCTACTCGGTGGTTATGGTTGACCCCCCTGCTGAATTGATGATTTCTATCCTGAGCGAGTCGCCCGGGACGCTTCCCTCCATCTCCCCGACGGATATGTCGATTCGGCTCACTCCGTCACCTGATATCTCCACGTTGACATCCGCGCTCTCGGCGCCGTTATCGATGAGAGCCCTTACAATGGCCTGCTCGAGTTCCTCCTCAGACATACCCTCGCCGTTGATCAGGATGCGCCCGCCCGACGCCCACGCGATCACATTGCCTCCGATCCTCTCCACTATGTCCTCGGCCGTTATCGCATACCTTCGGGGACTCTCCGGGAATGCCGCCAGCGCTTCCCCGGCGAGCGCCCTGGCCTCCTCGGCCGTCTTACCCCAGAAGCCCAGCCTGAGGACTACATCGCCCTCCACTTGCTCGGCATTCGAGTACACCAGCCCGTCCATATGGGGGAGTCCGGCGGACAGACGGGCCAGATTCCCTTCCGTTGCGGGCAGCTCGGCCCGGACCAGGCTTCCCACGCGCAGGTCGTATGAAACGGGAATGAACACCAGGCCGACCACGATTACCGCGCACAAACCGGCCGCCAGGGCTGTTCTCCAAATTGTTCTTGTCATCCTGTCTTTCCTCCTGACGCTGACTTCGACACGCTCCAGCATCGCGTGCATGTGTCCGGGGGGGAGGACCTCCCGCGACAGTCCGCGAAGCCCGTCGTCAACTCGCTCTGACGAATTGGACGGCATGATCACCCTCCTCTCCCGTGAGTTCTTCATAGGTCTCGCGCAGCTTCACTCTGCCGCGCGCCAGCCGGCTCTTGACACCTGAGGTAGTCACGCCCTGTATTCGCGCGATCTCTTCGATCGACATCCCGACAACCTCAAAGAGGACCAGCGCCTCCCGCTGGTTGCGGGGAATGCGCCTGAGCGCCAGGCGGACGGCCTCTTTTTCCTCGAATGCGATCCCCTGATGCGCCGGGACGTCCGCGGCGCGGTCGAGGGAGAGCCACTTCCGGAGCCTGGCTTTCCTGGCCCTGTTGCGGTGCGCGTTGCGGATTATCTTCAGCAACCAGAACTTGAATCGGCCGGGGTTCCTCAGGCGGGGGTATGCCCTCCAGGCGCGCACAAGCGCGTCCTGGAGAAGGTCGTCGCCCTCCGTCTCCGAGCCCGCCAGCCCTCTAGCGTATCGGACCGCGTCCAGGTAAACCGGTTGAAGTCGCTCTTCAAATCCCATCGATTCTTCGGCCTTTCGTCGGCTGTGTTCTCACCTACCAGACCCTCCTGGCGGCCCGGAAGTCGCAGGCGGGCCACCGGAAAACCAGCATCCTGGACTGGAACCCCTCCCCTGCAATAAGTGTTCCCCGCCCCCCTGTGGCCTTGACCCCCCGGTGTCCAGCATGTATTTTCTGATAGTATTCCGATCATCCTTCAAGAGCCGAGAGTCTTCGCAGGTCTGAAATGTAAAGGAGAACGGTTCGTGCCGACAGTTGAGATCGAGGGGAGAGAATTCGAAGTTGACGGAGACGGCTTCCTCCAGACGGCCGAAGCATGGGACGAAGAAGTGGCCCGGCTGTTCGCCCGGGCCGACGGCACCGGCGAGCTCACCGAGAAGCACTGGGCCGTGGTGAATTGCATACGCGAATACTGGCTGGAGAACGACATGGCGCCGATGGTCCGCAAGATCTGCCAGGACACGGGAATCCGGCTTAGGGAGATCTACCAGCTCTTCCCCCTGGGACCGGCCAAGGGCGCTTGCAGGATAGCCGGTCTTCCCAAACCGGACGGCTGCGTCTAGACGGGAGCGCGAGATGTCGGGCCCGCAGTGGTTCTTGCTTGCAAGCTTCATCGTGTTCGCAGTGGGGGCGAGGTACAGGATATCGAAGGCCTTCCCCAGGCCCGGTTCGCTCAGCCTGGCGGCCCGCCGGGGTGATATCCCCCCCGCGGTCTTGTATTCGCTCACGGGAGCCATGCTGCCCTGGAAGAAGGAAACGGCCGCGCGCCATCCGGTTTCCTACGCGCTCGGGATCGGCTATCACGCAGGTATCTTTCTGGGATTCATCTGGCTGGCGCTCCTGTTTCTCAACCTCGGGCTGCCTGCGGCTCTCGAGTCGGTGTCGGTTGTCCTGCTCGGGCTTTCATCTCTCTCGGGACTCGCGCTCTTCGTCAAGCGCCTCGTGACTCCCGAGATGCGTTACTTCTCCAACCCGGATGACTACTTCAGCAACGCGCTGGCCACCGGCTTCGTCGCCCTCACCGCAGCCGCGGTCCGGAATGCGGCCGCCGCGCCGGCGCTCTTCGTCTACGCGGGCGTGCTCTTTCTGTACCTCCCGGTGGGCAAGCTCAGGCACGCAATCTACTTCGTGCTTGCGCGCGTTTACCTGGGGCTCTTTTACGGCCGGCGGGGCGTCTGGCCGGGCAAGGACGGGACGACATGGCAGGAGTGAGACCGCTTTCGCACGGGCAGAGAAAAGCCATCGACGCGCTCGAGAAGAGACTGACGGGCAGGTTCCTGACCCACATTAACTCCTGCGTGCACTGCGGCCTCTGCGGCGAGTCGTGCCACTACTATCTCAAGTATGGGGACCCGCGCTTCATACCCGGCAACAAGGTGGACCAGATCGCGCGGCTCTACCGCCGCTATTTCACTACGGCCGGCCGGCTCATCCCCGCGTGGATCGGCGCGGCCGACCTCGACGAGAAATCCATCGGGGAGATGGTGGACGTCATATTCGGGGGCTGTTCCATGTGCGGGCGCTGTTCCATTCACTGCTCCATCGGGGTGGATATCCCGTATCTTGTGCGCACGGCCCGGACCATGCTGATGGAGCTGGGTCTGGTGCCGGCGGGACTGCAGTCCACGGTAGACGCGGCCATCGAGACCGGGAACAACATGGCGATTCCCCGGGACGAGCTCATTGACACTCTGAAGTGGCTTGAGGAAGACCTCCGCATGGAAGTCGGGGACGCCGGCGCGGAGATACCGCTGGATGCGGCGGGCAGGCACGTTCTTTACACTCTGAACCCCCGGGAACCCAAGTTTTTTCCCCTGTCGATCAGCGCAATCGGCAAGGTCTTCTACGCCGCCGGGGAGTCCTGGACGCTGTCGACGCGCTGCTATGACGTCACCAATTACGCATACTACTCAGGCGATGACGACGGGGCGCGCGAGCTCACCCGACGGCTTTCCGCCGAGATGAAGAACCTCGATGCCGACGTGCTGGCGCTCGCCGAATGCGGCCACGGTTTCAGGGCGATCCGCTGGGAAGGACCTGACTGGTTGAGAGAAGCCTATCCGTATCCTGTGGTCTCGGTGCTGGAGCTGATGGCAGGTTACATACGCGCGGGCCGCATCAGGCTCGACCCTTCGCGCAATGCCGCGCGCGTGACGCTGCATGACCCCTGCAATCTCGTGAGGGCGGGCGGGGTCATCGACGAGCAGCGCTTCGTGTTGAAACATGCGGTGTCGGACTTCGTGGAGATGACGCCCAATCGCGCGGACAACTACTGCTGCGGAGGGGGCGGGGGCCAGCTCTCCATGGGCGAGTTCCGCCAGCGTCGCGTCGATGCCGGCGAGATCAAGGCCGACCAGATCCGCCGGACCGGCGCCAGGGTGGTGGCCACGCCCTGCCATAACTGCATCGACCAGCTCATGGAGCTTAACCAGGTGTATGGCCTGGGCGTGGAGATAAAGACCGTCGCCGAGCTCGTGGCCGACGCCCTTGTGCTGGAAAAAGCCGCGGGAAAATAGTACTATTCTAGATCAGTCGTGATGCATAGCGTGCTACATGAAAAGAAGCCTTGACGCGCTGGCGGGCCCGGAGGCAGGGAGAGCAGAACAATGTCCGATCTGATTTACCTTGATAACGCAGCCACGTCATTTCCGAAGCCCGAGCGGGTGTACGAGTTCATGTGCGAGTTCTACCGCTCACACGGTGTCAATCCCGGCAGGTCCGGGTTCGACGCGGCTCTCGAGACGGAGCAGATGGTGCTCGGGACGCGCAGGATGCTCGCGGAGTTCTTCGGCGGCAGCGACCCCAACTACCTGACTTTCTCCTACAACGCCAGCGACTCGCTGAACATGGTCATACAGGGAATGTGCGAGAAGGGCGACCATGTTGTGACAACGAACCTCGAGCACAACTCGGTGCTCCGCCCGCTTCATCACCTGAGGCATGACGGGATAATCGAAGTCACTCACGTACCGTTCGACGATGGAGGCTACGTCGACCCCGCCGATATAGCAAAGGCCATAAGGAAGGACACGAAGCTCGTTGTCGTCAACCACGGCTCCAACGTCATCGGGACCGTCCAGCCCGTCGGGGAAATCGGTGCCGTGTGCGCCCGGGAGGGCGTTTGCTTCGTGGTCGACGCGAGCCAGACCGCGGGCACATGGCCGATAGACGTGGATGCGATGGGCATAGACATTCTCGTCTTCACGGGGCACAAATGCCTGATGGGTCCCACCGGCATCGGCGGTTCATACATAAGGGAAGGAACGCCCATCAGGTGCACCCGCCAGGGGGGTACGGGAGTGCGCTCCGCCCATCCCTTCCACCTCGACGAGTTCCCCTACCGCATGGAATGCGGGACGCTCAACATAGTCGGCGTCGCCGGACTCAGGGCGGGCCTGGAATACATCCTGGAGGAGGGCATCGAGCGCATCCACAGCCGCGAGATGAAGCTCTGGGAGAGGCTGCGCGACGGCCTTGCTGAAATCGGGAGCGTCACGATGTACTGCGCTGAGAGCCCCGAGAACAAGATAGCCGTGTTGAGCTTCAATATCGAGGGCTGGGAATCGGCGGATGTCGGGACCATGCTGGACGTCGATTACAACATAGCATGCCGCACCGGCCTGCAGTGCGCCCCGCTGGTGCACAGGCAGATCGGGACCGAGGAAATCCACGGCACCGTGAGGGTCGGGATCGGACCGTTCAACACCGAAGAACATATCGACGCCGCGATCGAGGCGGTCCAGGACATAGCCGCCATCAGGCGCAACCAGGTCGTAGCCTAGAAGCGTTCCCAGAGCCTGGCGGCAAGTCTGCGTGATTCCGCGGCGACTGCTCTCTCGTCGATTCCCATCTTGAGCTCGCGGTTCTCCATGAGGACCTTCCCCCCGACGATGGTGGTGTCCACGACGGCCTGGGAGAGCCCGAACCCGAGGTGACCGAGGAAGGTCCCGGCGTCAAGCGGGGTCGGGGGGTAATATCCCATCAGGATGATGTCGGCCGCGAAGCCCTCCTTGAGCTCGCCGATGCCCGTGTCCCAGTATCTGTTGGCGATCCTGGCGTTGTTCACGGTCAACGCGTTCATGCACTCCATGAAACCCACCGAAGGGTTCCTGCGGGCGAGATGTTGAATCCAGAGCGCCGACCTGAGTTCCTCGAGCATGTTGACGGTCATGGCGTCGGTTCCGAGGCCCACTCTCACGCCCCGCTCCGTCATTGTTATGATGTCGGCGACCCCGACGGCGTTGTTGGTATTGGACTGCGGATTGTGAACGACTGACGTGTCCGTCGCCTTCAGAATATCCATCTCGCGCTCGCTGACATGAACGCAGTGGGCGGCTATCGTCTTGGGTCCCAGGACGCCGGCGTCCCCGAGGCGCTCCACGACGCGCTTGCCGAAGTGCTCCAGGGCGTAGGCCTGGTCGGATTCGGCTTCTGCGACGTGCAGGTGGAATCCGGTGTCCAGTCCCGCCGCGGCCTCCACTGCTCTCTTCAGCGTATCGTCCGAGACCGTGAAACTCGCGTGAAGCCCGAACAGGGCCTTGACGTAGTCGTCGGCCCCCGAGTTGCATTTCTCGATGAAGTCGACATTCTCCCTTATGCCTTCCATCGCGATATCGTTGCCGTCGCGGTCGGAGACCTCATAGCAGAGGCTCGCGCGAACGCCGACCTCCCGCACGGCCGCGGCGATGCGGTCCAGGGAACCCGTGACGGCAAACGGGCTCGCGTGATGGTCGATGATGGTGGTGGTGCCCTTCCTGACGGCGTCGATCAGCGGGATTAGGGCGCTGTAGTAGCAGTCGTCCAGTACGAGCTGCCGGTCGAGCCGCCACCAGAGTTTCTTCAGCACGTCGACGAAATCGGCGGCGGGCTCCATCTTGCCGAGGCCCCGTACCATGGTGCTGTAAAAGTGCATGTGGGCGTTTATGAACCCGGGGAGCACGACCTTGCCCCGGGCGTCCATCACGGCGTCATACGAACCCGCGAAATCCGCGCTCTTCCCCACGCGCTTTATCCTCGCGCCATCAATGAGAACTGCGCCGTCGTCGATTACGCGGTTCTCATCGCCCAGGGTGACGACGGTCCCGTTCTTGATGAGCAGTGTCGGCATGGCTCAGTATCTCCTTCCCTTGAGGGAACGCCCCGGCGGTCTAGTCTTCCGACAGGGCCGCGGCTTCCTCCTCCGTCCGCTCCCGCAGGTAGAGCGCCTGCGAGAAGCACTTCATGGTGCAGAACCCGCAGCCGATGCACTTGGACGCGTCCGTTCTGGGGTACCTGTCTTCGTTGAGTTCAATTGCCAGGTACGGGCAGCGCGTGCAGTTCCCGCAGGAGAGGCAGAGGTCGTCGTGAACATCCGATACGGCTTTCTTCGCGGGGAGGTCCATGAAGTCGGTGATGGGCCGCGGCAGCGCCCGGCCTATGAGTTCATCCATGGAGCCGATTCCCCTGTCGAGCATGAGCTGGCTCACGCCCTCTTCTATGTGGTCGATTACGCCATAACCGTATTTCATGACGACGCTGCAGAACTGCACCGTCCGGGCCCCGAGCGCGAGGAAATCGGCGGCTGCCTTGTAGTCCATGGGCCCGCCGTTTCCGGATATCACGACGCCGGCGCCCACCGCGTTGGCAAGCGTGAGATATGAAATCGGCGTGACGCCCTCCCCGCTCATTCCGACAACGACGCCCTCTTCCCAGGCGTGCTTGCCGCCGCTGCGGAACATCATGGTCGGGAACGTATTTGCCAGGGTGACTCCAGCCATCTTCCCGGGGTACCTGTCCAGGACTTCCTTGATGGCGCTCATTATGGGAATGATGGAGGTAACCGCGCCGGTCAGCTTGAAGAGCTTTGGAACATCGGGGCTCGAGACTTCCATGATCCACCCGATTATCCTGGCGGTGAGCGCGGCGTTCTGAGAGACGATGTCGCCCTCCGTACCATCCCCGCCCTGCGGGCAGGAGAGGCTGTATTCCACTCCCATGACCCCTGCCGACTCGAGCTTGGCCGTGTTCGCCTGCCAGGTCCTGCGG
Organism: uncultured bacterium; assembly: GCA_964604955.1. GTDB lineage: Bacteria > Arandabacterota > Arandabacteria > Arandabacterales > JALGWA01 > JALGWA01. The sequence continues at coordinate 8,450 of CAZSBE010000112.1, forward strand.
TCGGAATCGTCATCGCCGGTAACCGGGCCGCCTGTGGACGCCATGGTGAGGCGGTCCGGATAGAGCTTGACGAGCTCCTCGACTTCGGCGCACACACGGTCGAGCGAATGCCCCGACACATTGTCGCAGTTCCCGTAGGTGAGGGGACCGAAGACATGCATGTACCTGGCCGGAATGTGAATCGGAACGCCGTCAAAGGCCGTCTTCATGATGCCGCCGGGCCAGCCGGCCTCATAGGCGGCCTTCATCTGCTCGATGCCGTCCGTGGGAGGCGCGGCCGAGAGGAGGAAAGGCGATGAGATTTCGCGCCCGAAGAAGTCGCTCCGCAGCGATACGGGCCTGGGTTCATAGCCCCGGATGCGGTCCGCGTTCCGGACTGGGTCGGCGACCTCGGGAGGCGATTTCTTCGTGAGGAAGCTGTGAACGGCGGCCGCGGCGTGCTTGCCCGAGGCGACCGCTTCGACCACCGACGTCGGGCCGT
>CAZSBE010000113.1:0-2951 GCA_964604955.1 uncultured bacterium
GGGGCCGCAAGCAGGACGACGAATCTCGTCTTCATACCGGGCGTCCCGACCACCGTGCACGCCTATGCCACGCCGACCGCCATTCCCGGCGACGGCAATACGTATGCGACTATCGTGGCCGAAGTCACGGACGCCTACGGCAACCTCGTCGAGGACGGCACCGCCGTGAGCTTCACGCTCACCAGCGGAAGCGGCATCATGCCGCCGAGCGCCATCACGTCAAACGGCATCGCAACCGTCAGGTTCCTGCCGGTCGGCGGCGCGTATACGGCGACGGTAAGGGCAGAGGCCAACTCCTACTTCGATCTGGCGTCTCTCAGTATAACCGGGGGCTCCCCGGGAGCCATAGTCGCCGTGGTCGATACCAGCTGGATTCAGGTGGGAGGCGCCTTCGAGTCCTCGCAGGCCACGGTGTTGGCGGCCGTTTACGACGGCTCGATGAATCCCGTGGCTGACGGTACCGAAGTCGCCTTCGAAATCGTCGCGGCTCCGGGAGGCGGAGAGTACATAGACCTGGATTCGAACGGCTACGGCCCGGTGACCAAGAGCACGGTCGGCGGAGCGGTCTCCGCGGTGCTCAACTCTGGCACCAAGCCGGGTACGGCGATCCTCCAGATTACTGCGGGCGACGCGGTCGCGACGGCGGTGCCTATCGGCATAGCCTCCGGCGAGCCCGATTCGATTTTCTTAAGCGTCGGGGACGTGGTGAGAAACGGCGACGGGTCCTATACTCTGGCGGTGTCGGCCCTGGTGCGCGACGCATACAACAACCCCGTCGAGAACGGCACGCCGGTCTACTTCACGCTGGACCGGTCGGACATCGGCTACGTGAATCCCGAGACGCCCACTGGCGGCATCTACCCGTGCATGGAGCTGATAGCCCTGCCCACGAAGGGTGTCGCGAGGGCGTGCCTGGGATACCAGACGGAGGGTATCTTTGAAGTGGTGACTATCACCGCAAGCAGCATGGGCGGGGGAATCGCGAGTGATTTCACCACCACGCTGCCTATCGTGAGCGCGACGCTCTCGATAGAGGCCAGCCCGGCCAGCATAGACGGGGCTACCGGCGGTGCTTCTGTTATAACGGTGGCAGTCTGGGATTCCTACATGCTGCCGGTGGACAATGCACTGGTGTCCTTCTCCGTCGAAGGGGACGGCTACGTGAGCCCGCCCACGTCGGTGACGACGGACACCAGCCCGGCCATGACGACGTTCTATGTCAGCCCGGGAACGGAGGAAGGTACAACCACCGTCAAAGCTCATCTGTGGATGACTGATGTTCAGACGGAAGTCTCGATATCCATAACCGAATAGCTCACAGGGGGTTGATAGAATCATGAAGGTCGCGCTGATTGTAGGTCTCGTGACGGTCCTTTTGGTCCCGTCAATCGGATGGTGCGCCCCGATGGGCAGCCCGGCGAACAACGTGGGGAGCGACAACTACGCCATCACGGCGGAGTACGAAACCCAGAACAAGATGATAGGCGACGATGCGTCGGGTTCATGGAGATGGCTCACCAGGATCGCCTGGGGTGTCCACGAGAATGTGGACCTCTACGCACGCATCGGCGCCGCCAATCTCAAGGTGGACGCCAAGAGCGGCAGTACCTTCAAAGGTGACGCGGGCGCAGCCTACGGGCTCGGTATCCGTTACGCCACCTACGTGTCCAGCAAACGCAGCCTGCTCTTCTTCGGCGACTTCCAGTACCTGGGATTCACCTCCAAGGGCGATATGAGAGTCGACAAGTACGACGACTTCAGCGGGGCCTATACGGAGGTATGGTCCAACAAGTACTGGTGGGGAGAATACCAGTTGAGCCTGCTCATGTCCTGGCAGAGATCGACCTGGATTCCCTATGCCGGGCTGGGAATCACCTGGCTCCAGGGCAGGGTGGACAGGAGCCTCCGTATCGACGCGGGCGACACCCCGTACTTCGTTGAGAGCGGAACCGACGAGTTCAGCGAAGGGGCCATTCCGGAAGTCGTCTGCGGTATGGACTTCCCGCTCAAGGGCACAGCCAAGTTCTCCTGGGAGCTGAGATACGGCGGCGACGATGTCTCGTACTTCATCGGCCTGAGCGAGCTCTGGCAATAAAATTCGTATAGGTTGACACCATCCGCGCTTTATTATTACAATAGAGCGCGGATTTTTTATGTGGTTGGGAGATATGAAGATAATCGGCGGTAAACTCAGAGGAAGAGCGATCGAGGCTCCCCGCGGCCTTCTGTCGAGACCTCCGCTGGCCATCATTCGCGAATCGGTTTTCAACGTGATGGGCCGGGAGGTCGAAGGAAAGACCGTGTTGGACCTTTTTTCGGGGAGCGGTTCGCTGGGTATCGAAGCTCTGAGCCGGGGCGCCTCGAGGGTGCACTTCGTCGACGCTTCCCCCAGGTCGGCGAAGATGATAAGGCGGAACGCCGAATCCCTCGGGATCGCCGATTCCTGCGTGATCGTCCGGGATGACGCGGCGGGATTCGTGCAGGCCTGGGACGGCAGCCCGTTCGACCTGGTTTTCGTGGACCCACCGTTCCTCTCGGGCAAGACCGCTCCCGTTCTTGCCGCTATGCAGACCTCGACGGCCGTATCGGGCCGGACCGTGATAATCGTCAGGGTGCACCGGCGGGAGACGCTTGAAGTACCGGACCCTTTCAGAGTATTCAAGGAACGGAGGTTCGGCGAGAATCTGGTTCTTTTCATGATAAAGGAGCGATCAGGGTGAGACTCGGTCTGTATGCGGGAACTTTCGATCCGGTCACGAACGGCCACATGGATATTCTGCGCCGGAGCCTCACTATCTTCGAGCAGGTGATCGTCGCCGTGGCCGACACGACGCCCAAGAACACCCTCTTCGGCGTGGATGAGAGAGTCAGGCTCGTGAGAGAGTCCGCCAGGGGCATCGACGCGGTGGAAGTCATGCCGTTTTCCGGTCTGCTTGTTGATTTCGCCAGGG
>CAZSBE010000113.1:2961-8794 GCA_964604955.1 uncultured bacterium
GGGCTCAGGGCCATATCGGATTTCGAATACGAATTTCAGATGGCCCTCATGAACAGGAGGCTCAACAGGGAAGTCGAAACGGTTTTCCTGATGCCGAGCGAGGAGTACACCTACCTCAATTCATCGATAATACGGGAGATAGCCGCAACGGGGGGAGATGTCTCGGACTTCGTCCCCGGCGTGGTTGCAGAGGCGCTGCGGAAGACGTACGGCAAACCCTGAACCTGGGGTTCTCGAAGAAGGGGGAGTAAGTACTTGGACATAATGTCGGCGATATGGGACAGGGCCAGGACCTACGGCGCGCGAATCGCCCTCCCCGAGACCGGGGATGGGCGGATTCTCAAAGCGGCGCGGCGGGCCCGGGACGAAGGTATAGCGAAGCCGGTCCTGGTGGGCGAGAGGGCCGCTGTCGAAGCGGCCGCGCGGGAAGCCGGCGTCAGCCTGGACGGCATTGAGATACAGGATATAAGCGAGTCGGAGCGGATTTCCGAATACGCCGACCGCCTCTTTAAAAGGCGGCAGGCCAGAGGCATGACAGCCGAAGAGGCCGGGGCCCTGGCGAGGGTCCCTCTCAATTACGCGGCCCTGATGACGGCTGCCGGTGCGGCCGACGGCCTCGTCGCGGGCGCCGTGACGACCACGGCCGACGTTCTGCGCTCGGTCATTCACTGCATCGGAACGGCGCCGGGGGTCAAGTCCATATCGAGCGCGTTTCTCATGATAGTCCCGGGCGATGCCGCGGCCGGAAGGGAGGAGAGGGTATTCGTCTTCGCCGACGCAAGCGTTCTTCCGGATCCGACTGCGGAGGAGCTTGCGGGCATCGCCATTGCGTCGGCGAGAACGAGGAAGTCGCTTGTCGGGGATGAGCCCTATGTCGCAATGCTGTCGTTTTCCACGAAGGGCAGCGCGCGGCACAGACGCGTGGACAAGGTGATCGAGGCCACGCGGATGGTCAGGGAACTCGCTCCCGACGTTATAGTCGACGGCGAGATGCAGGCCGACGCCGCCATCGTTCCGGCGATCGGCGAGAAGAAGGCCCCCGGCAGCAAGGTGGCGGGCCGCGCGAACGTGCTGGTCTTTCCGAACCTGGACGCGGGCAATATCGGCTACAAGCTGGTGGAGAGGCTGGCCGGCGCCAGGGCCTACGGCCCGCTGCTGCAGGGTATCGGCCGTCCCGCAAGCGACCTGTCGCGCGGATGCAGCGCAGACGACGTCGTGAACGTGATGGCGATGACGGCCGTTCAGAAAGATGCAGTCTGACGGCCCCGGCGGGGGAGGGGTCCATGGCCCGTGACAGAGTCAAGAACGCGGTCGGAGAGATAGCCGGCAGGATAGGCAAGCACAAGGTCAGTTCCTCCCCGGAGACCCGTGTCTGCTACGCTTTCGACGCCACCAACATGAGGGCGATGCCCGACGCCGTGACCTTCCCCGGGACCACGGAAGACGTGAGGGCGATCATGGGTATATGCGCGGCGGCGGGACTTCCCGTTGTGCCGCGCGGCGCCGGCACCGGATTCGCCGGAGGGACCGTGCCCATCAAGGGCGGCGTCATTGTATCCACCGAGAGACTCAACCGGATCCTGCACATTGACGCAGAGGGAAGGACGGCTACGGTTCAGCCCGGAGTCGTGAACAGCGCCCTCCAGAAAGAAGCGGCGAAGGCGGGGCTCATGTTTCCGCCGGACCCGTCGAGCCTGGACGTCAGCACTATCGGAGGCAATGTCGCGCAGGACGCCGGAGGGCCGCGCGCGGTAAAATACGGCGTCACCAGGGACTATGTGCTCGGGGTGGAGGTCGTACTGTGGGACGGCCGGATCGCGGAATGCGGAAAGGCCCGCGACGTCTGCCGGCGCTGGGACCCGCTGCTCGCCCTCGTCGTGGGGAGCGAGGGAACGCTCGGCGTAATCACCGGGATCGTCGTGGGGCTCGTAGCGAGACCCGGGGCTTTCGCGACGGCGCTGGCCTTCTTCAAGGACATCGAAGCGGCGGCCGCCGCGGTCAACGCGGTTTTCGCCTGCGGGGTGCTTCCGGCCGCCATAGAGCTCATGGACGCGACGACCATGGGGGCCGTCAGGAATTTCGTTAAAATCGACGTGCCGGCAGGTGCGGGCTGCGCGCTGCTCATAGAGACGGACGGCAGCGGCAGTGAGGCCGCCGATACGATGAGCGAAATCGAGAAGAGCCTGGCTGGCTCCAACATGGTCGGCATGAGGTCCGCGACGGGTGATGAGGAGCGGGCGGACCTCTGGAAGATGAGGCGCTCAATCTCGCCTTCCCTGGCGCTTATAGCGCCGCACAAGGTAAACGAGGACGTGTGCGTTCCCAGGTCGAGACTCCCGGAACTGGCGCACGCGGTTACCGAACTGGCCCGGAAGTACAGCCTCACCGTTCCCACTTTCGGCCATGCCGGGGACGGCAATCTTCACGTCAACGTCATGCTTGACCGCGGCGACACCGGCGAGCTCCGGCGGGCGGAGGCTCTCGTGGGAGAGCTGTTCGATACCACGCTTCGTCTCGGCGGTACCATAAGCGGAGAGCACGGCGTCGGCATCACCAAGAGGGAGTTCCTCCCCGGCCAGGTCGGTGAAGTGGGCCTCGGCATACAGAAGCAGGTGAAGCTGTCCTTCGATCCCCATCAGAGGATCAATCCCGACAAGGTGGTAACCTTCAGTTGACCAGGCACAGAGGAAAGGGAACCGGCTTCATCGACCTTACCAGAGTCGAGTTCATCGCCGGTGACGGCGGCGACGGCTGCTCGAGCTTCAGGCGCGAGAAATTCGTGCCGCGCGGGGGCCCCGACGGCGGGGACGGCGGCAACGGCGGCAACGTGGTGCTGCTCGTCGATCCCCATCTGAGCACCCTGATAGATTACAAATACAGGCGGGTGGTCAGGGCGGCCCGCGGATCCCATGGCGAGGGCAAGGGCAAGCACGGCCGGGGCGGTAAAGACGCGATAGTGCGCGTCCCCCCGGGAACGATAGTCAGGGACGCCGGGACGGGCGAGGTCATAGCCGATCTCGCGGAGGCCGGCCGGATCATCATTGCGAGAGGCGGGCGGGGCGGGAGAGGCAACGCTTCGTTCGCGACTTCGGTCAACCGGGCGCCAAGGCGGCGGGAAGAGGGCGCGCCCGGTGAGCGGAAGGAGGTGATTCTCGAGATAAAGCTCATCGCGGACGTGGGTATCGTCGGAAAACCCAATGCCGGGAAGTCGACGCTCCTGAGGCAGCTCACCAAGGCCAGGCCCAGGGTGGGCAAGTACCCCTTCACGACCCTGGCTCCCAGCCTCGGGGTCCTGGACCTGGGGGACAGTTCCATAGTGCTCGCCGACATACCCGGCCTCATAGAGGGAGCTCATGACGGCAAGGGACTGGGGCACGAGTTCCTCAGGCACATAGAGCGCACGCGAGTGCTGCTCTTCCTGCTGGACGGCACCAGCCCGGTTCCCGCCGAGGACCTGCGGGTCCTCACCGAGGAGCTCAGACTCCACGACGATACGCTGGCCGCCAGGCCGCGGATTACAGTGGTCAACAAGCTCGATTTGCTCAGCACGGGCGAAGTCGAGCGGCTGCGCTCGGAGGGCTATGGGGTCTTCATCTCGGCCCTCGAGGGGGTCGGGATCAAGGACCTTGTGAGAAGCCTCGTAGACCTCGTTGCTCATGCAGAGGAGGAGGTGGTGGATGATGGGAGGGGAGAGAACCGGTAGAGTTCTGCTCGCGCTTGTTTCTTCCTGGGTGATTCCCGCCAGGGTACTTGTCGGTTTCATTCGCCGCGAAGGCGCCGGACGCCTCGAAACGCTCGGAATAGGGGGCCTCTCCAAGAGGTACGGCCTGACGGCCGAGGCGAAGCGCAGGTTAAGGCATGCCTATGAGCAGGCCCCCGACACCGAGAGGGCGCTTCACGAACACGGCGCCAGGGCCGTCTGGCTGGGCCAACGGGAGTATCCGGCGCTGCTTGCCGAAATACCCGTACCGCCCGCCATTTTGTTCGTACGGGGCGAGTTGGATGCGGGCTCGAGGAGGGTTGCATTGGTCGGCTCGAGACGAGCCTCGCTCTCAGGCATGAGGCTCGCCCGGAACCTGGCCCGCGAGCTCGCTCATTCGGGCTTCACCGTAGTCAGCGGGCTCGCAAGGGGGATGGACACAGCCGCGCATCAGGGGGCGCTGGAGGGCGCCGGGAAGACAATAGCGGTGCTGGGCTCGGGCATTGACCTCATCTACCCGCCGGAGAACGGGCCGCTTGCAGACGAGATCTCGAAGAGCGGCGCCGTGGTAAGCGAACACGGGCCGGGCGTCGAGGCGCTGCCCTGGCACTTCCCCCTTCGGAACCGTATAATCAGCGGGCTGGCGATGGGGACCGTCGTCGTGGAGGCCGCTCCCAGGAGCGGGGCCCTGATCACGGCCAAATGCGCGCTCGAGCAGAACAGGAGCGTGTTCGCCGTACCCGGCAAGCCGGGCGATCCGAGGAGCAGCGGGGTGAATAGACTTCTTAAGGATGGGGCGAAACTTGTTGAAAATATTGATGATATACTTGAGGAACTTGGCCCCCAACTGGAGCTCGGCCTGGCCGGCCGCGGGCAGCCTGCCCCCTGGGCTGAAATCGGAGGCGTCGAAGGGGAACTCATGGATCTCCTCTCGGATGTTCCCACGCATGTCGACGAATTATCTGGTAGTATCGAGCTCGGGACCGGTGATCTCCTGGGACTTCTTCTGACCATGGAGACCCGGGGGCTTGTGAAATCATTGCCCGGCAAGTTCTACGTGAGGGCCTAGAAAAAGTGGCACGAGTCGCTATATCGCGCTGCGCCTCCTACGGCGCTTCCGAAGTCGAAGAGAAACTCCGGGAAGTGATCTCGGGCGCCCTGGGACGCGGCCCCGAAAACCTGGGCGGGAAGCGCGTGCTCGTAAAGCCCAATCTCCTTGCAGCCCGGGAACCCCAGAGGGGCGTCACCACCCATCCGGCCGTTGTCGCAGCCGCCATAGACTATCTCCTCGAGATGGGGGCCGCGGTCAGCTTGGGGGACAGCCCCGGTGGGGCCGTCCGGGGAGTGGAGCGGGTATGGAAGGCCACGGGCATGCTCGAGGTGGCCCGGTCCAGGGACATCCGTCTCGTGAACTTCGAAGCCGGCGGATGGCGGGAGAGGGAGGTTGGCGGAAGGAAGTACGCCATAGCCGGCGTGCTTGATGACTTCGACCTCATCGTCAACGTCGCCAAGTTCAAGACCCATGTGCTGACACTCCTCACCGGTTCGGTGAAGAACGCCTTCGGATGCGTGCCCGGCCTTCACAAGTCGGCGCTTCATCTGAAACATCCCCGCCCGGGCGCGATGAGCAAGGCCGTCGTGGACGTGTTCTCGCTCGTGAGTCCGTGGCTCAATGTCATGGACGCCGTCGAGTCCATGGACCGGAGCGGCCCCTCCTCGGGACGCGTCGTCAGGACGGGGCTTCTCGGCGCCTCGGCCGATGCGGTCGCGCTCGATGCCGTTTTCGCCGGGCTCGTCGGCCTCGACCCCGCCAGAGTGCCTGTCATCCGCGAGGCGGCCCGGCGGGGCCTGGGTGAGGCGGCGCTTGCCAGAATAGACGTCGTCGGCGGCCGGCTCGAGGAGTTCCGCATCGAGGGCTTCGAGATTCCTTCGAACTGGGGTTTCATGCTCATACCCGGTATGCTCACGGCGGCGCTGCGGCCGCTGTTGTGGGTGCGGCCCCGCATTCGAGGCGAAGCGTGCACGGGCTGCAGGCTGTGCGCCGAAATGTGTCCGGCCGGGGCGATAACTTTCGAGGGCGCCGTGGGCTCGGTGGATGACGGGCTCTGCGTGTCGTGCCTTTGCTGTCACGAG
>CAZSBE010000114.1:0-8487 GCA_964604955.1 uncultured bacterium
GTGGGGCTCTACGAACTCGTCATGCTCAATGACGAGATGAGGCGCACCATAATCGACGGCGCCGACGAACAGACGCTGAGGAGCCAGGCCCGCGCAGCAGGCTACCGCACGATGCTCGAAGACGGGCTCGATAAGTGTGAGGCCGGGATGACGACGATCCAGGAAGTCATGAGGGTTACGCGCACGGTGCTCGAGGACGAGCTCATTGCACCGTCCGAGATGCGTTCGTGAAAAAGTAGTTTTAGTTGCGACTGGCGAGTGCCGATAGAAAAAGTGTGATACGTTGCGGCCTTTGAAAGGAGTTTCGGGTCGTGAAGATCAAGACCAGGCGCGAAAATGACACGTTCAACATCGAAGTAACTGGACGGATCGACGTTTACACCGCGAGTGCCGTCGGCGAGGCCATTCAGTCGGCCATAGCTGATGGCGCGTTACGCGTTTCACTGGACCTCACATCTGTAAGTATAGTTGACTCCTCCGGACTGGGCACACTCGTTGGAAACGCGCAGACCCTCACCTCTCTCGGTGGTTCCATATCTCTGGTCGGGATGAGGCCGAGGTTGAAGCGGGTTCTCGAGATAACAGGACTCTGTCGATACTTTGACATCGACACACGCATGGATGAAGAGCTGCAGGAACTGCAGCTCACCGGTGTAGGAGAGACACCGGGTTTGTGAGGAGGCAGTAAAGGTGCTTATCCTGACACGGAAGCGCAACGAACGGATAATGATTGGTGACAACATCGAGGTCATTGTGGTAGACATAAAGGGGGAACAAGTTCAGCTCGGGATCAACGCCCCCAAGGAGATACCTGTGCACCGCAGGGAAGTCTACGAGGCGATAGTCCGTGAGAACGGCAAAGTAGTTCCCAAGACCCCCCGTGAAGAGAGGATGAAGGGGACTTCGAAGGCGGCAAACAATGGAAACAGGGCAGAGCAGGGAAAAAAATAGGCCGTCCTCCGGGGACGGGCTCAGAAGCATCCCGGCCGACCTCGTGGCCGAGTGCCGCCAGATCTCGCGGGAAGTGGGTGAGGAGAAGGAGGCCGTGAGAGACGCCAAGATAATCGCCGCCAGGATCAGGATTGAGACCGACTACTACGACACAGACAACGTGCTCCGCATAGTGGCATCCCGCATGCTCGACGAGGGCGAGACCGCCTGAATCACGCCGCCCGGCCCATTTTAGAAGTTGACTTATCCGCCGGTTTGTAAATAGTATCTCACCCGGAGCGTCTTACAGCCTGAGGTGGACCATGGCCAAGAGTCAAAAGAGCGGGTTCAGCGTAGTCCTGTTCGGCAGCGCTGCCCTGGCCCCCGAGATCCCCAGGGCGCTGACGGGGCTCGGATGCACCGCCAAGGCCGCCTCTGCCGCCGAAGACGCCTTCAAGGCCCTCGAGAGCGGCCGGTACTCCGTACTCATCGCGGACATGGACCAGCCCGGCATCGCCTACGCGGAGTTTCTCAAGGAATGCAAAAAGAGCAACGGTGAGACGGCCGTGATTCTCCTCGGTAGCGACGTCGACGTCGAAACCGCGTTCGAGGCCGCGCGGCTGGGCGCGTTCCAGTGCCTGCCCAAGCCCGTGGAAGTCGACAAGCTCGTCGAAGCGGTCGACCGGGGGCTCGACGGCGTCCGCCTCAAGCGCGAGGCGCAGTCGGTGAGACAGATCGTGGTCGGCTACAGGGAGTTCGACCGCTTCGTTGTGGGAAAGAGCAAGATGATGCAGGACATAGCCAGCGTCATCGAGAAGGTCGCGGAGAGCCGCGCGTCGACGGTGCTCATCCAGGGCGAGAGCGGCACGGGCAAAGAGCTCGTGGCAAGGGGAATCCACTTCCAGGGTCCGAGCAAGGACAAGCCCTTCATGGAGATCAACTGCGCCTCGCTGCCCGAACATCTCCTCGAAAGCGAGCTCTTCGGGTATGAGAAGGGCGCGTTCACCGACGCCAGGGCAAAGAAGAAGGGACTTGTGGAGCTTGCCGAGGGCGGCACGCTCTTCTTGGACGAGATAGGGGAGATGCCCCCCGGCCTCCAGTCCAGGGTCCTCAGGCTCATAGAGACCAAGCGCTTCCGAAGCGTCGGGGGCGTGGACGATATAGTGGTGAACACCCGCATCATCGCCGCGACCAACCGCGACCTCAAGGTCGCCATGGAGCAGAAGAAGTTCAGGAGCGACCTCTACTTCAGGCTCATGGTGATACCCATATACTGCCCGGCCCTCAGAGAGCGCAAGCAGGACATTCCCATCCTGTCCAGCTACTTCATCGACCATTTCAACAAAGAGCTCACGCGCGCGGTGCGCGGCCTCTCGCGTGAGGCGAGGGACATAATGATGCGCTATCACTGGCCCGGCAATGTCAGGGAACTCAGGAACGTCGTCGAAAGGGCCATACTCCTCGAGAGCACGGACCTCATCCTGGCCGAGCACCTGCCGGCAGAGATGCTGGACAGGACGCAGGCCGGACCCAGCGAAATGAGCTTAAGCAGGGAAAGCGCGATGCCGATAACACTTCAGGAGGCCGAGAAGAGGGCCATAGTCAAGGCTCTCGAGTGGGCAGGCGGCAACAAGTCAAGCGCCGCCCGCGTGCTCGGCATAACAAGGCAGACGCTGAGACAGAAATTGAAGAAGTACAACGTGGTTAATTTCTGACCAACCGGCAAATCCCTTACCACCCTTCCGCCTTTTTGCAGATTTAGCACTTTCTTTGAAGTCTTCGCCAGCTGAATGCCATCTGGTGCTATGGTTTATCAGTCTCTGCAGGTCAGGCAGCCAGTGGCCGGTGCTGACCTTTTCCCAGCCGTGGTGATTTTCGCTGGTCAATATCCATCCATGCGTTCAGCGGGAAATCACCCCATGCTGGGGTTTAACCACCATATAATCAAGCAGTTACGTCCATGACCTCGCGCGAAGCGTCATTTCCCGCACTTGAGGAGCGGGTCGTGGCGGCCGCCCCGTAGTTAACACCTTGGCATACAAGGCCTTACAAAACGGTTGCCCTGTTTCGCCATTCTTCTTCCGGTCGGCACACCCATTGCAGTAGGTGAACGGCTGGTGTTGCTAGGGTTGGCACAAAAGAAGGATGGTGACTATGAACAGGACTTCCGTCGGACTTGGCCAGGAGGAACTCGTAGAGCTCTGGACCGAATACAGAAAGGTCCAGACGCCGGGAATCAGGGACAGCCTGATTCGGAACTACCTTTACCTGGTTAAGTATGTCGCCGGCAGAATGGCGATGTCGGTCCCCCCGTCGGTAGAAATCGATGACCTGGTGAGCGCCGGCGTCGTCGGTCTCATGGACGCTATCGAGAAGTACGATCCCGGCCGGGACACCAAGTTCGAGACGTATGCCGTGGCCAGGATACGCGGGGCGATCGTTGACGACCTCCGGTCCCTCGACTGGGTCCCACGGTCGGTGCGCCGCAAGGCGAGAATGCTCGAGGAGACCTATTCCATCCTGGAAAACGAACTCGGACGGGCGGCGACGGACGCCGAAATAGCCGCCAGGCTGAATACCTCGCTCTCTGACCTCCGGACAATGGTCGAGGAAATAGTGTCGGCCGGACTTCTCTCGCTCGACGATTTCGTGGGGAACCAGGAGGGCGAGAAGACGTCCAGGATCATCGATCTCGTCTGCTCCAAGGACGGTATTACGCCTTCCACGGGCATTGAAAGAGAAGAGATGAAGGACATCCTGGCTGACGCCATCATGAACATCCCGGACAAGGAAAGAACCGTTGTGGCCCTCTACTACTATGAGGACATGACGCTTAAAGAAATCGGACGCACGCTCGGTGTCTCCGAGTCAAGGGTTTCCCAGATACACACCAAGGCCATGCTGAGGCTCAGGGGAAGGCTGCGGGCGCACAGGGACGCGCTCCTTGCGACCGCGGACGGCGGAAGGCTGGGCGAGCCCGGGTCGCCGGCATCGGTGGCGGATGAGAACGTGGCCAGAACTCTGGTTCCTTCGCACTAGTACGTCAGGAGCATAACGGTGACTATCCTCAATCCCGGAGAAAGTGGTTCGACATTCGTACTCGAAAAGGAACTCCTGCAGATCAAGGAGAAGTCCGTAGAGAAGCGCATCCTCCTGGTCGACGACGAGGAGGACATCCTCTTCGCCCTGTCCGAATTCCTGAGCTCGAAGGGCTATGCCGTAGAGCTGGCCCATGATTCGAGGCAGGCCCTGTCGCTGATTCACGAGCGCTGTTTCAGCGCGGTGGTGAGCGACCTCAGAATGCCGGGAATGAGCGGTGTCGGCCTCCTGGACGAGGTGCTCGGCGTGGACCCCGACACCGTCTTCATCATCATGACCGGCTACGCCACGGTTCAATCGGCGGTCGAGGCCCTGAGAAAGGGCGCATACGACTACATCGTCAAGCCGTTCTCGCTTCACGACCTGGAGAAGACCGTGAGGCTGGGACTCGAGAAGCGCAAGCTGGCGCGCGAGAATCTCGAACTCTCGCACCTTATGAAGAAGCTCATCGAAATCGACCAGATCAAGACCAATGTCATCAGCACTATTTCACACGAGTTCCGGACGCCGCTCACGTCTCTCAAAGGCTACCTGGGCATACTTATGCCCTCGGTGGAAGAGATAACCAGCGCCGACGGGCCCGAGAGAAAGTGGATGAAGGGCATGAAGGTGAACCTCGACCGGCTCGAGACGCTCATCCTGAACCTCCTCGTGATGACGGAGGTCAGGGCAGGCGACCTGCTCATTTCCGAGGAGGAAGTGGTGGTAACCGAAGTCATCAGCGGGGCGATCGACGCCCTGGACCCGGTAATCAAGAGCAAGGGGGTCGAAGTCTTCTTCGACGGTGATGGCGAACCGCGCATCGAGGGCGATGTCGAGAAACTCGGAGTAGTGATGCGCAACCTCATAGAGAACGCGGTCAAGTTCAACCTGGACTCGGGCTCGGTGACTATCGGCGTTTCGAGTTCGTCCGACAACGTGGGGGTCACGGTAAGCATAACCGACACGGGGATCGGCATTCCCCGGGAGAAGATAAACAACATATTCGACACGTTCACGCAGGCGGACATGTCGCATACCAGACGTTTTGCCGGCGCCGGGCTGGGGCTGCCCGTCGCAAAGGCCATTGTGGAAGCGCACGGCGGCTCGATAGGGGTGGACTCGAAACCGGGGAAGGGCAGCACATTCTCGATCTGGCTGCCCGTGCGGAAAGGAGCGAAAAGTGGGAATGAATGACAGGGATTCGCAGGACACCGGAGCGCCGGTGAGGATCGCGATCGTCGACGATGACGAGGAGATTCTGCACCTGCTGGGAGAAGTCTTGAAAAGGGGCGAGTTCTCCCCGGACCTTTACGCTCATTCACCCGACGCCCTTGTGGCGGCAAGATCCCAGGAGTACGACCTCGTCATCACCGACCTGGAGATGCCGGAAGTCTCGGGAATAGACCTGCTCGCGGGCGTGAAAGAAGTGTTCCCGCTGACGCAGTTCATCATGATAACAGGATACGCCTCGGTCAAGTCCGCGGCGGACGCCATGCACAAGGGGGCGGTGTCGTATCTGTCCAAGCCGCTCACCTCGGCCCAGATACTCGCGTATGTGGACAAGGCCCTGGAGCGGAGGTTCCTGGCCCTGGAGAACCAGCGCCTCATTCTGGAGCTTAGCTCGGCAAATGAAACGCTCACCGGGAAGGTCCAGGAGGTCCAGCGCATCAACGAGCTCCTCAGGCGCACCCAGCAGGAACTCGTCAAGGCCGAGAGGCTGGCGGCGATAGGCGAGGTCGTGGTCAGCATAAACCACAGCGTCAACAACAGCGTGTCGGCAATACAGGCCGCCGTTCGCTTCATCAGGGGCGGAGGCGATGCCGGTGAGGCGCTCGAGAAGATTGATGAGGAGTGCCGCGAGATAGAGGGCGTCATCGCGAGACTCAAGTCTCTCAAGGAAGCCAGGCCCACCGAATATGCGGAGGGCATAAGCATGATCAACCTCAAGGAGGATGAACTTGCGACAAAACCGTGATTGCCGCGACCGGCTTGAAGCCCAGGCCCGGGCGCTTGCGAGAGGCACGTACATGGTCGGTTTCCTCAGGGAGGAGGGCCTCCTGGCCGAGAATCCCCACCTGGTTCTCAGGTTCGCGGACACGCTCCTTGCCAGCCTGCGGGGTCTCAATCTGACCCCGATACATTCGTAAGCGCTTACCTAAAGCGCGACTCTCTTCTTGCCGAAATACAGTGGTGGGGGAGACCGATACTCTACGCAGCCAGAGGAACACCATGAAGCCTACCACAGAAGCATCCAAGGGTGCGGCCTGCGCCACCCAAACCCCGGCCGGGTCCGAGCAGCTCTACAGGGGACTCTTTGCGGCAGCGCCCGTATCGCTCTGGGAGGAGGACGCATCCGAAGTCAAGAAGTACCTCGACGAACTCAAGAGGTCGGGCGCGGGTGACATACAGACCTACTTCGACTATCACCCGGAAGAGGTGGCCAGGTGCGCCGGCATGGTCAGAGTGCTCGCCGTCAACCCCGCCACCGCGCACCTCTACGAGGCTGACAACCCGGCGGTCATGCTCGCCAACCTCGACAAGGTGCTCTGCGAGGAATCATACGATGTCCTCAAGCATGTGCTCGTCGCGATAGCCGAGGGGCAGCTCGGTTTCGAGGCCGACGCCTTCAACCGGACACTCACGGGCGAGAAGAAGCATTTGCTCATGAGATGGTCGGTGGCCCCGGGCTACGAGGACACTTACGAGCGCGTGTGGGTTTCGATGGTGGACCTAACCGAACACGAGCAGTTCGCGAAGGAACTTGTCGACACCGACAGGCGCTGCCGGATGTTCGCCGAGTACGTAAACGACGTCATCTGGACGATGGACATGGGCCTCAATTTCACTTTCGTCAGCCCGTCGGTGCAAAGAACGCTGGGATATACGCCCGAGGAGACCCTCGGGAAACACCTCGATGAGCTCCTGACCCCTGCTTCGCTCGATGTGGCCATGGCGGCCGTGGCTGAAGAGCTCTCGCCGGAGGCTATGCGGAACCGCGATCCCCGCAGGTCCAGAGTGCTCGAACTCGAGTTCATAACCAAGAACGGTGCAAGTTTGTGGGGCGAACTCAACATATCTTTCATGTTGGACAAGGAGAACATCCCCACGGGCATAGTCGGGGTCGTCCGCGACACGACCGACCGGCATCTGGCCGGGGAGGCGCTGGATATGTCCTGGCAGGCCCAGATGGTCATCAACGACCTGCTCGAGATCTCGCTCCAGGACATCCCGCGCGAGGGGATGCTGGAGCAGATGATGTCGCGCCTGACGGAGGTGCCGTGGTTCTCGCCCGAGGTGAAAGGCGGGATCCTCCTCAGGGAAGCCGACTCGGATATACTGGTTATGAAGGCCGGCGTCGGCCTCGCGGAAGAACATGTCAATGCATGCGCCAGGCGCAGGGTCGGCGAGTGCTTCTGCGGCGGCGCCGCGGCTTCGGGCCAGATAATGTACCGTGGGGGCCGGGGCGGACCGTGGGGCCGCTCATGCCAGGTGAAAGGCGCAGCCAGCCAGTACTGCGTTCCGTTTGCATCTTCGGGGAACCTGCTGGGGGTCCTGAACCTCTATCTCGACCCTGACCATGTGTGCAGCGAGAAGGAAATGGAGTTCCTTTCGGCAATCGGCCGGGTGCTGGCGAGCAGCCTGGAGAGGAAGCATACCACGGAAACCCTGCGCAAGTCGGAGGCCTCCTCTCGCGCAGTTTTCGACAAGGCCTCGGACGGCATTTTCATTCACGACCCCGGGACCGGGCGTGTGCTCGATGTCAACCGCAAGACCTGCGAGATGTTCGGCTACAGCCGTGAACAGATGCTCTCGCTGGACGTTGGAGCCATCAGCGCGGGCGGGGATTCGGGCTTTTCCCAGCAGGGCGCCGTAAGGCTCATAAAGGAAGCGGCCGCCTGCGGATCGAGGCTCTTCGAGTGGCACTGCAGGGACAGCTCGGGGAGGCTCTTCTGGGCGGAGGTCAGCCTATCACTCGTCAAGATCGGGTCCGATGACCGCGTCCTGGCCTTCGTTCGCGACGTCGACGCCCGCAAGCGGGCCGAGCAGAGGGTGATGGCGCTCAGCCGTTTCCTCGAAGACATCATGGACACGGGCAATATCTGGATCAGCGCGACCGACCGCGACGGGAACGTACTCGTGTGGAATCGCGCCGCCGAACGGATAAGCGGCTACTCGCGCAACCGCGTCATGGGCAACAGCAGCATCTGGGCTCTTATGTACCCCGATGACGGCATTCGCAGGCAGTGCATGGAGCGGCGTCGCCGCGTTCTTGACGGCGGCGAGACGTGCGAAAGCGAGAGAACGGCCATAACCACCGGGCGCGGCGAGACGAAAATCGTGTCGTGGAACTGTTACAGGCTCTCGGACGAGAACGGCGAGGTCTGCGGGGACGTGGCGGTCGCCTTCGACATGAGCAATGAAGACGGAAACAGCGGCGAATACACCGATATCAAGGATCACGTCGTCAGGGCCCTC
>CAZSBE010000115.1:0-8432 GCA_964604955.1 uncultured bacterium
TTATGAATTTGCTTGTAGATTCATATGAAAGCTATTGAAACTAAACATGTTACCTACTTATCCACCTGGCTGGGTAATTTATCCACAATTCCACATCCGGCCGACAGCAAAAGCCGCTTGAACAGCGGGGGCCGACTCTGCTATATGCTTGAGGTGAAGGCCGGTCGATAGGCCCGGGGCCGGTCGACATTGGGCCCATTTCACCCGAGGAGGGAGTTATGTCAAGGAGCGGAACCGCTTTGGCGTTGATGGCTTTCGTGATTGCGGCCGCCGGCTGCTCGAAAGACGGGGGCGATGTGATCGAGCTCAGGCACTATCCGGTCGATGATCTCGAAGGCGTGGTCATGGCCGGCTGTGTCGAGTTCGATGACGCCGTGTCGGCCGACGGCGGGGGGTCGATACGCGCCGCCACTACCGAGCCCCAGACTTTCAGGCTCTATGAGACAGGCGACATGGACGTCGAGGACGCGCGCCTCATCTATCAGGCCAGGCTCCGGACCCAGGGCGTTGAGGGGAGGGTCTTTCTGGAGATGTACTGCCACTTCCCCGCAAGAGGCGACGCGTTCTCGCGCGGCCTCCAGACCCCGCTTACGGGAAACACCGAGTGGGTGACGGAAGAGATACCTTTCTTCTTGAGGAAGGGCGAGAATCCGGACAACATCAAGCTCAATCTGGTCATCGACGGCAGCGGAACGGCCTGGATAGACGATATACGCCTGCTTGAGGGGCCGCGCTAGAGAAGGGCCCCGCGGAGAAACGGTCAGATGTAATGGCTAACCAGCACTTTGGAAACATCGGCGACGTCTGGAAGCACCTGCCGCTCGCCGCGATACTCGCCGCCGAGCGGCCGGGAAGGTACTGGGAGTCGCATTCCGGCGCCGCCAGGTACCCGCTCTCTCCCTCGCTGGCGAGAGACTACGGCATTTTCTACTTCCTCAAGAATGTGAATAGGTCGGCGGCGCTGCGCGCGTCCGCCTACAACAGGACGCTGGAGGAGATCGAGGAGATGAACGGAAGCGTGCCGTCGTATCCAGGCTCTCCCCTATTCGCGCTCATGCTCCTCAGGGGCTCGGCCGAAGCCTTCATCTTCTGCGACATCGACGCGGGGAGCCTGGCCTCCATAAGTGATTGCGCTGAGTGGGTCGGAGTGAACGACCGCCGAGTAAGATGCGTGAAGGGGGACGGCGTCCTGGCCCTATCGGCCGAGCTCGAGACAACCTCCGCTGAAGATATCCTGGACACGCTCGTTTTCATAGACCCGTTCGACCCGTTCGACGGCCTCGACCTCGGGGTCTCTCCCATGAATCTCTTCTGCCTGGCTACCCAGGCCGGGGCGCGGGCGGTGCTCTGGTACGGTTTCAGCTCCGGAAACGAGAGAACGCGCTCCTGGGACAATGCCCTGAAGACCCTGCATGACTATAGAATCGACTCTTCGAGTGCGCTGCTGTGGTGCGGCGAGATTTGCATGAAGCTCATGGACGATCGCGAGTTCAAACTGAACCCGGGCGTCAGGGGATGCGGGGTTCTCACCGCCAATCTCGGCGAGAACACGACCGCGGCGCTCACCGACCTCGGCGATGAGCTCTCCCGGATCTACGAGCGCGCCAGGCTCCCCGGCGGGCATTCCGGCGCTTTTGATTTCAGCACGGTCTCAATATGGTAGCCGTAGCCGCCTCTGGATTTTAAGGACGGTTGGTGCTATAATTCTGACCGCGCTGAACACTTCGCGACCGTCTGCGCTCGGGGGGCTTCGGGGGTGCAGTATGGAAGCACTGGCAGGACATGGCATTCACTTCGAAGATCTACACCCCGAAGACGTCCAGGACATGTTCGCTCTCTGCCAGGGGTGCGTCTACTGGGAGATGCCCAGGGAGTTCGCCACGAAACCCACCTTCGGCGAGATGCTCAGGATGAAGACCGGATGGCTCGCCTCCCACTGCAGACAGCACGCGCTCGGCAAGGTGGCGAGGGAAAACGGGTCGCTCCTGGCTTTCGTCCAGTTCGGGCCGCCGGAATTCTACCCGCAGCGGGCAACCTACGGAGCCGGGCCGGTCAGCAGGGACGCGATGCTCATCACTTGCGTTTTCGTGGACCCGCGCTGCAGGTGCAGAGGCCTGGCATCCGAACTCCTCTGGCTTACCGAACGGGTCGCCGGCCAGCTGGGCTATCCGGCGCTGGAGGCCTTCGCCCGGCGCGGCTCATGCAACAATCCCGCGGGCCCCATCGAGCTTTACCTGCGATGCGGCTTCAGGGTGCTGCGGGGCAATGAGGACTTTCCGCTGATGCGAAGGGACGTGGCGGGACTCAGCAGGCCCGTGCTGCTTTCGGCGGAAGCCGCCGGGACGATATGAGGACGCGGCCTCAAGCCTACCTCTCGCGCACCATTTCCTTTACGCGCATAAGCCGGGTGAGGTTGCCGCGCTCCATCTCGGAGAGCTTCATGGAGACGTAGCGTATGGTCTCTTCGAGATTGGGGATGAGAATGTATTCGAGGGCGTTGACCCGCCTGCGGGTCCTCGCGATTTCATCGCCGATGAGCTCCAGCGCCTTCTCCTTGGACGCGAGCTCCACCATCCGGCCGAGGGCCTTTTCCATCGCCATGAGGGCCGTGTCGAGTTCGGCGGGCGTCGTCGCCAGGCCGTAGGATGCCACCTTGCCTTCGGACTTGAGTTCGAAAACCGGCACGACGAGGTTCATGACCTGCTGCCTTCCGACTTCCACGCTCGTCTTCCGGGTGGGGAGGCTCACCGCGGCCTCGACTACTTCACTGCCGCCGACCGAGCGCGCGACCAGGAAACGCTTGAAGGACTGCTCGAGCTCTTCCTCGACGCTGAGGCGGAGCTCCTTTATCTGGGTGACGAGCCCCATGAAGCGCTTCATGAGTTCGTCCTGCTTGTCTTTGAGGAGCTTGTGCCCGCGCCTTGCCAGCCCGAGCCGCTTGCGCAGCCTCAGGAGCTCCATTCTTGTCGCGTTGACTGCCAACCGCATGTGTTATGCCGCCTCTTCTTGCACCGCCGCGGCGCCCTCGGTCTTCTTGAACTTCGGAAGATACTTGTCTATCCACTCCTGCCTGATTCGCTTGAGCTCCACGGTCGGGAACCTCGAGAGGAGCTTCCATCCGAGATCGAGCGTCTCGTCGATAGTCCTGTCTTCGTACTCGCCCTGGGAAACGTACTGCATCTCGAAGTCCTGCGCGAACTTGAGATACATCTGGTCCATCTCGCTGAGCGCCGCCTCGCCCAGGATCACCGACAGTTCCTCGGATTCCTTGCCTCTCGCGTAGGCCGCGTAGAGCTGGTTGAAGAGGTCCGCGTGGTCCTCGCGCGTCTTGCCGGCGCCGATGCCCTTGTCCTTGAGGCGCGAAAGCGAGGGCAGAACGTCGATCGGGGGCGAGACCTTTTTCTTGTTGAGCCCCCTCGAGAGAATCACCTGTCCCTCCGTGATATAGCCTGTGAGGTCGGGGATCGGATGGGTCTTGTCGTCCTCCGGCATGGTGAGGATGGGCATCAGCGTGATCGAGCCCGGCGAGCTCTTGAGCCTGCCCGCCCTTTCGTAAATCGTGGAGAGGTCCGTGTAGAGATAGCCCGGATAGCCTCGCCTTCCGGGGATCTCCTTTCTCGCAGCCGAAATTTCGCGCAGCGCCTCGCAGTAGTTGGTCATATCCGTGAGGATTACGAGAACGTGCATGCCCTTGGTGAAGGCCAGGTATTCGGCCGTGGTCAGCGCGAGCCGCGGCGTCGCCGTACGCTCGATGGCCGGGTCGTCCGCGAGGTTCATGAACAGAACCGCCCTGTCGATGGCGCCGGTTCTCTGCATATCGGAGATGAAGAAATCAGCTTCCTCGAAGGTTATGCCCATGGCGCCGAATACGACCGCAAATTCCTCCTGGGTTCCAAGCACCTTGGACTGGCGGGCGACCTGCGCCGCAACGCGGTTATGCGGAAGGCCCGAGCCGGAGAAGATGGGGAGCTTCTGCCCGCGCACGAGAGTGTTGAGGCCGTCGATCGAAGAAAGGCCGGTCTGGATGAACTCGGAGGGATATGCTCTCGCCGTGGGGTTATAGGGGCTGCCGTTGATGTCCCTTCTCTCCTCCGGGATGATCTTGGGCCCGTCGTCTATGGGGCGACCGAGGCCGTCGAAAACCCGTCCGAGCATGTCGAGAGAAAGCCCGATCTCGATTCCCCTGCCAAGGAAACGCACCTTGCTCTGAAAGACATCAACGCCCGAAGTCCCCTCAAACAGCTGCACGAGCGCCTTGTCCCGGTCCACCTCCAGCACCCTGCCACGTCTTACCTCGCCATTGGGGAGCACGACTTCCACAATCTCCTCGTACTTCGCTCCCTCGATTTCCTCGACGAGGATAAGCGGCCCCGTGATTTGCCTGATCGTGAGGTACTCTTTTAACATCGCTGATCTCCTCGTTACGCTGCCTGGGCGCCCACGAGCGCTTCCATCTCTCTGTCTATTTCTTCTTTAATGCCCTTTATCTGGTCCATCTTGTCTTCGGGTATGTACTTCGCCCTGGCGATATTCTCCCTGATGCTCATCTTCTCGATATCAGCCACCGGCACACCCCTCGCCACCGCCTCCCGGGCGGCCTCGCCGAAGTACAGGCAGATCTTCAGCATTTCGAACTGCTTCTCGAGCGAAGTGTAGGTGTCGACTTCGTGGAAGGCGTTCTGGTGGAGGAAATCCTCGCGCAGGGACCTCGCGACCTCGAGCGTAAGCCGGTCGCCGGCCGAGAGTGCCTCTACGCCGACCAGCCTCACGATCTCCGCCAGGTCGCCTTCTTCCTGCAGAATGCGCATGGCCTCGCTGCGCTGGTCCACCCAGTCCGCCGCGATGTTGTCCGTGAGCCAGCCGTCTATGTTCTGGTAGTAAAGCGAATACGAGTTGAGCCACGAGATGGCCGGGAAATGGCGGCTGTATGCGAGATGCGCTTCGAGGCTCCAGAACACCTTCACGACGCGCAGGGTGGCCTGCACCACCGGGTCGGAAAGGTCGCCGCCCGGAGGCGAAACCGCGCCGACCGCTGAGAGCGCGCCCTCGCGGTCGCCCTTGCCGAGGCAGGCCACCCGGCCCGCCCTCTCGTAAAATGCGGCGATTCTCGAACCGAGGTATGCGGGATATCCTTCCTCGCCGGGCATCTCCTCGAGACGCCCTGAGATCTCACGCATGGCCTCCGCCCAGCGCGACGTCGAGTCCGCCATGAGCGCAACGCTGTAACCCATGTCGCGGAAGTACTCGGCGATAGTGATACCGGTATAGACCGAAGCCTCACGCGCCGCCACGGGCATGTTGGACGTGTTGGCAATGAGTACCGTGCGTTTCATGAGGGGCTCGCCGCTGCGCGGGTCCTTGAGTTCGGGGAACTCGAGCAGCACGTCGGTCATTTCGTTACCGCGCTCGCCGCACCCGACGTAAACGATGATTTCGGTGTCAGCCCACTTGGCGAGCTGATGCTGAATGACCGTCTTGCCCGAACCGAAGGGTCCCGGCACGCACGCCGTTCCTCCCTTGCCGACGGGGAAGAGGCTGTCGATGACGCGCTGGCCGGTCGAAAGCGGCTCGACGGGAGCGAGCTTCTTCTTATAGGGCCTCCCCGCGCGCACCGGCCACTTCTGAACGAGCGTCAGGTCCTTCGACCCGCCCTCCATATCGATCTTCGCGACCGTTTCCTCAATGGTGTAGTCACCCTCTTTGAGCCCGGAGATCTTCCCCTTCATCCCGGGGGGTACCATGATCTTGTGCACGACGAGAACCGTCTCGTCCACCGTGCCTATTATGTCACCGACATCAACCTCGTCGCCGTCCTTTACGGCGGGAACGAAGTGCCATTTCCGCGTCCTGCTGAGCGCCGGTACGTCAACGCCGCGTGTGATGTAGTCGCCGACTTTTTCCCTTATCACGTCGAGCGGTCTCTGGATGCCGTCGTAGATGGCCTCGATGAGCCCGGGCCCGAGCTCCACGGAGAGCGGGCCGCCGGTGGGATAGACCGGCTCGCCAGGACCGATGCCCCCGGTCTCCTCATATACCTGTATGGATGCCTGGTCGCCTTCGAGTTCGATAATCTCCCCGATGAGTCTCAGGTCGCTCACCCTCACCACGTCGTACATCTTGCTGCCTTGCATACCCTCAGCAACCACAAGCGGGCCGGCGACCTTCACGATTCGTCCTGGCTTCAGCTCTTCCACGGAAAACCTCCCATTTACCTACTCGATTTTGAGAATGTCGGCGCCCAGCGCGTTTTTGAGAATACTGGATAATTTGCGAAGACCGATTTTCTGCGAGCCCGCGCTCGAAGGCACGAGCACAACGCTGGGGAAATTCTCCGCGGCCGATTCGGCTATGATGTCGGCGACGGCGTCGTTTATGTCTTCGGTTACAAAAATCACCGCATGTTCTTTCTTCTTTATAAGGCCGCTCAATGTCTCCCTGGCCTCGTCGCGGCCCTCTACCGGAAAAGCTGCTATGCCAAGCCCCTCGAAGGCCACGACGGTCGCCCGCTCGCCCAGGAACGCCAGCTTGCTAGAAGGCATCCGGTATACGCTCCTTTATGCTCTCGGCGGACATGCCTTTCGCTTTCGCCGCCAGGATCAGTCTCAGCGTCATGATCTCGCTCTTCTTGATGAGGGCGTAGGCCATTACGATCTCAAAACCAAACGTGAAGTACTTCGACAGCTTCAGGAAAGATACGATGTACGAGTCGATCTCCCTCTCGAGCGGCACAAACGAGTCATCTCTCTGGAGGGCCCCGGCGCCTTGCTCGATTATTTTCCTGTACGGGCTGAATTGGAACCTCGACAGGACCTCTTCAATGGGCAGCTGAAATGTCTCTATGAAAGTCTCCGCCGGGGCGTTCCCGCCCGGGTAGATGAGCCTGCCGAACCCGCGCGGCTCCAGCCCCATGTACCTGGCCCGCAGGAACGTCCTTACATTCGCCAGGTCTATCGTCACCCTCGTGAGCGCTTCCAGGTAGGGGACCCCGTGGTCCGCGGCGGCCTTGAGGAGATGCGCGAACATGACCCCGTCAATGGCCGTATCCATCTCGGCCGGGTCCGAGGTTTCGTTCCACGCGTGTATGCCGCGCACGGCCGCATCCCCGAGGGGCGCGGGCATGCGCTCCGGCGTCTCGCCGGCAAGTGCCTCCTTGAGCTCCTCGACCGGGTACTTCCCCAGGTCCACGTAGAGCCTCGAAAGGTCCCGGCCGGAGAAGGACTCGCGCAGCAGGACCTTGAGGTTGTCGAAGTCGTACTTGAGCCTGAGGACGTCGCCCAGCGCCTCATCGAGCGAAAGCGAATCCACGAGGTCGAGTATCCTCGCCTCCTCGCGGCGCAGGAAGGTCTCGTAGCCGGCCTCTTCGATATCGTCGAGGTGCTCGCCGTATACGGTGTCCGCAAGCAGCCTCAGCGCCTCGGCCAGGTCCCTGGCCTCGGCCAGGCGTTCCATGCGCTGCCTGCCGATGAGCTTCGTCTCGAGGGCGCGCACCCGCCCCGAGGCGAAAGCGTACCTGACGTCATGGCTCGATATGGAATGCGCGTGCAAATATCCCATATGTACCTATTGGGCCCCCTTGAAGAGCGCGTTTGAAATCTCTATCTCCGCATCGTCGCGCATCGTCCCCAGCATGGCCTCGTGAGTGGCGTTGGTCTCCTTGCGGCCGCTCCTGAGGACGAAGCCGCCCTTCATGGGCCGCGTCTCATCCGAGATCGTCACCTCGCCCTTGAGCCCCTTGCCCTTGAGTTCCCTGTTTAGGTCCGCCAGAAACGACGCACCCACTCCCTTCCTGTCCTCGGAGGAGAACACGATTTCCTCATCGCCGGTCCTGATCACCTTGAGGAGAAGCGACCTGGTGAGCGCGTAACCGCTCTCGACGTCCTTGCGCCTGATCTCAACCATCGCCTTCTCGAAGGCCTCGTCCATGAACCGGCCCTTCTCGGCCAGGAGCGCCTTGCGGGCGTCGAGTTCGCGAATACTCACCTGCCTGCGGATATGCTCTTTGGCCTCAGCCGCCGCGCGCGCTTCGGCCCGCCCGGTGATCTCGGCCGCCCGGGCCTTCGCTTCGCCCGTGATCCCGGCCGCCCCGGTCTCGCCCTCGGCGACGATCTTCCGCGCTTCTTCTTCGGCGTCCTTTATTATGCGATCCCTGAGTTTCTGTGCTTTGCCTTGCTCCATTAGGAATTGCTCCAAGAGTTCTTTCGGTTTAGCCGAGCTGAATGCCCTGCAGCAGCAGAATGGTGGCCAGCAGACCGAAAATAGCGTAGGTCTCGACCATGGCTGCATAGATGACGCCCTTCATCATGGCGTCGGGACGCTTGGCCGTCAGCTCGACACCAGCCGAACTCGTCTTGCCCTGGTGGACTGCCGAGAAGAAACCCGCTATCGCTACCGGAAGCATGGCGAAGAATATCTGGAAGCCCTGCCAGAAGGTC
>CAZSBE010000116.1:0-8299 GCA_964604955.1 uncultured bacterium
CTCACTTCGAGTTTCTCTGCACCCGAGCTGATTACCGGCTTTGCGGTCGCCCTCGCAGTCTCGATAATTGGAGCCGGCATCTACTCGAAACTCGGCTTTCCGACCTTGACCATAAGAAGACTGGCGTATTCGGCTGTCTATGTCGCCGTGCTCTTCTGGGAAATAATCAGGGCGAATATCGATGTCGCGTATCGAGTGCTCCACCCCCGGATGCCCATAAACCCCGGGATAGTGATCATAAGAACATCGCTGAAGTCGAGTATCGCGAGATTGATACTGGCCAATTCGATTACTCTGACACCCGGGACGTTCACACTGGATGTCGTGGGCGATAGACTTCTCGTTCATTGGATAGATGTCAAGACGACGGATGTTGAGGGAGCCACAAACATGGTCGGCGGGAGATTCGAGAAATATCTCAGACTGATATTCGGTTAGACCGGCCGTGGTTCCTTTTTACAGCAACAGACTTTGTGATGGTGGGTGGTGGTTTTGGCGGTAAGGCTATGGGTTGGATTTACAGATGGCGGAACACTACGAAGGTTTCAGTGATTTGTTGAAAGCGCTGGCTCATCCGGCGAGGTTGAAGATCGTGAGTGGACTTATCAAAGATGAATGCAATGTGGGCGAGATCCAGAAGAAACTGGAATTGCCGCAGTCGACGATTTCACAGCATCTCAGAATACTGAAGAATGCAGGTATCATAAGGGGCAGGAGAGATGGAACGAGGACCTGCTACCGGGTGATCGACGCCAGAGCAAGAAAGATCGTGGGCCTCATCGAGAGCAGGTGATTTTTTTTGAACTTATTCATTGTATTATCTGTATATCCGAATGGCAGGATGTTCAATGCGATTTCCCCGAGTGAAATCGTCTTCCTGGCGCTCATAGCAGCCGCGATAGTCTTATGCTTCCTGCGTCTGCTCAAAGGCCCCACGGCGCCGGACCGGGCGGTAGCGGTGGATACCGCGGCGACCATTACCACAGCCTTGCTGGTTATTCTCGCTTCCACATTCCGGCGCTATGTGTATCTCGACGTTGCTCTGGTTTACGCGATTCTGACCTTCATAGGCTCAGTCGCGATTGCGAGGTTCTTGGAGAAAGGAATCTAGGTGCATACGGCAGGGATTATCAGCACGGGTATAGGGACGATATTCCTGTTCCTGGGCAGCCTGGGTGTATTCAGAATGCCCGACGTATACAATCGGCTCCAGGCGGGGACCAAATGCACGACACTGGGGGCTTTCCTCACCATCATCGGAGTCGGCCTGATGCATCCCGAGTGGTTTTTCAAGACACTGGTAATCGCGTGTTTCATCATTGCCACCAATCCCATATCCAATCACGCCCTGGGAAGAGCGGCGCGCAAGGCCGGCGTTCCCCTGTGCGAAAAGAGCGTGGTGGACATGACCGAAGGTCTTATGCAGGACAAGGTTGAAGAATGATACTCTTCGTTTCGCTTCTGGTGGTTCTGCTGCTGTCAGCGGCCGTCGCCGCCTGTGTGTTTAAGGATCTGCTAATCGCCGTAATTGCGGCGACCCTGGTCAGTCTGGTCGCCGCGATACTCTTCTATTTCATGCATGCGCCGGATGTTGCGATGGCAGAGGCCTCGATCGGCGCCGCGCTCACTACGGCGATTTTCGTCGTGGCCGTAAGAAGAACCGGCAGGTACGAGCAATGAGAAAGATAATCGGTGCCGTTCTGTTATCGATAGTGGCGGTGGGCATATACATGTCGCTGGCGGAGATACCATTCGGCGTTCCCAAGAGCAAGGTGGGCGGCTACTATGTCGAGCATGGAGTGGGAGACACGGGGGCGGGGAATGTAGTCACCTCGGTCGTAGTCCTCTATCGCGGATTCGACACTCTGGGCGAGGTTACGGTTTTGTTCATCGCCGCAATGGGACTGGCCGTCGTGCTGAGAACCGGCAGTAAGAAAGGCATACCGACCGAGCCGGCGAGTTTTGTGCTGTATACGGGTTGTATGTTCCTGTTTCCGCTGATTCTCGTTTACGGTACTTACATCTTCATCCACGGTCACCTGACGCCCGGTGGCGGATTCCAGGGAGGTGCCATAATCGCTTCGGCTTTCCTCCTGGTGTACCTGGGATGCCGGGAGAGGAGAATAAGCGAAAGGGTTTCAAGCACACTGGAATCCCTGGGGGGACTGGTCTTCGTGGTCGTGGGCCTGATCGGCCTGGCCGTGGGAGGTCATTTCCTGCTCGACTTTCTGCCGAAGGGAACTCCATATCTTCTGCTCAGCGCGGGAATCATCCCGATCATCTATATCGCCATAGGATTCAAGGTCGGGTCGGAACTGACAGGCATTATCGACAACCTGATAGAGGAAAGCAAATGAGCTTTCTGGAGAACTATGCCTTTTACATTGGCGCCTTTGGCCTGATCCTGATCGGCCTGTTCACCATGCTGGTCAAACGCAATCTCATCAAAGTCATCATTGGCCTGGCGATTCTGGAAACCGGGGTGAATCTCTTTCTCATAGCCGTAGGATACATAGCAAAAGGGACCGCCCCCATTTTCACCGGGCCCGAGAAGAGTGCTCAGGCGATGGTCGATCCCGTGCCTCAGGCGCTGGTGCTGACGGCGATTGTGATCGGCGTGGCGGTCCTGGCCCTGGCGCTTGCCCTGGCCATAAGACTGCACCGCCACTATGGGACGCTTAATCTGAGAGAGATAACAGAGCAAAAATGGTAAATCCAGTACTGCTTATAGTCGTGCCCTTGGGCTTTGTCTTCTTGACTCCCATAGTCTCTCTTGTATCGAGGAGAACAGCCGCAATCATTCCGCCCATTGCTCTTTCCTTCAACGTCGTCGTCTCGCTGCTCCTCTTGCCGAAGGTGCTGAATAGCCCCATCGTCGTCTCGATCGGCGGATGGCAGCCTGCCTTTTCTATCAACCTGGTGGCCGGGCCGCTGGGGGTCTTCCTTGCCGCCGTCATTGCCTCGGTGGGCCTTCTCGTATCCATCTATGCGCTGGGCTACATAAAACAGGGTTCCACCGAGAAATACCATATGCTCTTTCTGCTGCTCCTTACCGGAGCCACCGGTGTGGTTCTGACGGGAGACATCTTCAACCTGTTTGTCTTCTTCGAGATTCTCTGCATTTCGTCTTATGCTCTGGTGGCCTACGCCGGTGACAGAGCCGGAATCGAGTCGGCGGTGAAATACCTGATTCAGGGCGCAGTGGGATCCAGCCTTCTGCTTATAGGAATAGGATTGCTCTATGGCCTCTTCGGGACTCTCAACATGGCAGATATCGCCCGGAACCTGGAATCGGCCAGCCCCGTGTCGGTATTCGTTCCAATGGTCTTGATTGTCGCCGGATTGGGAGTGGAGGCCGCCGTCTTTCCGCTGAACGCATGGCTGCCCGATGCCCATTCGTCTGCGCCGTCTTCCGTAAGCGCCGTTCTATCCGGCATTGCCATCGAAGTAGGGCTCTATGCCATGCTCAGGATGATATTCACAGTCTTCGGCGTGTCGCTGGCCAGCACGCCCAACTTCCTCCTGTTTCTGGCGGTCTTAGGGGTCCTTACTCTACTGCTCGGCGAAATGTGTGCTTTCAATCAGAAGAACATCAAGAGGATGCTTGCCTATTCGAGCATCGGTCAGATGGGGCTCATCCTGTTTGCCCTGGCAATGGCCACCCCTTATGCGGTAGCCGGAGGGCTGTTCCAAATGGTGAGCCACACCCTGGCCAAGGCGCTCCTCTTCCTGGCGACCGGGTACATGGTATATCGTGCCGGCTCGCTGGACATTTCCGCTCTGGAGGGAATGGGCAGGAAGATGCCCGTTACATGCATGGCCTTCACGATAGGCGCATTCTCACTCGTGGGGCTTCCGCCCTTCATAGGCTTCCCGAGCAAGTTTCTGGTTGTCCGGGCGGCTCTGGCTTCGGGAGAGACCCTGTTCTTCGTCCTTATCGCATTGGCCCTGGTGGGGACAGTGATCGAGGCTGCGTACTTCTTCCGCGTAGTGCAGGTTCTCTACTTCAGAGGAGCAGACACCGGAGGGGTGAGGAAGGAGGCCCCCCTGGTAGCGTTAATCCCCATAGTCGTGTTCGTCATAGTGATCTTAGGGATCGGGATATATCCGAAGCTCATAATCGGCGTCTTGAACTCAGCTGCTTCGGGGCTCCTCAATAGGTTGGCGTATATAGGGAGCGTTTTGGGATGAGTATGGAAGCCATACTGACAATCGCTTTCGGAGGGGCCTTTCTGGCCTATGTGCTGGGTAAGGTCTCGAGCAAACTCAGGAATCTCGTCGCAGTTGTCCTGTCGCTGGTATTGGTGGCTTTGATTGCCAACCTGTACGGGAGGCTTGACCGCGAGATTGTCTATTTCCGGTTCTTCGATCTGGACCTTGTCCTGAGAGTAAACACTCTATCCTGTTTCTTCGCGATGGCCATAACATCCCTGGGCGCTCTCGCAGTCATCTTTTCCCTGAGCTACATGAAGGGTAGAGAGAGAACCGACTTCTACTACTTCATGATGCTTCTTATCAATGCGGCCATGCTGGGGATCGTGATGTCGGGGGATCTGGTCAGTTTCTATGTCTTCTGGGAGGTGATGTCCTGGAGTACTTTCCTGCTGATAAGCTACAACAGGGGTCGGGCCCTGGCGGCGGGGATGAAATACATGACGATGTCGATTGCCGGCTCGATAGCCATGCTCGTAGGGATACTGTCGCTGTATGTGTCCTTTGACACCCTGGTCATATCGCGGATCGCCTCCGAGATTGTGGCCGCTTCTTCAGGATACACCCTTTTCATCCTCATTATCTTCAGCTTTGCATTTGGGATAAAGAACGCGGTTATGCCTCTGCATACCTGGTTGCCCGACTCCTATGCGGAAGCCCCTTCTCCGTTTTCTGCGGTGCTCTCCGGGATGCTGACGCGAATGGGGATATACGGCTTTCTTCTGATCACATACGTGATCGCGGGGGCCGTCGGCATATTCGGTTTGAGCTCGGGCATACTCAAGTTCAATCACGTTCTCGCCTGGCTGGGGGCGGTGACCATAGTGATCCCCACTTTTGTGGCTATGCTCCAGAACGATGCGAAGCAGCTGCTGGCCTGGCACGGTATAGGGCAGGGCGGGTATATGGTTCTGGGAATCGGGTTCGGCATCGCCTCGCAGACCACGCTTGGCTTCGCCGGCGGTGTCTTCCATACCCTTAACCACGCCATATACATCGTTCTCCTATTCATGAGTGTGGGTGCGGTCCAGTATAGAACCGGCGGCGTCCGGGACCTGAATTCCCTGGGCGGTCTCGCGGGGAGAATGCCCATCGCCTTCATGGGCGGCCTCCTGGGCATAGCCGGCCTCATCGGGCTGCCTTTGACCAATGGGTTTGTCTCCAAATGGATGATATATAAGACACTGATACTTCAAGGCTATCCTTTCCTTGCATTTGCCGCATTGATAGGAACCTGGGGGACCATCCTCTCGGTTTACAAGTTCCTGCACAACATGTTCCTCGGACAGCTTCCGGACAAGTACAAAGACGTTGAGAGCTCGCCCATGAGCATGAAGCTGCCCATCATAGTCCTGTCTCTCGCCATCCTTCTGTTCGGAATCCTCCCCGGTATCCCCCTCAGGGTCATAAACGCAATCAGCACCTCTTTCGGTTTCTCATCCTTGAATGTCACCATCTGGGGGCTCGCCTCGGAAACAGGGACGTTGAATACCATAAACTTGTTTGCGGCTCTAGTGGTAGCCGGCGTCATCGTGTGGGGGATCTTCCGGTGGGGGGCGAAGTCGGTAACGGTTCTTCAAGATGACAGTTACGCGGCGGGCGCATATGTCCCCCGGGACAAATATCACTACACCCGCGGGTTCTATGAGCCCCTGTTCACTATGATCAAGCCTTATCTCAGGGACGTAATAGATGAATTCTACTCCGGGGTGGCGGCCTCGGTCAGAAGAGCCGCCGGAATCACCAGGCGCATATACACCGGCTACTTAGGCGACTATGTAATGTATATCATCCTGTTCGCGGCCGGTCTGATTCTGGTTCAGCTTAAGTGGGGACTATGGTAACGAGAATCCTGCAGATGATCTTGTATCCGCTGGTGGCACTCGCTGTGGGTGTGCTTTTCCTGGGTCTAGCCAGGAAGATCATGGCGAGAATACACTGGCGCTACGGGCCGCCCCTCGTCCAGCCCGTCATCGATATCATCAAGCTGTTCTACCAGAGGAGCGTGTCACACGGCAGGATCTTCGACCTGGGCATTATCATGTCCATGGCCGGGTCCATAGTGGTTGTCCTGTTTCTCCCTGTGGGATCCATTTGCCCCCTGGGCGGCGGTGGCGGGTTGCTTGTGATATTGTACCTTATGCTTTTCATACCCCTGGGGACGGCCCTCTCCGGGGGGCAGGGGGCGAACCCCAACATCAGTATCGGCATATCGCGGAAGTTCATTCTAGCCCTGGGATACGAAGTCCCGTTCCTCCTGGTGCTGCTGGCGGTAATGTCCTACTACAGGACGATTTCAATTGTGGACGTCGTGGGCGCCCAGCGGGCCGCGAGGTGGTCAATCGCCTCTCTTCCCCTGATTCTGTCGGGGCTCTCGTATTTTCTTGTCCTGCCCGCTATCCTGGCCGTCAGGCCCTTTGATATGAGCTCGGCGCCCCAGGAGATTTCCTCCGGGCCCATGGTTGAATACGGAGGCAAGTACCTGGCCCTGGCCACTATGGAACATGCCCTGGTGCTCTTCATCAATATCGCTCTCTTCGTGAACTTGTTCCTGGGCGGAGCGGGCAATCCCGTCATATTCTTCATCAAGATGCTGGCGGTCTTCCTGCTGAGTCTCTTCGTCCATGCCGCATTTCCGAGGTTCAGGATCGAACAGGCCGTCAGGTATCTCTGGAGATGGCCCACTTTACTGGCCTTTGCCGGCCTGATTACAGCCGCGATTGTGAGGAGTTGAAAGTTGGACAGAAATCAGATTACGAAATGGCTGAGAGAACCCTGCAAGATGGCGAACAAGTATTCGCTGCATGCGATATACTTCTGTACGGGCTGCGGGATAATCGAGGTCCCACCCGTCATAACCGCCCGCTGGGACGCGGAGAGGTTCGGGGTGATACCTGTGGCTACTCCGAGGCAGGCGAATCTGTTCCTGATCACGGGTTATGTCTCTGTAAAGACCCTCAGGGCCATCATCAGGACCTACGAGCAGATGTACGAACCCAAGTTCACAGTGGGATTCGGCTCCTGTCCCATAAATGGAGGCATGTACTGGGACTCATACAACACCATAAAGCACCTGGACAAATACATACCCATAGACGGTTGGATTGCCGGCTGCATGCCGAGGCCCGAGGCCATATTCATTGCAGTGACGCATCTGTGGACGCTGATCGACAAGGGGATGGCCAACGGATACGAGAGGTACAGGAAGCACTACGGGTCCTACAGAAGAAACCAGGAAATGGCCCTGGGGACCATCGACTGGCCACCGCTTTACCCGATAGCCGGAAGTCCCGTGGGGGGCGAGCATGGATAGCCCATTGAAACAGGAACTCGAGATCACATTCAGGGACATTCTCGTGGCGGATCACGGAGGCGGTGGATTAACCATAACCGCCGGGCCGGCACAGGTTCTGACCCTCCTCAGCCTTCTCAAAGACAGAGGCTTCGACCACATGGCCCTGCTGTCCGCGGTCGACAGGATCGAGGAGCAGCAGATTGAACTGGTCTACATAGTCACCAGGTACGACGAACATGCCGAAGCGGAGGGGGCCACTCCCGAGACGATTCTGATGGTGAAGACCGCGATACCCAGAGACAAGCCGCGTTTTGAGTCCGCCATGGGCGTGTTCCGGAATGCAGAACCGTACGAGCGCGAGATACATGAATTATTCGGAGTACATTTCGAGGGCCACCCGCGATTGACCCCGCTCTTCCTGGAAAGGGATTATCCAATCCCCCCGTTCCGGAAGGACTTCGATACCAGGGAGTATGTGAAGAACGTCTTCGATAAGATTCCATCTGTGGAGGACGAAGATGCTTGAAGCGATGTCGATGGTAAGACTTCACTTGAAAGGGACTCCTCGGCGGGGACGGCGGGCATGTCTGAGGACCGTCGAAGAAGGATGTGTATTGTGAGCGGGAATTCAGTTCGTGAGCAGAGCGGGCCGGCCAGAGAACTCGAGCTCTACTTCGGGCCGCAACACCTCGGCATGGTGGGGAATTTCAGCATCACTCTCAAGGTCGAGGGGGATCGCATCGTCAAGGCGGATGCAAACCCCGGCTATCTCCACAGGGGCTTCGAGAAATT
>CAZSBE010000117.1:0-8247 GCA_964604955.1 uncultured bacterium
AAAACCGCTGACGAGTATGCCGTTTACCTTCCGGGGAGGATATGTAACCGGCACGCCCATGGTAAGCACCTTTCTTCCCTGTTCGCTCAGAACCTCCCATATGGTCTTGCTGGTCATGTTGGAGGAGTTGGGTATGTAGAGCGAATACGTGCCCGGCTTCCGGTCGATGAAGCCGAAGATGTTGTGCTTGGCGGCGTTCTTGCCCGTCATGAACGTGGACCAGGCGACACAGGAAACCGTGGGATGCACCGACTTGGTCTCTATGAGCGAGCCCCTGGCAAAGAGGTTCTTGAAATTGGGCAGCACGCCCTCATCGACCTTCCTCTTGAGAAACGACAGCGGCGTCCCGTCCAGGCCTATTACAAGCACCCTGGGCTTCCTCTTCTTAAACCACACGGCTCTCCCCCTTGAGTTTTCAGGTATATCGCTTTTTCCCGAGGCCGGCGGGGCCGCAGGGTCCCCGGGCCATCCCCCAACATGAGGATATTCTACTATAGATGAATCGGTCGGAGAACGGTAGCTCTTTATAGCCGGTTCGCGCCCCCTTTTCGCCTTTTGCCCCCGCCCCGGGTCTGTTACGATGCGGGAGGACTCATATGAAGGGGGTGTCTATGAATTGCATGATGTCGTCTGCCCGCCTCGCCGTTTTCTTTGCCGCTCTGGCCGTCCTCGCCTCCGTTTCCGCCGCTTCCCATGTCGGCGACGTCGCCGCGCGTTTCGGGGCCTCCGGTTTCGGCACGGGCCTCGCATGGGACGGAGAGCGCCTGTGGATGTGCGACCGTGACTGCCCGTGGATATACGCCCTGGATACGGCGACCGGCGCGCGCGTCGATTCGGTGAGTTGCCCCGCTTTCTTTCCCCTGGGGCTCGCCTGCGGGGACGGGTTCCTCTGGGTATCGGGCTACGATGAGCGAAGCATATACAAGATCGACCTGGCCGCGAAGAAGGTGGTGGACGTGATAAGCGCCCCGGGCGACGTCACCACCGGGCTGACCTGGCACGGGGGCCACCTCTGGGCATGTGAAGCTTCCGCCCGGTTGATTCTCGAGCTCGACCCCGGCGACGGAACCCCCATAAGGTCGTTCAAGGCGCCGTCATCATCTTCGAACGGACTCGCGTCCGACGGGACCTACCTGTGGGTCTGCGACAGGAGAAACGACAGGATCTACATGGTGGAGCCCGAGAACGGCTGGGTCATACTGGCTGCCGAGACCCCGGGGCCATATGCAAGGGGGCTTGCCTCGGACGGCGAGCTCCTCTGGAACGTGGACTACCAGACCGACAGCCTCTACGCCCTGTTGGCCGCCGGCGATGAGGGCATGAGGCTGCATGATCCGAAGCGGGCGCGCGTGCGTTTCACTTTCCGCGCACGCTGCGAGGGACCCGGTGATTTCGGGGCCTGTGACGTATATCTCGCGCGGCCCCGCGGCGATCTCGAACACCAGGACCTGCTCTCACAGATCGCAGTATCAGGCGAGATGACCGATGTCGTCAAGGACAGGTGGGGCCAGGAGTTCTTTCATTTCGCCCTGGCGGACCTCGCGCCCGGCGACGAGCGCAGGGTCTGGTATGAGGTGGACACCGAGATAAACAAGTGCCGCTTCTACATCCTGCCCGAGAAGACCGGCTCCATCAGCGGGATACCGGCCGGGATCCGCGCGGAGTACACGGTTGACGGGAAGAGACTGCAGATCCACGACCCATACATGCAGAGCGCCATCAAGGAGGCCGTCGGCGACGAGCAGAACCCATACTGGATTGTCCGGAGAATATTCGAGTACGTGAACGAACGAGTTGACTACGAGAGAGTCGGCGGCTGGGACACGGCCCCCAACATTCTCAAGCGGGGCACGGGCTCGTGTTCGGAGTATTCCTTCGTGTTCATGGCCATGGCGCGTGGCGCCGGCATTCCCACGCGCTTCTGCGCAGGAGTGGTGGAGCGCGGTGACGAGGCAAGCATGGATGACGTCTTCCACAGGTGGACCGAGGTCTACCTGCCCGGCTACGGCTGGGTTCCCGTCGACGTGAGCGCCGGCGACAAGGAGTGGCCCGCCGACCGCGCGGAGGCCATAGGCTCTTTCACCAACCGCATTCTCATAACCACCATCGGCGGCGGGGACTCCGAGTACGTGGGCTGGGGATACAACTACGGCTACACGGTTCAGTATGAGGGAAGGAGCTCGCTGGCCACCGCGGGTTACGCCGACTGGGACCCGCTGGAGTGACCTCAGTCGTCGTGGGTTTCGACGCTGGAGTCGTCGACCACCATGACGGGGCACGGAGGATTCTCGAGGAGGTCGTTTACCGCCGAGCCCAGGAGTTTCCTGGCGAAGTTCGACCGCTCGGCGCGGGATACAATGATGTCCTCGACGTCCCGCTCGCGGGCTAGCTTGAGAATCTCCTCGACATAGTAGCCCCGGCGGATCACTGTCTCGCATTCTACGCCAAGGGCCCCGGCTTTCCTCTTGACCTCTTCGAGTTCTTTCCTTCCCCTGGCCTCATAATCTTTGAGAACGGCTTCCTCGATATGCGTACTGACACTGTCCCCGAGGAAACCTATGTCCACGACTTTCCCCGAGATCTCTTCGGTAAGCCTGAGGTCGGCGATGAAAACGGCGAGCAGCGGCCGATTGGTCTTCTTGACGAGCGAAAGGGCCAGGTCGACTGACCTGGGGTTGTCCCGGGTGGGTGAAAGAACCAGCATCAAATGCCCCATCTCATCCCCCTAGAAGATGCCCAGGTGCGGCCAATAGAACCTGGCGATCAGAAGGAATGTAAGCAGCGCGATTATGTTCAGGAGAATCCCTGCCTTGAGCGAATCTCTCAGCCTGTGATACCTTGCCGAATAGGCGATGGCATTGGGCGGCGTCCCGATAGGAAGAGTAAACGCTAATCCGGCCGGAACCGCAACAGCAAATACGGCCGCGACGGGGCTGAGCCCGGTCCCTGTCTCCAGAAGCTCGAAGGCGATCGGCAGAACGAGAGCGACGACCGCGGCATTGCTCATGGCCTCTGTGAGGACTATCGATATCAGGCCGACGAGCGCGAGCAGGGCAAAGGGGCCGAACTGGTGAGAGGCAAGGAAGGTCGATACGAGCCACCTTGCCGCCCCGGTGATCTCGAGCGCCTTGGCCAGGGCGATTGCACCGCCGTACATAAGTATGACACCCCAGTTCACGTACTTCTCGACGTCATGCCACGTAATGGCATGGACAACGAAGAGCGCCGTGGCCCCGAGAATAGCGATCACGGCCAGTCCCATGCGGTCGCTGAAGAACACCCAGAACCCTACGGTTATGAGCATTACGACCATCACCTTCTTCTCGGTAACGGACATGCGGCCGAGCTCTCTGACCTTCCTCTCGAGAACCTCCCGGGCCGGTTTCACGTCGTCGATCTCGGGCTTGAAGAAGCGGAAGACGACCAGGTGGACCACGAAGACCATTATGAGAGTCAGGGGGAACACGGCAAGGAACCAGTCGGCGAAGGAGATGGTCATACCGAACTTCTCGAACAGGATGCCTATGGCGAGCGCGTTCCTCGCCCCACCCAGGAGCGTCGCAACGCCTCCGACCACGCAGCCCCAGGCCATCGAGAGAAAGAGCGCTTTACCGTAGTTGCTTTCGCGCGGCCTGAGGTCCAGGGCCCGCGCTATCTCCAGTACTATGGGGAACATGAAAGCCGCCACGGCATGCGCGGGCATCCAGAGGGCCATAAAGGCGCATGAGATTATGATGCCCGAGAGGAGCCACCGGGGGCTCTTTTCGAATCGCCCCAGAAAGACCAGGGCCATGCGGGAGCTGAGGCCGGAGGCCATCATGCCGCCTGCCAGGATGAAGGCGCCCAGAATGAAGAAGACGGCGCTGTTTCCGAAGAGCGAGAAAGCCTCTCCCTCCGGCATCACGCCCAGCAGCGGCAGAAGCGCCAGGGCCACGAGGCTCGTCACGGACAGGGGAATGGCCGCGGTCGTCCAGAGTATGAAGCACATGGCCAGTATGGCGAGTGCACTCTGGCCCTCTTTCGTCAACCCTTCAGGCGTGGGAGAGAACAGGATGAAGAGAGTGACGAGTACGGCCAGAATGAGAAGCGGTGTCTTTACACTGAGCATTTTGGCTGACCCTTGCCCGCATTCCCCGCTACGGGTAACGCCATGATGCCACCAACCCATGGAGGGGGTCAAGCCATTTAGGTCGGGCTGCCGCTTGAACCCCCGCGCGCGAGGTGTTATCTTAGGACATGGACACGAGCCGGAAAGGCGGGTTGATGGTCGCGAAATGTGCGCTGGCGCTGGCCGGTCTTCTTCTCATCATGGGCTGCGGCGGCGAGAGCAGGGACCGGACGGCGGTTGAGGCTACGGACCGGGTAGGGCGCGTGATGGTCATAGGTTTTGACGGGCTCGAGCCCGGGCGGGTCCGGACCCTGGCAGGCCAGGGCCGCCTTCCCAACTTCAGCAGGGTCATCGAACAGGGCGTCTTCACGGATCTCCTCACGGTACTCCCTCCGTCATCCGCTCCGGCGTGGACCTCCGCCGTGACCGGCGTCAACCCCGGAAAACACGGCATCTTCGGCTTTCTGAAGGAGCCGAGTTCGGACGACAATGCGCCCATTGTCTTCAATACCTCAAGGCAGCGCGGTTTCGAGGCGGTATGGGAAGTGCTATCCCGTTACGGCAGGAGTTCATGCATACTCAACATCCCGCTGACCTCTCCCGCCGACAGCCTGAATGGTTACATGGTGGCGGGCTTCCCGCATACGTCCGACGAACCCCGAGACAGATATTACCCCGCGGACCTCGCCGGACGCCTGGCGGACTACTCCCCGGACGACATCGAGACTCCCGAGGGCATCGGCCGCGAGGAGAAGTTCATAATGAGAATGGACGCGATGTCATCGCGCCTGCGCGCGATGGGGCTCGAGCTCCTGGACGAGCGCGACTGGGATCTCTACTGGATAGTCTTCACTTTCACCGACCGGCATCAGCACTTCTTCTGGAAGTACATAGACCCGCAGCACCCCATGTACGACCCGGTGCAGGCGGCCACATACGGCGGGATGATTGACGGGGCCTACGAGAAAGCGGACGCGTACCTGGGGGAGTTCATGAAGCGGCTCGGCGAGAACGACCTCCTCATCATAATGTCCGACCATGGCTTCGGGCCCCTTCATTACACCATAAGCGCCCGCAACTTCGCCTACCGCACCCTGGGAACAGGAGGCAATGTCCTCTGCGCCGATTTCTTCGGCGGCGTCTTCAAGATAGACGTCACCGGGAGGAACGCCGACGAGAGATACATGAGCTTGAGGCAACGGCTGACCGAGAGCCTTCGCGAACTCAAGGACCCCGAGCGGGGCGTTTACATGATCGACTCCATATACTGCAAGGAGGACATCTACAGCGGGCCCTACCTCGGCAAGGCCCCGGATGTAGTGTGCCTGGAGAAGTCGGGCTATCTTTTCTCGAGGCTCCCCCGCACCGCGGACCTGCGCGTGCTGGACAGGGGACCTAACCCTCTCTGGGCGCATACCGGATACCACCGGCGCAAGGGCTCCCTGGGGCTCTACGGCCCGGCGGTGAGCCCGGGAGCCGCGATCGAGGCCAGGATTACCGACGTCGCACCCATCATATTCGCCTATCTTGGAGTGCCGGTTCCGGATGAAGTGGACGGCCGCGTCCCCGAGGCGGCGTTCAAACCCGGCGCCTTCGGGCGGTTCCAGCTCTCGAAGTCGGGCATGTCAGGTTACAGGAAACCCGCCGGCTTGAGTCCGCACGATACCAGGAAGATCGAAAAGCAGCTGCGGGCCGTGGGTTACATCCAGTGACCGCTCGGCGGGTGCCTGCCTCTCCTACCGTATAAGGACGATCTTGGCCGTTGCGCGCCTGTCCCCGGTCGTGACCACCGCGAAATAGATGCCGCTGGCCACGTCGTTGCCGTCAGGACCTTTCGCGTCCCAGTCGAACGCGGTCTCACCCGGGAGCACCGCGCCCCCGCCGACTTTGCGGCCGCTCAGGTCGTAGAAAGCCACCTGCATAACGGCATCGATGGAAGAAGCGTCGAAGAGCAGCCTCAAGCTTCCCCCCGCGGGATTGGGGAGCACCCTGGCGATAAGCCCGGTCTCGCGCGCCGCGCCCGGAACGCCCGACGTGGTCGAATCGATGTCCGCGGTCGAGCGCGGCTGGATCCTGTAGCCCGAGAAATAGGGCGAAGAAGTGTCATACTGCGTAAGCACGCCCACGATATCGAGGTACCCTTCGGGCTGGGCAGTGCCGTCGATGTCGGTGTACCTGCTTATGAAGATGGTGCACGCGCCCGAGCCGTCGTCCACCGTAATGGTCCCATCGGCGCCCTCTACAGGCCAGGCCCCTCCCGTTATGGCGGCGCCCGCGACCTTGACCAGCGAGCCCTCATAGGCCTCACCGCTCGAGT
Organism: uncultured bacterium; assembly: GCA_964604955.1. Taxonomy (GTDB): domain Bacteria; phylum Arandabacterota; class Arandabacteria; order Arandabacterales; family JALGWA01; genus JALGWA01. The sequence goes on from CAZSBE010000117.1 coordinate 6,426, forward strand.
CCACAAAGGCCGTGGTGAGCAGAACCGGCTCGGGAACCGGAAGGCCCGTATCCTCCACCGTGATGGTCGGGCTGGTGATTCTCGTGAGGCCCCTGTACTGGTCCACCAGGCCGCTGACCTTGACGCTGTCTCCCAGGGCCAGAGTCGGCAGGATCGAGTTCCGCAAGTATATGTTGACTCCGCCGGTGCCGTCCTGGATGAAGATGTCGTTGTGCAGAGTCGAGAAAGTGCCCGTTGCCGTCGTGACTACCCCCCTCACTATGACGGGCTCGGCGAGCAGCGTGGGTTCGCCGTTCTCGTCATTCTCCCTGACCGCGCTTATGGGCAGGCCGGTGACGCCGAGCTCATAGAAGTCGGTAACGTCGACAGTATAGAAGGTCGAATCCACCTCCACGACAATATGGCCGTTGACCACCCTGCCCCGGCCCGGCGGGATCACAGCTCCCGTCCCCCCCTCGGTCTGATAGACATTGCTCCCGTATGCGATCAGCCTGTCCATGACATCCTGGTGGACGTAACCATAGGGGTTGCCGTCCCCGAGCGATATGAGGGATACCGAAGGCAGCAACTTCGAGAGGAAGCTGGAATTCGAGCTGGTGGAGCTCCCGTGGTGGTTGACCCGGTATATATCCACCGCGCCGACCTCGGGCCCCACGGAGGTCTCTATATCAATGTACTCGCCGCTGGTCCTTCCGGACAGGTCACCGCCTGCAAAGAACCTGAAACCATTAGTGTACTCGAGTACGAGGGCCACGCTGAGGTCGTTTTCATTGTACTGCGTGTCGAAGGGGGGCGAGAGAACGCCGTTGCCGTTCACGGCCACGCAGGTTACGGTAACGCCCCCGCCGAGGTCGATGACCTGGCCGTCGATTATGGTGGCCCGCTTGGCCGCTACGGCCGATACGTAGTCGGTATAAGTGGAAGTGTTGTAGGACCAGCCCCTGTCGTATACCGCCACCCTTATCGAGTCGATTCCGAGATAGGAGACGACCTCGTCGATCCCGCCTATGTGGTCGGAATGATAGTGGGTCGCCACGATGTAGTCGAGGGCCTGGAGGCCGTAGTCCTGGAGGTAGGGAACCACTATGCCGCTGCCGTCGCCGTTGTCCCCGGCGTCGATGAGCATCGTGCCGCCGGCGGGCGATATGATAAGACACGCGTCCGCCTGGTCGACGTCGATGACATGTATGGTGAGCTCCGCGGACGCCCCGCCGGCAGCAAGGGCCACAAGCCCGGCGACTACAGCCCAGAAGAAGCAATTTGCCTGGAATCTCCGGCCGACTCTCATAGTTTTCCCCCTTCGCTCCACCGCTATTATATCATAAACACGCCTCTCCGGCAATACGCTCACCTTTTGGATTCACGGGGCGGGACGAAGTTGCGGATTGAGAAAGGGGCAGCCCCACCCGACCCGTAAAAGCACGACCAGGGGCCACAAGGACCCCCGGCCGCGTTGGGAGCTCCATCTCCCTAACTTATCGTCGCCCGCGCCCGCACAGGGCGCGGCGAATCGGTCAACAGAACCTCAGGTTTGGGAGTGCAGGCGCGCTTCACCTCCATCTCGGCCATCGCATGTTGCAGGACAATCGAGGTCGATGCGGGGATAACTGCCGCGGGGCCTGGTGATGGAGAGTGCCGATGCGGGGGATACAACAATCGCTATGTATCTCATGCTCATACCCGGCGCTCCCCTCTCTCGCTAACTCCTTGCGAAGTGTATCACATCATGCATCTGTATTCAACCGCAATCTTGTGAGCAGGAGAGGCCTGACGGAGAAAGTCGGGCCGATAAGAAGGGCCCCGCTTCCTTCCGGAAGCGGAG
>CAZSBE010000118.1:0-8120 GCA_964604955.1 uncultured bacterium
GTGACGGGCGAGGAACTCGCAGCTCTGCTTCCACACCTTAATGCCCTACTTCCTTCGGGACTCGCTCTTTTTTTATGCCCTTCCCGGAATGTGATTCCTTCGTTAAACCAGCCGGTGTCTATATCCATGGGCGCGACAATAGAAATCGGAACCGGACTCAACTGGAAGGAGGATCACCAGATGAAGAGAACAGTGACGCTGACAATGGTCGCAGCGCTTGGCCTGCTCCTCACACTGACGGGCTGCGGGTCCCTGTTTTCGGATGACGCCGAAACCGTCGATCGGGAGACCATGCTGGCCGAGTACGGCGGCTTCGACACCGGCGATGAGATGTCGGCATTCGGGGATTCGGAGCTTGCAGCCAGATACGCCGACGATACGGAATTCGATGACGAGATGGAGAACAGCAGCGAAGTGCGCAATGCCCACAGGAACGGCGCCGCGCAGTATATGCTCCGTATAGTATGGGGTAACATTGTGCGCCCGGACACGACCGGCGACGCGGAAGACCCCGATTGCCCGGTGACCGACTGGTCGGGTTCCGTCGCAGTCAGCGGCGGCGTGGTCACGGTCAAGCGCCTTATCAGATTCGAAGACCCATTCGACTACGTAGTGCGCCCGCGCCCCAATCCCAGAGAGATTGCCTGGGTATCCTCCACTTCGCCCGGCCTCGACGGCATTCTCCTTAAGGTGCTGGACGTGCACGACCCTAATGGAAAAGACATCACGAATTCACTGACCATCACTACCCCGCACTACTCGGTCGAGATACCCCTCGCCGATCTCGCGGACTACAGTGAGCTCGTCGAGATCGACGGGTGCAACAGCATCTCCATCGTGGCGACCGAGCCCGAACACAGGGGTTGCCCCAATGGCTTCATCGAGGGCGGCTGGGTGACCGAGACCGACTCGTCAGGCTATTTCAGGGGCGGCTGGATCTCCAACCGCGGAGACATCTCGGGTTACCTGCAGGGCACTTACGGGATGGCCGACGGTGAGCGCGTACTCTACGGCAAGTGGATCACGGAATCAGGCGAGTTCGGAGGCCTCATCAGGGGCACCTGGCGGCCGGCTGAGATTGACTCATGCCCCGGCGGCTCTTTCGAGGCCCGGTGGGTGGACGATTTTTTTACGATAAGCGGTGTGCTCAAGGGCCACTACCACACGGGTCCCGATGGTGAGGAAGGCTACTTCCACGGGAGGTGGCGGGAACTGTGCAGGTGAGGCCCCGGTAGTAACGGCTGATGTCGGCAGGCGCCCCGAAAAGGGCGCCTGTCGTTTTTCTACCTGGAGCCTGATGCCTTGAGCGGCGCATCGAGAGGATCGTAGTAGGGCTCCAGGAGCTCAACCACATGAACGACTTTCTGGGGAAGACCATTTCGCCTCAGCATGTCCTCAAGCTGCATCATGCAGCTCGGGCATGACGTCGCCACGACATCCGCGCCCGTCGCAGCGATGTAGTTGACCTTCTTCCGCCCGATCTCCCTGGCGAGGTCGTAGTGCGAGAAACTGAAAGTTCCGCCGCCCCCGCAGCACCTGTCCGACTCTTCCATCTCCACGAACTTGACGTGCGGCATGGCCCCCAGGAGCCTGCGCGGCTCGTCCGCCAGCCCCTGGCCGCGGTTGAGGTGGCAGGGGTCATGATATGTGACGCTGACGGGCGCGACTCCCTCCACAGCGCCCAGCCGGAGCTTGCCGAACTTGATCAGGAACTCGCTGATGTCGTACACCGGCGCCCCCAGCGCCTGGGGCTCGAGGCCCAGCAGGTTTTCATAGTCTTTCTTGAGGGCGAGCCCTCCAGACGCGCAGCAGACGACGACCGCGTCCAATCCGTGCTTTCTGAAAGCTCTGACATTGGCCTCGGCGAGGTCCAGCGCGTCTTCCCTGTCCCCCGCCGTGTAGACCGGCACGCCGCAGCAGACCTGCCCTCTGGGGATTACCACCTCGAAACCCTCTCCCACGAGCGCCCTTACCGCCGCCAGGCCGACCCGGGGGAATATCATGTTGGTGGCGCAGCCCACGAAGAGACCTACGCGTTTGCGCGGCTTCCCCTTCGGGCTCACGACCTCCGGCAGCTGCTCCATCATGGTCTTTTCGGCGAATACGGGAAGGATGCGGTCCTTGTCCACCCTGACGATGGGCAGCAGTATTCTGTATGGGCTCGAAGGCGGCAGTCCCTTGAGGACCTTCCTCTCAATCCAGGCCACGGTCCTGCTCACCGGGGGAAGAAGCCTTCCCCGCTTGAGAAGGTGGCGGAATATGAATTTTTTGAGCCATGGAAAGCGGCCCTTCCTGAAAATCTCCGCCCTCGCGGCGAGCACGAGGTCGTCCACCCTGATGCCGCTGGGACAGGCCTCGATACAGGACTTGCAGTTCAGGCATTTCGACAGGCGCTCGGTAAAGCCGGGGCTGAGGGCGAGGCTACCTTCCAGCAGGGCCTCCACGAGCGCGACCCTGCCGCGGGCGCAGTAGGACTCGTCCAGGACTTCACAGAAGACGGGGCATGCCGCCCTGCAATTACCGCACTTCAGACAGCGCCTGATCTCCCCTGAGACCTTCTCCAGCGCGTCATAGTCTTCGCCATCGCCCTTGCCGAAGAGGTCCAGCTGGCCCGCCCCGCCCATCTTGCCTCCGCCGGTCTCAGTCTTCATGGAACATCTTCCCGGGATTCATGATCCCTTTAGGGTCAAGCGAGTCTTTGAGGGTCTTCATCACCTCATAGCCGGACTGCCCTATCTCGAGCTTGAGGCAGGGGTTTTCCTCCAGCCCCACGCCGTGCCCTCCCGAAACAGTGCCATCGAGGTCGTCACAGGCCTGCATTATTTCAGCTATCGCGGATTTCACCCGTACCATCTCATCGCCGTCTTTACTGTCCGCAGGGAAAGCCGGGTGCAGGTTGCCGCTTCCCGCATGCCCGAATACGGCTACGCGGACACTGTGCCTGGCCGCGATCTTCCCTATCGCATCCACCATGGCCGGCAGTTTGCTCCTCGGGACGGTCACTTCTTCGATCAATGTGGTCGGTCGCAGCCGCATGAGGGCGGGAAGCACCGCCCGCCTGGCGCGCCAGAGCTTCGCGCTCCCTTCGGGCACGGCATCCGGCCGCAAATCCGCTTTGAACCCGGTCCTGAGAAGCCTCGCGGCGCGCTCGGAGTTCTCAGCGCAGACCGACGGCATGCCGTCGAACTCGGCAAGGACAAATGCGGCCCCACCGAGGTCCTCGCCGGTGTAATCGGACACGGCCCGCGCGCACACACCGTCCATTATCTCAAGCGCCGAGGGAAGGAGGCCGTCACCGATCAGGCCGCTCGCGGCTTCTGCGGCCGCCCGGATGTCGGGGAATCCTGCAGCCAGCGTCCGCCTCGCCTGGGGCAGCGGGAGCAATCTCAGTACGGCTGACGTGATGAAGCCGAGCGTGCCCTCGGAACCCACCATGAGCCGCGTAATGTCATAGCCTGCGACGCTCTTCACTGTTCTCGCGCCCGCGAATACGACCTCGCCCCGGGGGGTAACGAGCTCGAGGCCGAGGACGTAGCGCCGCGTGGTCCCGTACTTGAGCCTCCTCAGGCCCCACGCGCACTCGGCGATATTGCCTCCGAGCGTAGAGGTCGCCTGGCTCGTGGGGTCGGGTGGGTAGAACAGGCCCTTCGACTCGACGAATTCCTGGAATTCTCCGGTGATAACACCGGGAGCGGCCTCAGCGTAGAGGTCTTCCTTGTGAATCCGGGGCGGCCGGTTCATGCGCTCCGTGGACAGCACGATGCCGCCCGCAGCAGGCACGGCCCCCCCCGAAAGCCCCGTTCCCGCGCCCCGCGGGGTCACCGGAACCGAGTTCTCATAGGCGAGCTTTACGACATCCGCCGCCTCGGCGGTTTCAAGCGGCCTGACGATAACGTCCGGCTGGCCCCGCCACAGTGTGGCATCATAGGAGTGGGCAACGCGGGACTCATCGTCGGCGAGCACGTTTCCAGGCCCGACAATCGTTTCGAGTTTCCTGATGAGCGACCCGTCAAGCATGTTCAAGGCACCCCAAAAAACGCAACTCGGGGGTTAAATGAAAGTGCAGCCCGGCACTTGTCCGGAGCTGCACATTAGGATTACCTCCCTGGGCCTATTCCCCCTCTGCCTCCTCCGTCCCACCGGCCTTCCGTGCGGCCCGGGTTACTTTCTTGGCTTCTTTCTCCTCCGCCTCTTTGCTCTTCTCCGTAAGCTCGAGTATGGCCACTGGGGCCGCGTCGCCCTGCCGGCGCGCCAGCTTTATTATCCGCGTGTAACCCCCGTCGCGCCCCTCGAAACGCGGGGCGATGGAATCAAAGAGCTTCTTGACGACATCCTGATCGTTGATATGCCTCAGGACCTGCCGCCTGGCATGGAGATCACCGCGCTTGGCGAAGCTCACCATGCGTTCCGCGACCTTTCTCGCCTCCTTGGCCTTCGCTTCGGTTGTGCGAATGCTTTCATTGTCGAACAGCGAGGTCACGAGGTTCCGAAGCATGAGCTCCCTGTGGCTCTTTGTTCTACCTAGTTTTCTGCCTTTTTGCCTGTGTCGCATCTCGGTCCTTCCCTTACACCTGACTGGTCCCTAAGCGTACCGGGCCTTTTGTTTCTCAGCAGCGTTGGCCTTCTTGCTGTCCAGGTAGAAGTCAACGTCCATGCCGAAATGAAGGCCCATGCTGCCCAGGATGTCCGATATCTCCTTCAGGGACTTCCTGCCGAAGTTCCTGAACTTGAGCATGTCCGACTCGGTCTTGCGAACGAGATCGCCTATGGATTTGATCTCCGCGTTCCGCAGGCAGTTGCTGGACCTGACGCTGAGCTCGAGTTCGTCAACACTCTTCTTGAGAAGATCATGTATCCTGACCCATTCCTCATCGACTTCTTCCGATTCCTCTTCGATCAGGTCTTCTTCCTTCGTGATGAATACCTGAAGATGGTTCTTGAGAATACTGGCCGAGTAACTCATCGCGTCCTGCGGCGTCACGCTCCCGTCTGTCCAGATCTCGAGTATGAGCTTGTCATAATCCGTGCGATGCCCGACGCGTGTATTCTCGACCTTGAAGTTCACTCTCCGGACGGGCGAGAAGTTCGCGTCGACAGGAATAACGCCTATCGGCCGGTCCGTGCGCGTCTGCGACTCCGAGAGCACGAACCCCCTGCCCGCGTCGACTTCTATTTCGATCCTCAGATGACCGCCCTTGTCCACCGTGGCGATCGGGATCGTCGGGTTTAAGATCTCAGCGCTTGCATCGCCCTCGAAATCACCCGCCTTCACCTCCTGGGGACCCTCGACGTCGATCGTGAGCGTCCTGGGCTCATCTGCGCTGAATCTGAAACGCATCTTCTTGATGTTGATAATGATCTCAGCGACATCTTCTCTGACATTGGACAGCGTACTGAACTCATGAAGAGCCCCGTCTATGCGCACGCTGATCACAGACGCACCTTGAAGTGAGGACAGCAGCACGCGTCTCAGACCGTTGCCTATGGTCGTGCCGTAACCCCTCTCAAGCGGCTCGATTTCGAACTTCCCATAGGTATCCGTACCCGACGCTTCTTCCATTGTTACTTCTTTAGGCATCTGTAAAATTCTATAATTCATCCTGCAGCCACCTCACACGTTGAGGTTCACTTGACTCCATTCCCTCACTACTTGGAGTAGAGCTCTACGATGAGCTGCTCCTGTACAGGAATGGGAATTCCCTCCCTCGTCGGCATTTCCGTTACGGTTGCGGTGAGCCTGTTGCCGTCTACCTGCAGCCAGGGAACGGAATCGGTTCCGATTCTCTCGAGGTTCGATTTGACAACACCACTGATCTTCTCGCGCGCCTGTATCACGTCCCCGACCTTCATCGAATAGGAAGCAATATTGACTATTCTCCCGTTGACTGTGAAGTGCCTGTGATTCACAAGCTGTCTCGCGTTGTTTCTCGACGGCGCGAATCCCGCCCTGTAGGCCACGTTGTCCAGCCTCAATTCCAGTAACTTCAAGAGGTTCTCACCGGTAACGCCATGCTGGCGGGACGCCTTTTCGAAGTAATTCCGGAACTGCTTCTCGAATACCCCGTAAACCCTTTTGACTTTCTGCTTTTCTCTGAGCTGTAGACCGTACTCCGTCCTACGTACTCTCATACGTTGACCGTGTTCACCCGGAGGGTATTGACGCCTTTCCACTGCACACTTGGTGCTCATGCAGCGATCCCCCTTAAGGAACAGCTTCATCCCCTCTCTGCGGCAAAGTCTACATTTCGAACCTGTGTACCTTGCCATCAAAGTCCTCCTATACTCTTCTTCTCTTGGGCGGACGACACCCGTTGTGTGGTACGCTTGTGACGTCCCGGATCGCCGTGATTTCAAGCCCTGCGGCCTGCAATGACCTGATCGCCGCTTCCCTTGCGGGACCGGGGCCCTTCACCCTCACCTCAATCCTCTTCATGCCGAGATTGAGCGCCTCCTTGGCGCAGGATTCTCCCGCGAGCTGCGCGGCGAAAGGCGTGCTCTTTCTCGAGCCTTTGAAGCCCACCCTGCCCGCGCTGGCCCAGGACACGACGTGACCGGTTGTGTCCGCAATCGTTATAATCGTGTTATTGAAGGTCGCCTGGATATGAGCTACCCCGCTCTCCTCAATCCGCCTGTCTTTGCGTTTCGGCTTTCTGCCTCTTGCCTTTGGCAAACCTTATACCTCCGTCGACCGGTTACTTGCTTTCCTTCTTCTTCCGCGTCATGACGCCCTTCTTGGGACCCTTGCGCGTCCGGGCGTTGGTGTGGGTGCGCTGCCCTCTGACGGGAAGCCCCCTGCGGTGGCGCAACCCCCTGTAGCACCCGATATCCATTAGACGCTTGATATTGCCTGCAACCTCGGACCGCAGGGCGCCTTCCACCTTGAAGCTGCTCTCTATCACGCGTCGTAGCTCTGCAGTATCGTCCTCACTCAGGTTCTTCGTCTTGGTACCGGGATCAACACCGGTCTCATCAAGGATCTTCCTGGCCGCCGAAGGGCCGATGCCGAAGATATAGGTCAGTGAGACGTCGATTCTCTTCTCTGCCGGTAGATCTACTCCTGCGATTCTCGGCACTCTCTCTACACCTCCTATCCCTGCTTCTGCTTATGCCTGGGATTCTTGCATATGACGTAAACTATGCCTTTGCGCTTCACAATCTTGCACTTGTCACAAATCTTCTTTACCGACGCACGCACCTTCATAACAAAAGCTCCTGCTTCCGGGCTATTTGTACCTGTAAACGATTCTCCCGCGGGAGAGGTCGTATGGCGAAAGCTCCACGCTGACCTTGTCACCGGCGAGGATCTTTATGAAGTGCATCCTCATCTTGCCGGATATATGCGCGAGCACTACATACCCGTTCTCGAGCTCCACCCTGAACATCGCGTTGGGCAGAGACTCTACCACCGTACCCTCTACCTGTATGCTCTCTTCCTTAGGCATATTCTCCTAACGTCCTCAGGTTGCCAAACCCTCCATGGTCAATATCTCTCCCCCGCTTTCCCGCACTGCAACAGTGTGCTCGAAGTGGGCCGAGAGGCTGCCGTCCCTTGATACAACCGTCCAACCATCATCCAGGACCCTCACGGGATGGTCGCCCGCATTGACCATGGGTTCTATCGCAAGCGTCATGCCGCTTGCCAGTTCAGGGGTTCTGCCGGGGCTCACGAAATTCGGCACCTGGGGAGCTTCATGCATCTCCCGCCCGATACCGTGGCCGACTAAGTCTCTGACGACCGCAAACCCCTCACTTTCCACAGTCGCCTGGACCGCCGCGGAAATGTCGGCAATCGTGTTCCCGGCCTTCGCCTCGGCTATGCCGGCCGCCAGGGCCTCCCGGGTCGTCTGGAGCAGGTTCTTCACTTCTTCCGGCACAGTGCCGACCGCGAAGGTCGCCGCCGCGTCGGAGTGATACCCGTCTTTCAAAACGCCGACATCGATACTCACTATGTCGCCCCCGTTAAGCACCCGGTCGCCCGGTATTCCGTGCACGACTTCGGAGTTCACCGACGCGCATATGCTCGCCGGGAATCCCCTGTAGCCCTTGAAAGACGGGACTCCGCCATGCGACCTGATGAACTCCTCGGCCGCCCGGTCCAGGACCCCTGTCTTCACTCCGGG
>CAZSBE010000119.1:0-8057 GCA_964604955.1 uncultured bacterium
GAACCCGGTGTTAGCCGCGCTCATTCGCTCCTATAACGCCATGCCCGTCAGGAGGGCGGCCGGCGACGTGGGCGCCATGAGGAAGGCTGTGCGGCTCCTCAAGGACGGTAAGGCCATGATCATGTTTCCTGAAGGGACGCGAAGCCTCTCGGGGAAGTTCCTGAAGCCCAAGCCGGGCGTCGGGATGATCGCCTCCATGGCTGGCGTGCCCGTGGTGCCGACCTACGTGGCCGGCACGAATGACCTTGGAGCGGCCTTCCTGCGGAAGCGGCCCGTGGTGGTCCGCTTCGGAGAGCCCGTCTACCCGGACCGGATAAGGAGCGGCTGCGGGAGCGACAAGGAAGCCTACATGGCGATTTCGACCGAGGCCATGAAGAGGATAATGCAGCTTGCGGAAGAAGACAAAAAAGAATCTCAATGTAGTGGTTAGTGAGGGAGTCGGTTTCTGCTCCGGGGTCAAGCGGGCCCTCAAGATGGCGGTCGATTGCGCCGGCAGGTCTGACTCCCCGGTATACAGCCTGGGCCCGCTCATTCACAACCCGCAGGTCGTGGACAGGCTGAAGCGCAAGGGCGTAAGGCCGCTGTCGAGACTAAGGAACGGAAGCGGCGCGGTGGTCATAAGGTCGCACGGCATAAGCCCGAAGGAAGTCGAGAACGTCAGGCGCAAGGGTTACGACGTGATCGACGCAACGTGTCCTTTCGTGAGAAAGGCGCAGGAGAACGCGCGGCGAATCGCCGAGATGGGTTACCGGCTCGTCGTCGTGGGCGAGCGCAAACACCCCGAGGTGAAAGGCATACTCGGCCATGTTGACAGCAGGGCGGTCGTGGTGGAGAATCTAAAGCAGGCAAAAGCATTGAAATTCGGACCGAGAGTAGGTATTATAGCCCAAACGACCGTGCCCATAGACACGTTCTCGTCCATAGTCTGCGAGATCGCCAGGAAGGCAAAGGAGATTCTCGTAATCAACACTATCTGCAGCGAAACGGCCAAGCGGCAGGACAAGGCGCGGGCGCTCGCTGCGACTGTGGACGCCGTGCTGGTGGTTGGCGGAAGGAACAGCGCGAATACATCGCGGCTTGCGACTCTGTGCAGTTCGATGTGTCCCGAGACATATCACATCGAGACGGCGGAGGAGATTCTACCGCGGTGGTTCAAGGCGGGCGCGACGGTAGGCGTGGTCGCGGGAGCGTCCACGCCCAAGTGGCTCGTCGACAATATTGTCGAAAGGCTCCATGAGCTTTAGATTAGGCTTCTATGGCCCCCCAGGGGTCAAATCTATAGACAGGAAGGAGTAGAAGCACAATGTTGGAAGAGAATGTAGAGAAACAGGAAGTGTCCCAGACCGGGGCGCAAAACGAAGAGGAAAGGAGGGACTTAAAGCAGCGGTTCCCCACCCTCAAACCGGTTGGGCTGGATGAAGAGGACGAATGGGACGTTACCGAAGAACTTCTCGAGATGTACGAAGAGTCGTTCAAGGAAATGCGGGAAGGCGACATCGTCAAAGGCCGCGTCGTCAAAGTCAGTGAGAGCGAAGTGCTGGTCGACGTCGGCTTCAAGTCGGAGGGAGTCATCCCGCTATCTGAGTTCGGCGACAGCCCCACCATATGCGTGGGCGACGACGTGGACGTCTATCTGGAGAAGATGGAGAACCAGGACGGCCTCATCGTGCTTTCCAAGCAGAGGGCGGATTTCCTCAGGGTATGGGGGACCATCAAGGACGCCTATGACGATTCGAGGGTCGTCGCGGGCAAGCTCATGAGAAGAATCAAGGGCGGAGCCGTGGTCGATCTGTTCGGAGTCGAAGCGTTCCTGCCGGGCTCGCAGGTCGGAATCAGGCAGATCCAGAGCCTGGACGAGTTGATCGGCAAGGAGATCAGAGTCAGGGTTATAAAGATAAACAAGCGCAGGCGCAATGTCGTCGTTTCCAGGAGAGTCGTGCTCGAAGAGGAGAGGGAGAAGATGAAAGTCGCTCTCCTTGCCGAGCTCGAGAAGGGCCAGACGCGCGAGGGCGTTGTCAAGAACATCACCGATTTCGGCGCCTTCATCGACCTGGGCGGCATCGATGGCCTGCTCCACATAACGGACCTGGCCTGGGGCAGAGTGAGCCACCCGTCGGAGATGCTCGCGATCGGAGACGAAGTCAATGTCATGGTGCTGGACTTCGACAAGGAACGCGAGAGGATCTCGCTCGGCATGAAGCAGCTCACGCCCTACCCGTGGGAGAACATCGAAGAGAAGTACCCGGTGGGAGACAAAGTCAGGGGCAAAGTCGTCAGCATCACCGATTACGGCGCTTTCGTGGAGCTCGAGAAGGGCGTCGAGGGACTGGTACACAAGTCGGAGATGTCCTGGACGAAGCACGTGAAGCACCCTTCGAAGGTCGTCGCCATCGGCGACATGATTGAGGCCGTCGTCCTGAAGATCGACAAGGAGCACGAGAAGATCTCGCTGGGCCTCAAGCAGATCGAGCCCGATCCGTGGGAGACTCTCGAGGAGAGGTATGCCACCGGAAGCCGCATTGTGGGCAAGGTGAGAAATCTCACGAACTTCGGCGCCTTCGTCGAGATCGAGTCGGGGATCGAGGGCCTCGTGCACATCTCGGACATGTCCTGGACCAAGAGGATCAGGCACCCGAGCGAGATTCTCAAGAAGGGCGACAGGGTTGACGTCGTGGTGCTGGGCGCCGACAAGGAGAACCGCAAGATCTCGCTGGGCCTCAAGCAAATCGACGAGAACCCGTGGATGAAGCTGGTCGACACCTACGGCGTAGGCACTCCGACCAAGGGGATCATCACCAAGGTGCACGACAGGGGCGTCGTTGTCGAGCTCGAGGAGGACGTGGAGGGCTTCGTGCCGCTTTCGCATCTCGGGCAGGACAACATCGCGAGGCCTTCGGACGTGTTCAAGCCGGGTGACGAGCTTCCACTGAGGGTCATCAAGATCGATCCCGACTCGCGCAAGATCCTGCTTTCGGTCAAGGAGTACCTGGACGGCCAGGAGCGGGACGAGATCGAGGAATACATGAAGAAGTACGGTCCCAAGAAGATAACCGTTGGTGACCATGTCGCCGCAATCGACGAAGGGGAGGAGAAACCACCGACCACTTCAGAAGCAGCGGCAGGCGAGGAGCAATCTGCGGAAGCGGACTACGACATGGAGGCTTCCGAGGCCGGGCCCGGAGAGGGCACGGATGATACCGGACCCGAGACCGGGAGCACGGGGGAGGCTCCTCCTGCTGAAGCGGTTACGGAGGAGACACCTGGGGAAGATGAAGACGGAGAGAAGCCGGCTCATTCCTAAGAGGTGTTTTCGCTTGACACAGGGACGAACCTTGTCTTATGGATTGAAGTGGCAGGTTTAATTAATTGCAGACAACAAAGTTAGAGGCGTGGGCGATTAGCTCAGTTGGTCAGAGTGCCTGCTCGACAAGCAGGAAGTCACTGGTTCAAGTCCAGTATCGCCCACCATTTTTATTATGGCGCTAGTATACGATCTCAAAGCCGGTACAGACCTTAAGGAGCAGGCCCGCGCGGTGGGCAGCGAGAGCAAGAAGCTCATAATCGCCGCCCGGGTGGGTCCCGACCTCATGGGTCTTTCTACCGTGCTGCCAGAGGACTCGAGCGTCGAATTCCTTACCTTTGATTCCGAGGAGGCGCGCGACGTCTACAGGCACACGGCGTCCCATGTGATGGCCCAGGCGGTGAAGCGGCTCTTCCCGGACGCGAAGCTGGGCATCGGCCCCGCCATCGAGGACGGGTTCTACTACGACTTCGAACTCTCGCACAAGCTCACCGAGGAAGATCTTCCCCGGATAGAGAAAGAGATGAAGAAGATCGTCAAGGAGGACATCCCCATCGAGAGGTCCGAGGTCTCAAGGAAGGACGCCGCCGACATGTTCGCTAAGGCGGGAGAGACCTACAAGGTGGAGCTCCTTGAAGACCTGGAAGACGACACCGTCAGCGTCTACCGCCAGGCCGGGTTTACGGACCTTTGCCGCGGCCCGCACCTGCCGTCTACGAAGTGGCTCAAGTCTTTCAAACTCATGAGCGTGGCGGGAGCCTACTGGAGGGGCGATGAGACGCGGCCGATGCTGCAGCGCATCTACGGGACGGCGTTCGATGACAAGGCGCAGCTCGCCGAGTACCTCGAGAGAGTGGAGGAGGCCAAGAAGAGAGACCACCGCCGGCTCGGCACAGACCTCGACCTGTACTCGATTCACGAGGAAGCCGGGGCGGGGCTGGCGTACTGGCACGCGCACGGATCGCTCATACGCAAGATCATCGAGAGGTTCTGGGAAGAGGAGCATCAGAAGCGGGGCTACCAGCTTCTCTACACGCCCCACATCGCAAAAGCGGGCCTCTGGAAGAAGTCGGGACACCTCGACTATTACAAGGAGAACATGTACCTCTTGAAAGTGGACGAGGAGGACTACGTCCTCAAGCCCATGAACTGCGTCGGGCACATTCTCGTATACAAATCGCGTAAAAGGAGTTACCGGGACCTGCCGATAAGATATGCGGAAATGGGGACCGTTTACAGGATGGAGAGGTCGGGCACGCTCCACGGTCTCATGAGGGTCAGGGGTTTCACCCAGGACGATGCCCACATCTTCTGCACGCGGGACCAGATAGTGGACGAGGTCGTCGGCGTTATCGATCTATACGAGTACCTGCTCTCGGTCCTCGGCTTCAAGCACTACAAGGTCGCTCTGAGCGTCAGGGACCCTGAGCACCCGGAGAACTACGCCGGGTCGGGCCAGGACTGGGAGGACGCCGAGAAGGGGCTCGTTGAAGCCCTCGAGCGCAAAGGCATAGAGTACGTCAGGGAAGAGGGCGAGGCCGTGTTCTACGGCCCCAAGATAGACGTGAAGCTGCTGGACGCCCTGGGCCGGGGCTGGCAGGGGCCGACGATTCAGTTCGATTTCAACCTGCCCGGCAGGCTCGGAGTCGAGTACGCGGGAGAGGACGGCCACCCTCATAACGTGGTGATGATTCACAGGACCGTCCTCGGCGGCATCGAACGTTTCTTCGGAGTCCTTATAGAACATTATGCCGGGGCGTTTCCCGTCTGGCTTTCACCGGTGCAGGTGTCGATCCTCCCGGTGCAGGAGAAGTTTGAGGAGTATGCCGCCAGGGTGTATGATACGCTCATCAGGAGCGGCATCAGGGCGGAGAAGACTTCGTCCCAGCAGAAGCTGGGCTACAGGATAAGACAGAAGACAATGGAGAAGATCCCTTACCTGCTCATTGTCGGGGAGAGAGAGGAGCAGGCCGGAGCCGTTGCCGTAAGGAAGAGAGGCGAAGGCGACAAGGGAGCTATCCCGCTCGACGAATTCGTCAAGACGGTCAAGAACGAGAACGACACTCGTTCACTCGACTAGGAGGTGGACAAAATCAAAAGGGCCGTGAGCAAGAGGAAAGACGACGTCAGGATCAACGAGAGGATAAGAGTTCCTCAGGTGAGGCTGGTCGACGAGGCCGGGCAGATGCTCGGCGTGTTGAGCACTAGGGACGCGCTTGAGAAGGCTATGCAACGGGGCTTCGACCTCGTCATGGTGTCCCCCAACGCGAGTCCCCCGGTGTGCCGTATTATGGACTACGGAAAATTCAAGTACGAGCAGAGCAAGAAGGCGCGCAAGGCGAAGAAGAAGCAGCATGTCGTGCATGTGAAAGAGGTCAAGATGCGGCCGGGCATCGAGCAGCACGACTACGAATTCAAGATGAATCACGCCCGCAGATTCCTCGAACACAATGACAAAGTCAAGTTTTCCTTGATATTCAGGGGCAGGGAAGTTACTCATCTCGATATAGGTCAGCGCGTTATGGAGCGAGTGGCCAAGGATCTCGAACCGATTGCCAATGTCGAGGTCAGACCCAAGCGGGAGGGGCACGCCCTCATAATGATAGTTGCGCCCAAGCCCGGCTTCGTGAAGAAGCCGGAGAGCGAGGCGAAGGATTCCGGGGAGGAAGAGAATGCCAAGGACTAAGAGCTCCGTCCAGTCGAGGCGGAGGAGAAAGAAGATTCTCAAGGCCGCGAAGGGCTATGTGGGGTCGAAGCACAGGCTCTACAGAACCGCGCTCGAGAGCGTCAGGCGCTCTCTCGTGTATGCCTATCGCGACAGGAGAACAAAGAAGAGAGACATGCGTTCCCTGTGGATTATGAGAATCAATGCAGCGGCCAGGATGAACGGCATGGGCTACGGAAGACTCATGGACGGTCTGAGGAAGGCCGGCGTCGAGATCGACCGAAAGATCCTCGCCGACCTCGCGGTTCACGACGAGGCCGCGTTCAAGGAGGTTGTGCTGACCGCGAAGGGGGCGCTCGACAAGGCTTATGGATCCGAGTGATGAGGCGAGGCAACTAGAGAGTACCGCCAGGGAGGAGATCCTTTCCGCAAAGAGTCTCGAAGACTTGGAGGCAGTCCGCGTCAGGTATCTTGGCCGGAAGGGGCTTCTGACGGGGCTTCTGAGGAAGCTCGGAGATGTGAAGCCCGGGCAGCGGAAGGAGCTCGGCCAACTCCTCAATGTGGCTAAGAACGCCCTGTCGGGCGAAATAGAGGCGCGCAAGGCCGCGCTCAAGGGCGCGCGCGACGAGGAGAGCCTCACCCGGGAATCCCTCGATATCACGCTTCCCGGCCGCACGATGGCGATAGGGAGGCGGCATCCCACCGTCAAGATGATGCGGGAGATCATGGAAGTCTTCCTGGGGATGGGTTTCACCTCCGTCGAAGGTCCCGAGATCGAGACCGAATACAATAACTTCGACGCCCTCAACACGCCCGAATGGCATCCGTCGCGCGACGAGCATGATTCGTTCTACGTCGCCGACGGGTTCGTGCTGCGCACGCATACCTCACCGGGGCAGATACGCGTCATGAAGTCGCAGTCCCCGCCGGTCAGGGTAATCGTGCCGGGGCGGTGCCACAGGCGGGACACGCCGGACGCCTCCCATGTAATAAGCTTCTACCAGGTCGAAGGGCTCTACGTGGACTACGAGGTCAGCATGGCCGACCTCAAGGGCACGCTGGCTGCGTTCGCGAGGGTGGTCTTCGGGGCCGACACGCGCGTCAGGTTCAGGCCGCACTTCTTCCCGTTCACCGAGCCCAGCGCGGAGCTCGACATCTCCTGCCTGGTTTGCGGCGGCAAGGGTTGCAGGCTCTGCAAGAACTCCGGATGGGTGGAAGTCCTGGGCTGCGGAATGGTGCATCCCAACGTCTTCAGGCACGTCGGATATGACCCGAACAGCGTGACCGGTTTCGCTTTCGGCATGGGCGTCGAAAGACTCGCGCTCCTGAAGTACGGCATAGAGAACATGAGGGTCCTTTACGATAACGATTTGAGATTCCTAAGGCAGTTTTGAGATAAGGCTGAGGATAGCAGATGAGAATTCCATACCGGTGGCTCCGGGAATTCGTGAAGATCGACGTTCCGCCCGAGGAGCTCTGCGACCAGCTCATAATGCTGGGGTTCGGAGATGCGCAGGTCCTGCCCAATGAATGGGAAATGCTGGACAGCTTCGTCGCCGGACGCGTCCTCGCTATCGAGCCGCATCCGACCGACTCGGGGCTGAAGGTCGCAACCGTCAACGTCGGCTTCGCCGAGCACAAGTCGGTCTGCGGCGCGCCCAATCTGGAGGCGGGCCATGTCTACCCGGTCGCCCTTCCCGGGGCCAGACTGGGAAGCGGCATCGTGGTCGAGCAGGCCTTGATCTCCGATGTGATGTCGGAGTGCATTCTCTGCTCCGGCTGGGAGGCTTGGATAGACGACTCGCGGGAAGAACTCATGGCGCTCGATGAGGGCGCCGCGCCCGGGACGAGCCTCATAGAGGTGCTGGGCCTGGATGAACCCGTCATCCAGATAGAAGTCACTCCCAACCGCGCGGACTGCCTGGGCCTTATAGGAATCGCCCGGGAACTGGCGGCGGTTTACGGCAAGGAGCTCCTGATACCCGAGCCTTCCCTTGGCGATAATGGCGCCGGTGAGGCCGTCACGGCCCGCGTTGAAGTCCTCGACCCAGAGGGCTGCCCGCGCTACGGCGCGGTCACATGCACCGGCGT
>CAZSBE010000120.1:0-7829 GCA_964604955.1 uncultured bacterium
GACCGGGACCACTCGTTGTTTGCGGACTGCGATAAGAACGCGCTGTGGTCGCTGGCGCTCGAGAAAGAGATATACTACTCATGTCCCGCCGTGGGTGACGACGGCACCATATACGTCACCACTGGCATTTATCTGGGTACGGAATGGGGGAGCGTATATGCCGTCAGCCCGGATGGCACTGTCGACTGGTCTTATGACTGCGATAATAACCCCTTCTCACCGGCTATAGGACCCGACGGTACGGTTTACGTGCAGGACAAGAAGAGCATTGTCTATGCCTTTACGCCGTCCGGCGGCCTCAGGTGGAGGTTCGATGACTTCGCCAACCCCGGGCACCTGGTCTATCCGGTGGGTCAGAAGGTCCCAGCAATAGGCGCGGACGGCACCGTTTACATCGCCGCGGACGGGCTCTACGCGCTCAGCCCGGCGACGGGTGACAGCCTGTGGCATTTCAATCCGAATCCATGGCAGTCCTGCCGGCAGTCACCCGTCATCGGCGCGGACGGTACCATTTACCTGACCATCCACCAGCATGACTTCTATGCCGTGAACCCCGACGGCTCCGAGAAGTGGCACGCGCAGTTCGACCATGACTCCGAGCAGTCCTTCACGTCGCCCGCAATAGACGGTGACGGCACAATCTATCTCGGCGTGGAAGCGACCGGGGAATTCGCGGGATCCGCGCTGTGGGCGTTCAATCCGGGCGGAACCGTGAAGTGGAAATACCAGGTGGACGGATCTTACTGCCAGGTCCGGGGTTCGCCCACCATAGGGGCCGACGGCACGATTTACATATCGACGAAGGCCTGCACGGGTCACACCGGGAGGGTCATCGCCATGAGCGGTGCCGGGGTGGAGATCTGGGAGTATGTCGTCGATAAACCCGACGGTCCGACCGTTCTGGACGATGTGTACTCGACTCCTACGGTGGGAGCCGACGGCCTCATATACTTCGGGGCGGAAACCGGGTATTTCTACTGCCTCAAACCCGATGGCACTCTCGACTGGCTCACCTCGCTGGGCGGGATCAACTGGTCTTCGCCGGCCATACTTCCGGACGGGACACTGTATATCGGTACCCATAACGCCAATCCCGGTCCCCATGGATACCTGTGGGCGCTCGAGACGACGAGCACGGGCTATGCCGATTCTCCCTGGCCGTGCTTCCGGCATGACAACAAGAATACCGGCCGCTTCGGTGGCCCGTAGGTCCGGGAGGTACTTATGAAGTCGCCGGGCAGATGGGAGCGGGTGTACGAAGTGGTCCGCCGCATTCCTCCGGGCCGGGTCGGGACCTACGGGCAGGTTGCCAGGCTCGCGGGGCTCGGGGGGAATGCGCGGCAGGTCGGATACGCCCTGCACGCACTTCCGGAGTTCAGCAACGTACCCTGGCATCGCGTTATCAATGCGCGGGGGGAGATCAGCCTGCCTCGCGCCACCGGTGGAGACGTAACGCAGCGCCTCCGCCTGGAGCGGGAGGGAGTGAAGTTCGAAGGCAAGGGCCGGGTCGACCTCAAGGTCTATGGCTGGGACGGGAGGTCGAGCAGGAGGAGAGGGAGTGGAAAGAACTGACCGCGGGTCATTGTGCATTTCAAGACCTGACCCCTTGTGCATTTTAAGACCTGACCCCCCCTCGGTGTTGGAGATGTCCATATTCGTGCAATATCCCCTAATATTGCTTGACTATGCCCTAAGTCTAAGTAGAATAAATACTTGAAGCAGTCATAAGGAGGATGCGATGGCGGAAGTCACCGGAATGACCAGTGAGTTCTCCGAGTCTGTGGCTGTCGTCACCGTCAGGGCCGGCGATAAGGTGAACGCCATGACGGCGGCATGGGCGGTCCCCGTGTCCCAGCGCCCCGCGCTGGTCGTGGTTAATATTGCGCCCCAAAGGTATACGCATGACCTTATCATGGAGGCCAAGGAGTTCGGTCTGAGCATACTCGCGGATGACCAGATGGAGGTCTCCCAGCATGCGGGCACGGTCTCGGGGCGGAAGGTCGACAAGTTTGAAAGCGGAGTCCTCAGAAAGAAAGCGCCGGCCGTGACGTCGACGCCGGTGCTGGCCGGCTGCGCCGCGACGATGGAGTGCAGGCTCGAAAAGGCGATCGCCATGGGCGACCATACCATATTTGTGGGACGCGTGGTTGCGCTGGAGAAGGACGCGAACAAGAAACCCCTCGTGCTTCACCGGGGGACTTACTATAAACTTACCGATAGCGTGGGCAAGTACTATTAGCGGAGATCAAGGATGAGAACCATTGCACTGGCTAACCAGAAGGGCGGCTGTGGCAAGACCACGACTGCTATAAACCTCTCGGCCTGTCTCGCTTATAAGGGCAAGCGCGTGCTCCTCATAGACCTCGACCCGCAGGCCCATGCCACAATGGGCGTGGGCGTGAAGGTCGAGGATCTCGACCGGAGCATGTACGAGGTCATGCTCGAAGGCGCATCCATTCGGGACATCACGCAGGAAGTGAGGCCGCTTCTGGACGTCGCCCCTGCAGCCGTCGTCCTGGGCGCCGCCGAGCAGCGGCTCGCCGGCGTCGACGGCCGGGAGAACAGGCTGCTCAACGCCCTCGGCGGGATCAGCAAGGCGTATGACTACATCCTTGTCGATTGTCCGCCGAGCATAGGCCTCCTGACTTTCAACGCTCTCCGGGCCTGCAACGAAGCCATTATTCCGATCGAGGCGAGTTTCTTCTCGCTATGGGGAGTGGGCCGGCTTCTCGATATGATCGATCTCATAAGGGAAGAGCTTTCGCATGAGGTCAGGTACAAGGCGCTCTGCACGATTTACGACGGCAGGTCCAAGTTCTCGGCGGAGATAGCCGACGACGTCTTCGGCAATTTCAAGGACCGCGTGTACGACACCATAATCCACACCAATGTCAAGCTGCGAGAGGCGGCCAGCTACGGCGTGCCGATAACCGAGTACTCGCGCCGCTCCCGCGGCTACCGCGAGTACCTGAGGCTGGCAAACGAGGTCCTGAGGGAAGAGGCCAAGGTGTTCGTAGAAGAGGCCGTGCAGACTTCCATCGATAAGCCCGTCAAGGAAATCTACGGGCCCGTGCCGGTCGCCGGCGGAGTGCTCTTCAGGATCAACGCTCCCAGCGCGAGCAAGGTGAGCCTCATCGGGAACTTCAACGGGTGGGGCGAGGCCGTCGACATGAATGATGACGATGAGGACGGCGTGTGGATCGCCATCGCGCGCCTCGATCCCGGCACCTATGAGTACAAGTTCATTGTTGACGGCAACTGGCAGAGCGATCCCAGCAACCCGGTCGATGTGGACGACAGGCATGGAGGGAAGAACTCGCTGGTGGTGGTGAATTAGTGTGAGCGATGGTCAGGGAGAAAGACCAAGACCCAGACGCAAACTCGGACGCGGGCTTTCAGACGTATCGCATATATTCCTTTCCGGGGCTGAACCCCGCCGGCCGGCGGACGGGCCCGATGCCGACGCCGGCGCCTTCCAGGACAGCAGCCGGGAGACGGCCGCCTGGTTGCCGGACGCAACCTACATAAGCATAACGTCCGGCGAGAGAGTGAAGGGCAAGTCGCTGGTCTCGGCCAATCTCGCGTTCAGCCTCAGGTCGAGGGGCTATCGCGTGACGCTCGTCAACGCGGACTCCGACCAGCCCGACGTGCTGGAGCTTACCGAATGCGTCGAGGGAGGCGCCCCGGGTGACTCGCTCATGACCAATGAGGCCTTCGGGGAGCTGCCCGTCGTCACCATCTACGGCGGCAATCGCAGCCCGGCCGACTCAGGCCTCGACATCGTGGAGCCTCTGGCGGCGGCGGGAAGGGAGGCGAGGCTGGTCGTCTCAGATACCTCGCCGCTCGCCGATACGAGCTATGCCGTCTGGCGTCATTCGAGCCTGGTCGTGGTGCTGACCGAACCGCGTATAGACTCCATGCGGTCATCCTACGTGGCCATCAAGCGAATCAATGCGGCGGCCCCGGCGGTGAGGATCGGTCTGGTCGTGAACCGGGCGGCAAGCCCGGCCGAGGGCGGGCAGTGCTTCCGGAAGATTTCCGGGGTCTCACGAGATTTTCTTAAGATAAACCTAAGGAATTATGGTATAATCATGCGCGATCAGGCAGCCGAGCAGGCTGGTGAGAGGAAAGTGCCTTTGCTGGGAGCGTTCCCCGAGTCTAAGGCATCGGAATGCGTGGAATCAATAACGCGGCTCATACTTATGGATGAGTCGGCAATTGCCAGGCGGCGAACGGAGGTGAGACCTGAGGAGTGCGCATTGAGAAGAGGAGCATAGACAGCGGCGAGGAGCTGAAACGCCTGACCCTGGAGGCCCTGACAGGCGAGATCGATGATCTCGTTTTTATCGACGATCTTCCCGACCGCGGCGAACCCAGGGAAGTCGGGTTTCTCGCGGGCGACAGCAAGGGGAGGGTTTTCATAGTCGAGGCAGGGGACGGTTCGGGGGACTCCCTGGTTCCGCTCTATTCGAAGCACCTGGAGTGGATGAAGGTGACGCTTTCCACTCTGGCGCAGAAGCACCCCAAGTTCGACTGGAGTTGCGAGCCGGGATGCATCATGCTGGCCCAGGCATTCGCAGGCCATACGCTTCTGCTCGCATCGATGCTTTCGGTGACGCCCAAGAGGGCCTACGCTCTCAAGTGCCTCGGGATAGGCGCCGAAAAGGGCCTGTACATAGAGGAGCTCGATCTTCCCGACGTGAGGCTCAGGGCCGAGTTTGCCAAGCCCGAAGTGAGCCTGCTTTCGGAAACGGTCGACAAGATCCTGGGAGTGGCCGACGGGCTCTCGGTTACCGCATCGTTCGGTTATATGAGCAGCTCGCTGGATTGGGTCCCGGTGGCGAACCTGAACCGCAAGCGCGGCAAGATATGGATCGAGTCGGGCCCGGGCATATGGTCCATAAAGCGCGTGACAGATGACAAGTCGCTGGAAGCCGTCATCGAGAGAGTCAAGGATTCCTACACCGAGGCCCTAAAGAAGAAAGGTGAACCACGGGATACGGACAGCGAGAACCTTTCGGAGGCGGAGCGCAAGAGTCTGAGCATGGACTAGACTGCTCGGCATGGCGAGCCCCCGGTTCCACCTATGGGTCCCACGCAACGATACGATGAGGACACTCCGATGGCTTGACGGCGTTCTGATATTCGGTGTCTCGTATCTGGCTTCCTCCATTGTAATCCTGCCGTTTTTCAATTTGCTTGCCTTAAGAGAACTGACAGTCATATCCACACTGGTGCTTGTTCTGATGTCGTATGCCTGGCTGAGGGCCAAGACAGGCTCTCCGGCCCGCTACGTGGGAATGGGCGCCGTCTCGCCCAGGATACTCCTGCTCACGGTGATCGGGAGCTTCGCGATCATGATACCGGCCATGAGCCTTGAGGCCGTCGTGCTCGAGCGCTTCAAGGCGCCGCCGGAAGTGCTGCACGCGCTCGAGGACCTCATCCGGGCTCGGAGCTTCGGCGAGCTTCTCTACGCCGTCCTGATCGCGGCCGTCGGCGCCTCAGTGAGCGAGGAGTTCGTCTTCAGGGGCATACTCCAGAACTCCCTGAACAAAAGGGCCGGCAGGTGGGCTTCCTTCTTCATAGCCACCGCTGTCTTCGCGCTGCTGCACACGCTGTGGCGCTTCTCCGGCGCCTTCGTACTCGGAATGTTCCTCGGGTTTCTTTACATGAGGACGGGCTCGCTTATCCCCGGTCTCGTATCGCATTTCATAATCAACGCCACGTCGGTGGTGTTTTTCAACGTGGCCGAGCGCTCGACCTCGGGCATAGTACCTGCCTGGCTGGAAGAGGACAGGCCGGCGCCGGTCGTCCTGATAGCCGCATGCACCATAGTCGTTGTCGCCGTGATCGCCGCCCTATGGCGGGAGACGGCCGAGGGACCCTATCCGCTGCCGCACGGTGACGACATATGCAGGGAACCCGGGCATGACCTCACGTGAAAGAGTGGCGATAGCTCTCAATCGGGGCACGCCCGACCGCGTACCCATTCACGACGGCTACTGGGACGAGGCCATTGAGAGATGGCTCGGCGAGGGAATGCCGGCAGCAGCAGCGCGCGACCGGGACTCCATCTGGGACTACTTCGGCACCGAGATCAGGCAGATCCCCATAGACCCGTCATTCATGTTCGAAGAGGAAGTCATCGAGGATGACGAACGGTATGTCCTCAAGCGCGTGAGCGACGGCGGCGTCTTCAAGTACATCAAGGGCTCGACCGCCACGCCCGGGCTCGTCTCATTCCCGCTGAAGGGCCGGAAGGAATGGGCGGAACTCGAGCCCAGGCTTGAGCCCTCGCCCGAGCGGCTGCCTGCCGACCTGGCCGAGCGCTACCGGAAGTACAGGGAGGACGGGCGCTTCGTCGTCATCGTCATGCACAACCCCTATGAGGCCACCTGGTCCAAGTTCGGCGTCACCAATCTGCTGGAGAGCATGGTGGTCGACCCGGAGCTCGTGAGGGAGGTGTTCGCCGCCGTTACCGACATGAACCTCGCCATGTGCGAGGAGATACTGGGCTCGGGGTACGAGGTGGACGGAGGCTGGATCTGGGGCGATATAGCCTACGGCAAAGGCACGCTTTTCTCTATAGATATGTATAAGGACCTACTGCAGCCCTTCCAGAAGCGGCTGGCCGGCTTCTTCCGCGAGCGCGGGCTGCCCGTGGTGTACCACACCGACGGGGACGTGCGCAAGGTCATCCCGCTTCTCATCGAGGCGGGCATGACATGCCTCCAGCCTATCGAGGTGAAGGCCAACATGGACCTTCTCGAGCTCAAGCGCGAATACGGCGACCGCCTGGCCTTCATGGGCGGCATAGACTTCGAAGTGATTTCCCGGGGCGAAAAGGAGATGGTCGAGGAGATCCGCAACAAGGTCGGGCTCGGCAAGGCCGGAGGCGGCTACATTTATCACTCGGACCACTCAGTCCCGCCCAAGGTGAGCCTCGCCCGTTACAAGCGCGTCCTCGAGCTGGTGCGCGAATACGGCCGGTACTGAGCCCCGGCCCGCTCCTGATCGCGCCCTGCTTTATGCCGCACCCCCCCGTGAGTTGACTCTCTCGAGGCCCCTCGGCCGCCCTGAAGGCCCCTCTCCACATTCCGCTAAAGTGGTTTTGCACTCCTCCCGACCAGATTCATGTGCAGAACGCAATAACGTAACAAGGACGTTACGGGTGAATTCCTGCCTGTAACCCGTTTTCTTTCGAAGTTTGAACGGCTTAGACGGCGTCGGATTTCATGGCACAGCATTTGCTGAAATCAGGATGGGGCCAGGCAAGGTACCGCCTATGTTTGCTAAAAGGACATCAGTTGTCACGATCTTCCTGCTCGCGGTTCTGACGGCGAGTTCTCCGGGAGCGACGCCTCACTCCTATCCGAGGGTCGCCAACTTCTACGTGACCGAACCTCATTTAGAGGACTGCCCGCGGCTCAGCAGATACGACATGGTCGTCCTGCCGGCAGGTATGCAGGACACCGGGCCTGAGATCATAAACACGCTCCGGGCGCTCAACCCCGACATAGTAATTCTGGCATACTTCCCGGCGGCTCTCATGTGGCCCGAGGAGGCCATCACTTCGGTGACCGCCAGGCAGTACTGGGACAAGGTGGCGGCGAGCGACTGGTGGCTTTACGATAACAAGGGTTACAAGATGGGAGACCCCGATTACCTATGGGTCTTGAACTTCACAACGAATTGCCCGGAGGACCCCTACGGGCGGACACTCGGAGAATGGCTCGCGTCATATATTGCGGATCAGATCTACGCCACCGGCCTCTGGGACGGGGTAGTAATCGACGGTTGCTTCGAGAACCCCACCTGGCTCAACAACA
>CAZSBE010000121.1:0-393 GCA_964604955.1 uncultured bacterium
GTGGAGGCCCGGGGGTGGCAGATAATAAGGCAGGACGTGGTGGCCGATGAAGAGCACCGCATCAGCGAGTACCTCCGGTACATGTCGGACACCGGCGTGCCGGACCTGGTCCTTACCACCGGAGGGACGGGCCTGTCACCCACCGACAGGACCCCGGAGGCGACCCGGGCTGTAATCGAGCGCGAGGCGCCGGGAATATGCGAAGCGATGCGGATGCGGACTTCCGAGGACGTGCCCACCGCCATTCTATCGCGGCAGGTCGCCGGGATCAGGGGCAGCACTTTAATCCTCAACCTTCCCGGCAGCCCGGCAGCCGTCCGGGAGTGTCTCGATGTCGTAGGCGGCGTGCTGGAGCATGCCTGCGAGGTTGTGCGGGGGAGGGCACGCGATTGT
>CAZSBE010000121.1:403-7763 GCA_964604955.1 uncultured bacterium
TCCAGGAAGTGCCGGTTTTCCGCCAGGGATGGCTCGCGCACGCGCACGTGGGCGCGGATGAGCGCAGATACACCGAGAAGATAGAAGGCGTCGAAGGGGAAGTAAGCAATGTTACATTCCACTCCGAGGACGGATACACGGTTTTCCGTTTCCGGACCGAGTCCGACGAGTTCACCTGCACGGGCCATTTCGCCAGAATAGGTCCCGGTGACCGGCTGCGCATAAGCGGCAGATGGGTGGTGCACCCACGCTACGGGACCCAGCTCGGGATCGAGTCCTACGAGATCGTCCCCCCTCATACAACCGGGGGCATAGCGCGCTACCTGGGTTCGGGCCTCATCAAGGGCATAGGCAAGGAAATGGCCCAGCGCATAGTGGAGCGGTTCGGGGATAAGACTCTCGAGATTATCGAGAAGCGGCCCCGGCGTCTCCTCGAGGTGGACGGCATCGGCGAGGTGCGGCTCAAGGCCATCAAGGCGGCGTGGCGGGACGAGCGTGCCGTGAGCGAGCTGGTCATGTTCCTCGAGTCCCACGGCATCAGGGCCACGAGCGCCCTCAAGATATACAAGCGTTACGGCAGCAAGGCCATCGAGGTCGTGCGCGACAATCCCTATAGGCTCGCCTCCGAGATCTGGGGCATCGGATTCGTAACCGCCGACGAGATCGCCTACAAGCTCGGCATAGACCCCGAGTCCTCGATGCGCATCAAGGCGGGTATCACCTACGTTCTCGGGCAGGGCACCGATGAAGGCCACGTCTTCCTGCCGCTCGAGTTCCTGGGGGCGCGATGTGTCTCGCTTCTTGGAGTGGGCGAGCCGTCCTTCGAAGAAGCGCTATATGAGCTCCGCCGGGACGGCGAGGTCACAGTAGAAGATGAGAAAGTCTACCTTCCCTCTCTCTACGAGGCTGAGACATCCGTGGTGATGGACCTCAAGGCGCGTTGCGACGTAGAGCACAACCCCAACCTGGATGACATCGATTCAACGCTGCTGGCCATCGAGAAGACCCAGGGCGTGACCTACGACGGGAGCCAGCTCAACGCCATAACCCACGGTCTCAAGTCGGGGTTCACTGTCATCACCGGCGGGCCGGGCACCGGCAAGACCACGATCGTCCAGGCCTTCGTGAAGGTCTATGAGTCCAATAACCTCGCCATCAACCTGGCGGCCCCGACGGGCCGTGCGGCCAAGCGCATGAGCGAGGTCACAGGCATGGAGGCAAAAACCATACACAGGCTTCTCGAGTTCAATCCCAAGGACGGGTTTTTCAGGCGGAACGAGGAGAACCCGATCGACGCGGACCTCATCGTCGTCGATGAGGCGTCGATGCTTGACATATCGCTCGCTTCGGCCCTGCTCAAGGCCATCAGGCCCACGACTTCGGTTGTGTTCGTCGGGGACGTGGACCAGCTGCCGCCCGTGGGGCCCGGGAACTTCCTCAAGGACCTGATTCAGGCCGACTGCTTTCCGGTTCACAGGCTGACGCGCATATTCCGGCAGGACGAGACCGGCACAATCGTGGAGAACGCCCACAGCATAAACAGGGGGGAGTTCCCGGAGTTCAGCCGCTCCGAGGGCGACTTCTTCCTCTTCGACCAGGAGAACCCGGCCGCCGTCGCCAATACTATCGTGGATCTGGTGAGCAGGCGCCTCCCGGCGAGGTTCGGTTTCGACAGTTTCACCGACATCCAGGTGCTTTCGCCCATGTACAAGGGCGACGCCGGGGCCACCAACCTGAATGCCATGCTCCAGGAGGCCCTCAACTCCGGCGGGAAGCGCATGGGGGAGCTTAGGTTCAGGGAGGGAGACAAGGTCATGCAGCTCCGGAACAACTACGAGAAGGCGGTCTTCAACGGCGACATAGGCCGGGTGCTCGAGTGCGACGCGGAAGAAGGCAAACTGACCGTCGACTTCGATTCCAGGGTAGAGTACGACCGTTCCGAGCTCGATGAGCTGACGCTGGCGTATGCCGTCACTGTGCACAAGAGCCAGGGTAGCGAGTTCCCCTGCATCGTCATGCCTGTACTCACCCAGCATTACATCATGCTCTTCAGGAAGCTCCTCTACACGGCCGTAACGAGGGCGAGGAGCCTTGTTGTCCTGGTGGGCAGTCGGCGGGCCGTCGGCATCGCCGTCAAGAACGTGAGAACGGACCGGCGGTACTCCGCACTTAGCTCGCGCCTCAAGGATGCCGTGTCGGCCTGAGTTCCCCCCTCAAGAGCACCGTGTCGGCCTGAGTTCCCCCCTCAAGCACTCGATCTCGGCCCGAGCTCCCGCTCAAGCTCACCGCCTCAGCCTGCGTCGCCCCGGGGGAGAGAGCGCAAGAACTTGTACTCCGCCTGCGCGTGTGCTAATCTCTGAGGACACATCCGATGGGGGTGCGAGCATTTTAATGGAAGCCGAACTCAGGAGAAGCCTGGTGAGCGTTGGGGAAGACGAGGACAAAAAAAGGAGTCAGGACTCCGACCCGGGGGTGTCTCCTACACTCTAGTGAACCCAGGGGCGAGCTCTTTCGTGCTCTCGAGTGCGATCGGTTCAGGGCGTCAGGAGCGCACCGCAGGGGCAGGGTACCTGACCCACTGAAATTCTAACCCAGTGCGGCCGGGCTAGTCAAGGATTGAAGAGATTTTTTTGCCGGATATTTTTGTGTTTCCTTAATTGCAGTAAAATTAATGACTTATGCCGACGGCAGTAGGAATTACTCTAAGTAGCCTGGGGGCCTCCGGCCCCGGTTGCGTTCGGGTCGCCGCCCTATTATGTTAGTCCGGTGGGGAGCCGGACCGCGGCGGGGAGCATAAATGGAAACCGCAATCACAGTAAGGGGAGCGCGTCAGCACAATCTCAAGAATATAGACGTTGTTATCCCCCACAGGAGCCTCACCGTCGTCACCGGGGTCAGCGGTTCGGGCAAGTCAAGTCTGGCTTTTGATACCATATATGCCGAAGGGCAGCGCCGGTACGTGGAATCGCTTTCGACCTACGCCCGGCAATTCCTCGAGCGCGTTTCGCGGCCCGATATCGACGACATAAAGGGCATTCTCCCCGCGGTCGCCGTCGAACAGTCCAACCCGACAAAGACGTCGCGCTCCACCGTGGGGACGGCCACCGAGATTTACGACCTGCTCCGCCTGCTCTACGCGCGCGTGGGCACCATATACTGCGACGACTGCGAAGTACCCGTCAAGCGAACCGGGACGCAGATGGGAACCGACCACATCTTCTCGCTCGGGGAGGGGAGCAGGGTGATGATCGGCTTCCCCCTCGCCGTCTCGCTTCCCGGCGAGATAAAGAAGCGCCTCATGTTCCAGGGCTTCGCCCGCGTTCTCCAGAGGGGCGACGTCAGGGAGGTGGCCGACCTCGAGCCCGGGGACATAGAGAAGGACGAGACCATCGACGTCATCGTGGACCGCGTGAGCATAACCCCTAACAGCAGGGCCCGGGTGGCCGAGGCGCTGGACCTGTGCTTCTCCATGAGCACGAGCGACGAGGTCCACATCGTGAAAGAGAACGGCGCGATGTACAAGGTCTTCAGGGGCCTGCGCTGCCCGGATTGCGGCAAGCGCTATGAGAACCTTTCGCCCCTGCTTTTCTCTTTCAACAGCCCTTACGGGGCGTGTCCCGAGTGCCGCGGCTTCGGAAACAAGCTGACGCTCGACCTCAATCTCATCATCCCCAACAGGGACCGGACGCTCGCGGGCGACGCCATCGAGCCCTGGTCGAAGCCCCAGTTCAATTACTGGAAGCGCTATATGCTGAGGGCCTGCGACAAGGAGGGCATCCCGTCAAATGTCGCCTACTCCCGGCTCACCGACGAGCAGAAGGAGTTCATCTTGAACGGCAAGGGCCGTTTCCCGGGCATATTGGGGTTCCTCGAGAGGCTCCGGAAAAAGGGCTACAGGGCCTATGCCAAGTTCTTCGTGCGCCGCTACCTGTCGCTCGAGAACTGTCCGGGCTGCCTGGGCACGCGCCTCAAGCCCGAAGCCCTCAACGTCAAACTCGGGGGCCTCAACATCGCCGAGCTCTCGGCGCTCGATATCGGCAAGGCCGGAGAGTTCTTCAAGAACCTCGAGCTCACCGAGAGCCAGAGAACGGTCGCGGCGGACATTCTCAAAGAACTCGATTCGAGGTTCTCATACCTCATGGACGTCGGGCTCGATTATCTGACGCTCGACCGGCAGTCCAAGACGCTGTCGGGGGGCGAGGCTCAGCGCATCAATCTCTCGACGGCCCTGGGCGCGGGGCTCACCGGCACCCTTTACGTTCTGGACGAGCCCACCATAGGCCTGCACGCCAGGGATACCGACAGGCTGCTCAAGGTGCTCAAGAAGCTCCGCTCGAGGGGCAACACGGTGCTCGTGGTCGAGCACGACCCCAGGGTGATTCTGGGGAGCGACCATGTCATCGACCTCGGTCCCGGCGCGGGCGCTCACGGCGGCGAGATCCTGTTTGACGGCAAGCCGGCGGCCCTGAAGCGCAATCAGAAATCGGTGACGGGCATGTATCTCTCGGGCAAGGCCAAAATAGAGTGCGAGCCGATCGCTCTTCCCAACCTCAAGGACAACATCACCATAAAGGGAGCGGCGGAGCACAACCTCAAGAAGATCGACGTGCGCCTGCCCCTTTACAACTTCATCTGCGTCACGGGCGTGTCGGGCTCGGGCAAGAGCTCGCTGGTCGAGGACATCCTCTATAACGCTGTAAGGTCGAGGACCTCCGCCGTGGAGCACGTCGGCACGCATGATAAGATAGAGGGCATAGAGAAGATCCGGGACGTCGTGCTCGTCGACCAGTCGCCCATCGGCAAGACTCCCCGTTCCAACCCTATCACCTATGTCAAGGGTTTCGACGCCGTGAGGTCGGCCTTCGCCCAGACGAAATCTGCGAAGCGGCGCGGCTACACCCGCTCGCACTTCTCCTTCAACGTGCCGGGCGGAAGATGCGAGACCTGCAAGGGCGAGGGGTCCAACAAGATAGAGATGCACTTCCTGGCCGACATCTACGTGCCCTGCGAGGAGTGTTTCGGCAGGCGCTATAAGAAGGAGATTCTCGAGATCTACTATAACGGCAAGAACATAAGCGAAGTGCTCGAGATGACGGTGGACGAGGCCATACACTTCTTCCGGCACGAGTCCGCAGCGCTGCCGGCCCTGCATCTTCTGAAGGACGTGGGACTCGGTTACATAACGCTGGGCCAGCCCGCCAACACCTTATCGGGCGGCGAGTCCCAGCGGCTCAAGATCGCGCGCGAGATCGGGCGCGCGGACGGCAGCCGCGTCCTCTATCTCATGGACGAGCCCACTACGGGGCTCCATCTCGACGACATCGCCAATCTGGTGAAGATTATCCGGAAGCTCGTGCGGAACGGGAACACGGTGGTGGTCATAGAGCATAATCTCGAAGTCATAAAGTGCGCCGACTACATCATCGACCTGGGGCCGGAGGGAGGAGACGGGGGAGGCGAAATCGTGGTCGAAGGCCCGCCCGACCGCGTCGCCCGCTCGAAGCGCTCCCACACCGGCCGCCTCTTACATGGGGTCAGGTCTTGATTTGCACAATCCCCTTTAACCTTGACGGGGCCGGCCCTGTTTGTTAATGTCCCTAAGCAATAAGCCGAAAACCACGGTATTGATACATAGGTAGGCGTGTAGCTCAACTGGCTAGAGCACCGGTCTCCAAAACCGGGGGTTGCGGGTTCAAGTCCTGCCACGCCTGCCAGTTAGTACGAGAAGGCCCTTTTGCCAGCCAGCAGAAGGGCTTTCTGTATGTGGGGTATAGGCTTACGCCTGGACTTGCCCCCATTCTTTGGACGACCGGCACTCACGCGAAGGTCAGAACGAGGTTCATCGAGAGTGACCGGATCAAGAAGAAGAGATACCGTACTTCAACGCCCCCTGACCGAGTCACGTACGATAGTGAGACGCTCCTCAAGCGTCCTACGTCAGGATTGATCAGGGAGATTGCCCGAAGACTGCCCCGCGGCAGAATCCCCCTTTAATACAACTTCCGTGTACTCACCCGCTGCCCAGGGTACCGTCCTGCCAGTTGGAAGGCGAAGTGCAACAAAGCCTTTATCTAACCATGAGATTCGCCACCAGAGGCAGGACGCTCCATTCATGGTGGCGGGAGTCACATAACGGAGACTCCGACAAGACCGGGGCGGTTCACTTCGCCAGCCACAATTCGCTTGACAAGAGATGAAGAGACTAGAGACAATACAGCGTCGAACTGGGCGATCAGAGAGGCACCTTCGTTGGGCACCGCCCCTCTGGTTTCCCGGTAGTACGGTAGGAGGTGTCGCATGTTGTGGGCAATCGTAGTCATACTCATCATTCTATGGCTCCTCGGCTTCCTTACGCACTTCACTCTGGGCGGCTTCATCCATGTTCTACTCGTCATCGCGGTTATTGCTGTGCTGGTGCGTCTCATTCGGGGGCAAAGGCTGTAGCCGGTGCTTCGGCCAGAAGAAGCGTGGGGCATAGACTTTACGGAGGAGGGTTTGATATGTGGATTATTCGGGGCGTTGTTGTTGCAGTTCTGATCTTTTGTTTTGTGCTGCCGGCGGCAGCTCAGTACATAGGCGTAATGCAGTCCGCGGAGACGGTGGACAAGGGCACGTTCAAGCTGATGGTCGCCCCGATCCTGGCATTCGGCAAGGACGGCGCAGATAACGAGTTCGGGATCGCGGCCCGTGGTGGATACGGATTCACCGACCGCTTCGACGCCGAAGCCAAGCTGGGCTTCTTTGAGAATGGCACGTTCGTCGGCGCGGATGGCGAGTTGTGGATTCTGAAGGGTAAGGAAAAGCATGCCGGCCTGGATTTCTCGTTGGCGGGAGGCATCCACTGGGTTCTCGGTAAAGACAACTATTTCGACACCATGGGGTTCGAGATCACGCCGCTGTTGAGCGGGCACGTGAACGAGAGCATAGAGCTGTACGGCGCTCTGGATGCCTCGTTCGAGTCGATCAAGGATGCCCCGCCGGGGTTCGACGACACGTTCACGAGATTGCACCTCGTGCCCGGAATCGAGTACCGCCTGTCCGACAAAGCGGACCTGGTCGGCGAGATCGGTATCGGGCTCAACGATGACTCGTTCAACTATGCGAGCGTCGGGATCGCTTTCTACCTCCGCTGATAAGGCGTGGTGGGGTAGCGACACCCACCTTCTGTTCGTGATCGCCGCCGCCGTCAGGTGCTTCCGGCAGAGTTGGAGCGGAGGCGCCTGCAGGTGGTGCATGGACAGGAAAGGGCAAGTGAAATGAAAACCGTTGGAATCGTACTCGTAGTCCTTGGAATCCTCGCGCTGGTCTACGGCGGAGTCAACTATAACAAGAACCGGACGGTCCTCCAGATGGGTGATAT
>CAZSBE010000122.1:0-7737 GCA_964604955.1 uncultured bacterium
AGAACGCGTTCCATTTCCCCGGCCAGCAAAGTGCGGGCATTTACATAGTGAAGGTCCGCGGGGAGTCGGCCGCCATTACCCGCAAGGCTCTGGTGGTGAAATAAGCCGCGCGGCAGCCCCGCGCCATACGGGCCTATCTCAGCTTTATGACCTTGCTTGAACTCGTGGCATCTTCGGCGCGCATCCTCAGGAAGTACACGCCCGGGGCCGCGTCCCGGCCCGAGGGTGTCCTGCCGTCCCAACTCCTCGAGTGCACGCCCGCGCCGAGCACGCCGTCGGCGAGCCGCGCGACACGCGCTCCCTCTATGCTGAATACATCCACGCTTACCTGCTGAGGCGAACTCAGGTAGAAGGAGACGCTGACATCCTCGGCGAACGGGTTGGGTACGAGCGAGAGGAGCTGGGTCCTGAGCTTCAGGTTCGATGAAGCCTCTTCGCCCTCGATGAACTCATCCGTACCGAGCGCCAGCTCGAACTCGGCGCGCCCGGGCACATGGAGTACCAGGGGCTCGGCGAAGCCGGTGAGCTTGATCCCTCGGGCGCGGTCATAGATGGCGGTCCCCCAGCCCTCCGGCAGGTCAGCGAGCGGAGTGACCTCCACGGTGACATATGTCTCCAGGGGCGACTCGATCGTGACCGCAAACATCTGGCCCTTTCCGGCCGGGCTGCGAATATCTGTCATGTAATCGCCCGAGAGCCGGCCCCAGCTGCGGTGGCGGAAGGCGGCGCCCATATGGCCTTCGAGGGGCGGGGGCGAGTGGAGATCTTTGGAGTCCCACCCGTCGCTGGCGCCCTCGGCGATTCCGGCGTAGCAGATGCTGGTCCGCGGGGCGTCCCTGCCCCGCTCCTCGGTGACCTCGACGCGGAAGAGAACGTCGATGTCCCGGCCTGCAAACGGGGCCCCCATAGCGCTAGCCGCCGACATCACGGGTGGAAATTCGATCTCGACATCATCGGTGCCCGCATTGAAGACCCAGTAGCCCGTCCACGCCCCCAGGTGCGTCTGAAAACTCTCATAAGCTCCGCTATAGGCGATGAGGTTGTCCTCGATCATTATCGTGTCGTTCCCCACGACGTGCTCGCTGCCGATGGCGTATCTCTCGCCGCCGTAAACGACCCAGCCCGTGGACCACCTGGTTCCGAAGGCATAGGGCGTGCCGATCTGGTTCCATCCCTTCTCGAGATAAATGGGACAGGGCCGCGACATGTCGGTGGATATTCCGCTGAAATCGAACATCCTGGAAGACCTGAGTATGAGCCAGTAGGCCCTGCCCGGCGCGAAGTCGGCTATGTCCGGGTACTCGTCATAGCATCCCGTCGTGCACGCCTCGCCCGCCCTCCAGCGCCCCAGCTTCCACTCGGTAACGTCGTACGTTCCGTAATCATCCACGAGAACGCTGTCCGGGCTGCCGTCGGTGGGGGTCCCGGGAAGCGAGATCATGCCGTATCGGCCCGAAGGCAGGTTCATGTCCGAGGTGAGCGCTGCGAAGTAAACCGGGAGGTTCTGAAGCGAGTCGGGCGCGCCGCGCGGGACGGTGGACGTATTACCAATACCGTCGGTGGCCTCGATGTAATAGACCAGGCCGCGCTCGGTCACGGCGGAAGCCGGAATCTCGGCTTCATAAGTCATCCCCGAGACGAGGTCCATCCTGGCAGTCTTGAAAGACGTGAGTCCGCCCTCATGATAGTAGAGCATCACGCTGTCCACTCCGGTCACCTGGTCCTCGATATCCGCCTCGACCGCGACCGCCAGCCGGGCGGCCACGAGGGGCGCAGGTGTGTGCAGGATGACCGGAGGCGCGAGGTCCATCACCACGGGTACGATGCCGGAGACGAGGGCGAAGCTGCCCGCACTCGCCGACCCGATGGGGGAGGCCTGGCCGACCGTGAACGCGATCTCATACTGGCCTGCCGACGCCTTGCCCGCCGCCTCGCTGAAGGAGGATATGGGTACCGAATAGGTGGCCCGGCAGGGAGCGGCGCACGCGGCAATCCCCAGCACCGCCAGGGCTATTGCGGCTAAGCGTTTCATAGTCCGGCCCTCCTATTGTCCCGGTTCGTCGATTGAGGTTTCGCCCTCCCCGGAGGCGCCGGGAGGCAGCGTTATGACTTCACCCAGGGGGAAGTAGATCGCCGTCAGGGAAATGCCCTTGAATATGTTGTCGGCGTCCGGGTCCAGGGCCAGGGTCTGGGTGAGCAGGTAAACGTCGTGCTCCCCGGCCGTAACGGCCAGGACGGTGCTTGCCGAAACGGCGTTGGCCGGGAGGTAGGAATTGCCCTCTCCCAGTTCATAGGCCGTCGTGTCGTATGCGGAGCTCGTGACCGAGAATTCGAAGGCGCTGTCGTCATCGAGCCCGAACCCGTACTTCGCCAGGTAGCGCCTGGGAACGAGGACGGGGGGAGGCGTCACTGTGGTCACGTAGGAGTACTGCGTGCCCGAGAAGGCCACGTAGAGAAAACCGGCCGCGGGACAGTCGATGGTCACGGCCGTGACGTCGTCTATGCCCAGGTCCCTGTTCATGTACTGGTCGATCCGTATGCTGGCGAGTACGGGCGCGTAGTGATGCGCGTTGGGAAGGGCGCTGGCGTCGGCCGCGTGCGATATCGTGACCGCGCCCGAAAGGCCGCCGCCTGTCAGCCCCGGCCCTGTGCTGACGGAACTCACGTCGCCGATCTCCTCATGGTAGTGAAGACTGGTGATGCCGCCGCTCGTGAGCGAGTCCTTCTGCGCCGCGGTCAGCAGCCGGTCGTCGCTTTCGGTCACCGCCGTTCCCGTGATGCGCTGCGGGTCCATGCTGCCCGAGACTATGAGCGACGCGCTGGTCGTGATGTCATCGGCGCCGTCAACGAAGCCCGATGGGACGCCGGCGAGGTTGTCCCAGTGGACCTGGTTGGTGCCCGTGTTGGGCGCGGTGCCGTCCGACGTCTGGAGTAGTACCTCCTGGGCGTACTGCGGATGGTCGTCGTCTGCGAGGCCTCCCAGCTCGCCGTGGTCGCTGGCCCCCCCCTCTGCCGTATTGTCTATGCCGTCGGCGAAGTCCTCGGGCATGCCGGTGAGGTTGTCCCAGTGTACCTGATTGGAGCCCTCGTTGGGCGCGCTGGCGTCCGAAGTCTTGAGCACGGTCTTGCGCGCATACTGGGGGTGGTCGTCGTCCGCGAGACCGGTGAGCGCGCCGTGGTCGGTCGGGCCTGCCGCGGCGTTGTCTATGCCGTCAGCGAAACCCGTAGGCACTCCTTTCAGAATGTCCCAGTGCACCAGGTTGGAGCCCTCGTTTGGGGGGTCCCCGTCGGTGGTGCTGAGGGTGGACTGGGTGTAGTATCGGGAATCATGGCTGTGAACCGAACCCGCGAACTCCCAGGACTCACGCCCGTCAAGGGTCGCGGCGTCGCCTGCGTTCTCCGCATAGAACGCGTAGCCCACGCTCACGATCTCGGGACGCGGAAGCATCTCGCTGCCCCCCTCGATCGTAACCGCCAGCCACCTCCGTGAACCTTCGAACACGCTGGCCGGGATGGGCGTGACGCTGCCCAGGATCACACCGAAGGCGCCGTTTTCGAAGTCGACGTCCTGCACCTCTTCCCACAGAGAGGTGCCGCCCGTGGAAGCCCCGTATATGTTGAATGTCACCGACTTGGTGCCGGTCACCAGGTCTCCGTCCTCACTCAGGAGACCCTGGTAGGTGATTTTCTGCGGCAGGGCATACGCAACGGCGGCGGCCAGCAGCGCAAGACACATCGTCAGAACAAAACCGGAGCGCGGGATCGAGGTCTTCATAGCGTCAGTCCTCCTCGCTACTTGTCGGGTGGGTCGGGGAATCCGGGCAGGTCTTCCTTGGCCTTGCCCTCGTCCCCCGACGCGATTGCGATTGCAGTGGCGGTCACGGCGCCGGCAACGACGGCGATGAACCACCACTTCTTATAGAAAGGTTGTCCCTGTTTTTTCTCCCGGGCGTAAAGCGTGTCCGCGAGGGCGGAGTCTGAGAAGGTGAGCTCGGTCGGAACCAGCGCGGCTGCCGTGTCCATCGTGGCCGTCGTGGCCAGCGAGTCCTGCTTGAAAATCGGCATCGGCACCGAGTCGATCACTGCTTTGGCCTCAGCCGCGGTGGCCTCGGCCGCCTCGGGCTCGCCTTCGACCCTGGCTCTGGCCGCTGTGGTGTCGGCCGCTTCGGGCTCGTCCTCGATCTTGGGCTCGTAGCTGAAGCAGGTGCTCAACGCGGCGTTCAGCAAGATGATGGCGCCGGTCCAGCAAAGCACTCTCCAAAACGCTTTGTGAGCTTTCATTGCGTTATTTCTCCTGTTTTCATCGATAGTCCCATATAAAGGCATGGCGGGAGATTAGTCAAGCGATGGTAATGCCTCAGACATCCCGTCTTGCTAGAGCGCGTGGGACATCGGCCGGCGGGAAGCCTTGGGCTTGACGTGGATGTCCTCGGCTATGGTGCGGAGCACCTCGGCCACGCTCCATGCCTGGGCGAAGCAGCCCAAGGGGCGCTGCGGCGGGTCGCCGTCATAGACCTCTGCGATTGTCCCCAGCCCGTTCACCTTCATGTGGTCGAGGAACCCCTTGAGCAGGCCCTCGCAATAGGCAAGTGTTTCTTCCGAGATGCCGTAGGTGCGCTGGTAAGCTTTGATGTAATGGCCGATGAGCCACGGCCACACCGTCCCCTGGTGATACGCCTTGTCCCTCTCGTAGAGCGTGCCCTCGTATCTGCCGCAGTAGCGCGGGTCGTCCGGCGAGAGCGTGCGCAGGCCGAATGGGGTTACGAGCTGGGATTTCACTACCTCTATCACCGACTTCCGCCGCGACTTGTCCAGCACGGGGTAGGACAGGCTGATCGCGAATATCTGGTTGGGTCTTACCGAGCCGTCCTTGTAATCGGGCCCGAGCACGTCGTAAAGGCATCCGCGCTCCTCGTTCCAGAACTCCCGGTTGAAGTTCTCGAACACCTCGCTCGCCAGCATGTCGTACTTGCTCTCGTCGGCCAGCCCTCCGGCGTCGGCCGAGATGTCCGACATGATCATCAGAGCGTTGTACCAGAGCGCGTTTATCTCCACGGCCTTGCCGGCGCGGGAAGTGATGACCTCGCCGTTCACCTTGGCGTCCATCCAGGTGAGCTGCACATCCGGCGAGCCGCCGCCCAGCAGCCGGTCGGTGTCGGCCTTTATCGAGAACATGGTGCCCTCAAGATGATGCCCTATGATGTCACGCATGGCCGGGAGGAGGGAGGATAAGAAGTCGCAGTCATTGGTGTAGTCGTAGTACTTCCGAACGGCTTCGAAGAGCCAGAGTGTGGCGTCGATGGTGTTGTATTCGGCTTCGTCCTCCTCGTCGGTGAAGCGGTTGGGGATGAGCCCGTCCTTTATGTTGGCGATGAAGGTCGAGAGTATGCGCCGCGCGTCTTCGTAGCGGCCCGTAACCAGCGTGAGCCCTGGGAGACTTATCATGGCGTCCCGGCCCCAGTCGGTAAACCACGGGTAACCGGCAATCACCGAGCGGCCGTCCGAGCCGCGCCTGACGATGAAGGTGTCGGCCGCGGGTACGAGGTACTGGCCGAGTTCGGTATCGGCAACGGGCGGGACCACGAGCCTTCTTCTCCTGCGAAGCTCTTTGCCGCGTATGCCCTCCGCGGGCGCATTGGGTATGGGTTCGGTCGAGAGAATGATGGACTGGCTGTCGGTCTCGTCGAAGTTAAAGACGATGAGGCCCGGCGAGTAGAGGTCTTCCATGCAAGGGTAGTCGCGGGCCCGTTCTTTGCGATAGTAGTAGTTCCGGTACCAGTAGCCCTGGTGCTGGAAGCGCCCGCCGCTGAAGCCGATGAAAACCGGTGGTAGGTCCGGGTCGGGCCTCATGCTCAGGCTCTCGGGTTCCACTCGGACCTCGCGGTTGAACCGGTCGTTCTCGCGCATGACCTCGTGATGGTCCCTGCCCGCGATGAAAGGCCTGATGCTAAGGACGACCTGGCTCCTGCGGGGCCCGCCCGGGGCGGATTTGACGGTATATGTAACGACCGTCATGTTCTCGCCGTAGACCATGAAGACGCTCTTCTCGATCTTCACGCCGCCGACGTCGTAGGTGAATATGGGAAAGGGGTCGATCCGCACGCTCTCAAGGTACTTATACCCGGTGGGGTAGACCGCCGCCTCGTACTCGCTGGCCGAGATGTCGTACTTCTCGCTGCCGACGGTGACGGTCTCGTCCAGGCGCGAGACCATGACGGCGCGGTCGACCGGCGGGTTCTGGGCCACGGTGAGGAGCGCGTGGTATTTGCGCGTGTTGATGCCGAGCGCGGTGGATGACGCGAAGCCTCCCAGCCCGTTGGTCTCAAGCCACTCCGCGCCGATGGCGTATTCGAAATCGTCGAGGTCCTCTCTGGTAAGTTCAATCATCACTTAGCGGCTCCCACATAGATGAGGAACTCGGCAATCGCCCGCGCCTCGTCCTCGGCTATCCAGGCAGGATCCTTGCTGCGCATGCTCTCAACGGTCGCGCGCCACTCCTCCGCCGTATAGGTCTCGGACAGAGGCGCATCAAGCCGGTGACATTTGGAGCACTTGGTGACGAAAAGGTCCTTGGCCAGGGCCAGGTCCACCGGGGGGCCGATGCGCCCGGCTGCTTCGGTCGCCTCGCGGGCCTCGAAATAGTTGAATAGGGCCGACGCCGCCGAGAACACGAAGACGAATACGAGCACGGTGGCGCCTATCGATATGAGCCGGTTCCTGAGCTCCGGGTACTTCTCGGATATGAGGTTCTTGATGATAAGAAGCGGGACCAGCACGGAGGCGAACGTGATCATTACGGCGCCCCGGACCGAGAACCCGTTTTCGACCAGGTCCATGATGACACCCGTCATAATGGCCGCGAATACGAGGACGGCGAGGAGTTCGCTAATGCGGTGCACCGTCCGCAGGGAACGCCCGTGCCTGGTGTGCCCGGTCCCCATGAGGTGGAGCATCGTGAAGAAGGATACGGTCCCGAAGGCTGTGAAAAGAAAGGCCAGTACGAAGTCCGATGGCATGGCCGGGTCTCCCTCCTTGATATCCGGCAGCACCTTAGCAACCGGCGAAGGCGGTGTCAATCCTAATGTGGCTACTTGACGAGGCCCAGCCAGTCGGTGAGCAGGAACTGGAACCTGCCGATAAGGAGGCTTATTCGGCCCATCACGTTATAGCCGAAGGTGGCGCCGAAGCCGATCATGATGAATATGATGCCGATGTGGGAGGATACCTTGACGGCCCCTTTGCGCTCGGCCGAGAAATAGAAGTAGGCCAGTGTGGTCACAACCCCGAGGAATATGATGAAGCTCGAGATGGCCTGCCCGGGAGGGAGGCCCATGGGATTGAACATGGTGCTTTCGGCCTGCTCGATTACCCTTACCTGGACGTAGGAGGGGATGACATAGCCCGCCCAGGCCGCCACATAGAAAGCTATCGGATAGCGGGATACCCATTCCCACTTGCGGGAGAGCCGCGAGAACATCAGGACGCCGAGCACGCCGCCCATTATGAGGGCGTAATCGTGATTGTCGAATACGGGGACGTAGAGCTTCTTATAGACCGCCGAGAAGAAGTACTGCACGAGATAGTAGCCGGCCGACACGCCGACGAGAAGATGTTCGGCAAACCGGAAGACCGGGTTTTCCCTGTAGAGGAACGTGAACACGGCGATAGTCAGCAGGGCCGCCACCCAGATTCCGGGGTCAATGCTCATTGCCGCTCCTATTCCTGCTTGAGTAGCCT
>CAZSBE010000123.1:0-7703 GCA_964604955.1 uncultured bacterium
AATCGGACTATTGTCTCCACGCGGCCGCAGGGGCAATGGCGCGTGGGGACAGGGAAAGAGCGGTGGAGCTCATCAGGTATTCGTTCGAACTGTTTCCCCGAAGCGTTTCGCGGCTGTCGAGGTGCCTCAGCTCGGCGATAGGTGCAGGCGACAGAGGCCTTGTGGAGGATCTGCTCGAGGCGCTGACCGCTTCCTGCCCCGGGTGTCCCTCTACGGTCGAGGAGCGGATCGGGGCGCTGATGTGGCTCAACCGTAACGAAGAGGCGGCAGAGCTGCTCGCGCAGGCCGTGGAGGATGGAGACCTGTCACCCAAGACGTGCTCTATCCTGACCACGCCTGCCCTGTTCCTCGGAGAGCATGAGCTGGCCGATACCCTCCTTGCCCGTGCCGAGAGGGCCGAGCCAGCCTCCCCACTTGTGCGGAGCGCGGCGGCTATGGTCCTTTCTGAGCGTGGGGAAGCCGGGGAGGCGAGGGACATTCTCGAAGGCCTGGTAGCCGATTTTCCCGCGGATGATGGATACCGCTCGAGACTCCTTTCGGCCGGAGGAAGCGTTCAGCAGGCCGATATTCCCGAAGATCCGGAAACCGCCGTCGCTTTCGATGTATTCGGCCACGATCTCGAGTCGACCGACTGGCTTACCGACCGTGTGACGAGGGCCGAGACCATGAAGGGCGCCGACGCCGTATTCCTTCTGGAGAGGGTGAGCTGCGTCGCAGACGGGGTCGACAGGGCGATGGAGCGCAACCGGAAAACCATCTACCTGCGCACCGAGAATGGGGTCGAGATATTTCAGCCCTATGAGATCTCTTTCAATGCCTCGGAGGCCATACCAAAGGTCCGGATGGCCAGGGTCATCAGGCGCGACGGTACGGTGATCCATGTCCCCGGGACCGATATCATGGTAAAGGCTGACGAAGGGATCTGGAATGACGTGGACGACTCGCGTGCC
This sequence comes from uncultured bacterium, assembly GCA_964604955.1. Classification (GTDB taxonomy): domain Bacteria; phylum Arandabacterota; class Arandabacteria; order Arandabacterales; family JALGWA01; genus JALGWA01. The sequence continues at coordinate 951 of CAZSBE010000123.1, forward strand.
CTCGTGATCCCGTTCCCCGGACTCGAGCCCGGAAGCGTGATAGACCTTGTCTATGACAGGGAGATAACGAGCTGGTATACGATCGGCTGGTCCAGGCGCTATATATTGCCCGGGTTTTTCCATGTCCTGGAAGCTGTCGTGGAGCTCACATACGCCCCGGGACAGACGATCCATACGAATGTCTCCGGCGACATCCCCGAGGCGGTGGAGTCGGACGCGGACGGCCGCATTCTCAGGACATGGAGGGTCGAGGATATCGAGCCGATGGTCCTGGAATCCTGCTCGCCGGACTATTACGACATTTACCCGTGGATAGGGATCAGCACCCACGAATCGGTTGAGGCTAGCCTTGATAAGTACAGGACCGATTTCTGGTCCAGGATGGAGGAGTCCGCCGCGATAAAGGAAAAGGCGAACGAGATAACCAGGGAGGCCAGAGGGAAGCGAGAGAGGTTCGATGCGATATTCGCCTATGTAGTCGAAAACGTCATGTACGTCGCCATCGAGCTCAGGGAGGGAAGGATCATCCCTTCGAAACCGTCCGAGGTGATGGAGCGCGGGTACGGCGACTGCAAGGATATGGTCGCCCTGCTTATATCGATGCTCGGGGCGGCAGGAATAGATGCAGAGCCCTTCCTCGTCACTGCGGGCGGGGGGCCTACGCCGGTCGAGGGTCTCCCTGAGCCTTTCCTGCACGACCACGTCATAGTGCGCGTTCCTTCCCTGGACAGTCTCTATGCCGACCCTACCTCTCAGGACCGCTGCCCCCTGCCGCTTCCGGCATCACTGGCCGGAGCCTACGGGATCGCGCTGCCGAGGGAGGGACATATACGCAGGGCCCGCATACCCGAAGCCGATCCCGGGGACCATGGCTTCTCCCTCGAGGCCGACCTCCGGCTCGTCCCGGGTAACAGGGCGAGGTTGGAGGTAAGGGGCGTCTATCGCGGTGAGCTCGCGGACATTGCGAGGAATGCCATGGCCCGGCCGGACAGCGCCGACCGCGCTGCTTTTGCCGAGGAGAACCTCGGCTACGGCCTGTGGGACAACTGCAGGATGGTCGACTGGGATCTCGTGGAAGAGAGCTGTGCCGAGGTGGTTCTGGAGGCCGTCTTCGAGGATTCCGCCTGGGCCGAGGGTAGTGTGCACTCGATAAGTTTCCCCTGGCGTACCGAGGTGGCCGATCCCGCAATGTTCTATCCCAGTCCCAGTCGCCGCGAGCTGCCTTTCGTCATGCCCTTCCCGTTCGAGTGCGAGGCGGTGATAAGGCTCCACGACACCCCTCTCTGGACGGCAAAGATTCCCATACCGGTGACGGTTGCTGGCCCGGGTTACGAGGGATCGATGACCTCGGAGCGCCGGACCGATGACGGGGCATCCTGCGTAGAGGTCTCGCAGCGTTTCAGGATGGAATCCTCCCTTTTCGACCGGGACGGGTACGAGAAGTTCTGGAACGACTGGGTCCGCTTCGTAGCCGGTGTATATCAGAACTACACTTATCGCCGCACCCTCGACAGGGATGAGCTGGAGAGGATAGAGAACTACGTTCGGACGCATCCGGAAGACGTCGGCTTCGCCCTGCAGGCTGCACTGCAGATCCTGGGGGAGGACCGGGGCGGAGAGGGCGAGGCGGGCAGGAAGCGCAGGGAGGCTGTCCGCACGATGGTGCGTCCGCACCTCGGCAAGGAGACAGCCGGTAGCTGGCCCGGTATCATACTGGCCGGCGTTGAGATAAGCGACGGACGTTACATGCTGGCTGATTCACTGATCACCGTTGCGCTCGAGATAGAACCGGGGAACCAGATAGGACAGCTTCTCGCGCTGGCGGTCAAGGACGAGCTCGGGCAGCTCGACGAGCTGATAGACCTGCACAGGTCGCTGCTCCAGCGCAGCGCCAACAAGGGTTATGAGGTATCTCTCATCGCTAATCTGCAAGAGGCTGGCAGGTCCGAAGAGGTGGAGGCGGCGGTGAGCAGGTACCGCCTGCTCTACGGCGATGCCGACAGTGTAGCGATCAGGCAGGCCCTGGTGCAGGGGGCGATCGGAGGACACCGCTGTGGCGAGGCCGATTCGATCTTCGCATTCATAAAAGCTGGCCTCGGCGAGATCGAGCGCAAGGGATTGGAAAGCATGATCGGGCTCTGCTACGGCGACCTGGAGGCTGCCGTAGTCCTTCTCGAGGAGATATGGGAGGAGCAGCCCTTCAACGCGGCCATATGCAACAACATCGCGTGGTGCTATGCGCTGCTCGGGCGCGACCTCGAGAGGGCCGAGCATCTGACCGAGCTCACCGTGCTGGCCTCATCGGGGAACACCGCCTACAGGAACACGCTGGCCACGATCTACGCCCGCAGGGGGGAGTGGGAGCGTGCCCGGCCTATATACGTCGAGCTCCGTGATACCGACGACAGGCCGAAGAGCTTCGACACCAATGAGTTCTTCGTAGGCCTCTGCGACTACCAGATGGGGAGGGAGAATGAAGCCCTTCAGCGCTGGAGGAGGATAGCGGAGATGCGCAGAGACTACGACGCTGCGAGATGGTCGGACGAGGCGCTCAGGTTGCACGCGGAGGGCGAGTCCGTCCTGGGCTCGGTATTCAAGGACCCCGGGAGCGAATGACCTCTGTCCGGGCTCGAGCCGGCTACCGGATGGGACTGACCGGACGTGGAGGCATCATGCCCTGTCGCTTCCCGCGACTAGTGTCTCGGCCTGCATGACATGCAGGAAGTACAGGATGACTTCGCGGGGTGGTCTGCCGCAGGCCGCTTGGACGGCCCGGGCATAAGCTTCGGCCTGGGGCCGATAATGGCTGGCCCTGGGAGAGACTTCCTCGGGCGATACTCGGTCGGTCTTGAAATCCACAACGTATATCTCGTCGCCTTCGAGGAAGAGGACATCAATCTTACCCTCAAGGACGGTATCGCCGTCTCTGACCGCGAATGGGACTTCCTTATAATAGGCATCGGCCTTGAGGATGCGCTTCAGGGTCTCGGACTTGAGAGATTCCAGGACCATCCTGGATGCTTCCGCAGCCCTGTCTTCCGGAAGATCCAGGCTGGCTGTCCCGTCCTCAGCGAGCTGCTCGACATCCTCCGGCTCTTCCCAGTCCACTAGCTCGAAGAGGTTGTGTACCAGGGTCCCGAAATTGGCCGCTTCATTGGGCCCGTCCGTGAACGCGGGTGTGTGTCTCTTTGTTTCCTGCCTGGTCGCCTTGACTGCGTCAGTCGGGGTCGCCAGGTTGCGGCCTGCTCCGGCCGCCCTTAGCAGCTCCTCAGATGCGTTTCGCCAGTCGGCTGACTGTTTCGTGACGGCGTTGGGGACTGCGGGTTTGCTATCGGCGGTCACTCTGAGCACATCCGGCTCGTCTGGCTCGAAGTCGAGTTTGGCGGCATCGTAGATTTCGAAGCCCTCGATCAGATCTGCCGTCTCAATCTCATCCGGAGGCGGGATCTTATCGGCAAGGTACGAGAGAAGCCGGCCCTCCCTGGGCCGCCCGGTCTCCTTGTCGAGTTCGCGCGGGGTGGCCCAGTAGGCCGGTATGACCAGAAGGTCGCGGGCGCGGGTCATGGCTACATAGAGCAGGCGCTTCTCCTCGGCCTCGAGGCGCTTGCCCTCGTAGAGTTTGCTCTCGTCATAGCCCATTGTCCGGATGCCGTTGTCCTTGGAGCCGGTGAGGATGGCGATGGTCCCCTGCCTCCGGTCCACTATGAAGGGCTCGCGGTCGCGCTTGCCGCTCGCGAGATCTGCCAGTACCACGATAGGGAACTCCAGTCCCTTGGCCTTATGTACAGTAAGCACTCTTACGAAGTTGTCTCCTGTCTCAACGGTTGCCGCTTCAGCCTCGTCGGCCTCTTCCTGCTCGCGCTCGCTGAGCCATTCGACAAAAGCCCGGAACGTGAGCAACCCTCGCTCGGCGAGCGCCCGTGCGATGTCGGCTATCTTCATGAGGTTATGGACGCGCTGCTCGCCCCCGGGTTTTAAGAGAAAGATCATGGGCGCCTTGGTCGCCTGGTAGAGCTCGCGAAGAAGCTCCTCGGCACTCAGGTCGTTGCGTTTCTCATGGAGTTCACCCAGCAGGGCGAACGCGGCCTGTAGCGGCGTGCCGCCGGCCCCGGCGTCGCTGGCCCCCTCAAGGCCATCGAGGTAGTTGAGGCTGCCACCCGCGGCCTGGAAGTTGAAGATGTCCTCATCCGATACGCCGAGGAAGGGGGAGCGAAGCGCGGCAATTAGGGCCACGCCGTCATACGGGTTGTCAATCGCCTGCAGCACGGCCATGAGCTGCTGCACTTCCTGGCGCATGAAGAAGAACTTGCCGCCTATAACGCGGTAGTCGACGCCGTAGAGCTTGAGGGCGTCTTCCAGCGGGTCGACCGGCGTGTGGGTGCGAAGCAGTACGGCGATATCCCGGAGTTCGACCGGGCGCTGCTTCTTCTCATTCTTGTCCCATATCTTCCATCTGTGCTTCTCAACGAGTTGTTTTATGAACGCTGCGATAGCGCGCGTCTCAAGCATTCGGCGCTCATCCACATTGGGCATCTCGTCCCTCAAGCGCTCGGGCGGGTACATGAGATAGACGCCATGCTCGGGCGGCACTTCCTCGGGCTCTCTTCCTGACTCGAGTGCGACGTATTCGGGCTGATAGGCCCCGTCGGGCGGCACCTCTATAAGGTCCTTGAAGATCTCATTCACGACGCGCACGAGCGAGCCCGCGCAGCGGAAGTTCTGAAATATGCTGAGGTTATGGCCCTTTCCCATGGCCTGCCTGGCGGAGTCATACATCTCGATATCGGCGCGCCTGAAGCGGTAAATGCTCTGCTTGGGGTCACCCACCAGGAAGAGCTTGCCCGGTGCGACCTTGACCTTCTCCCATTCGGCTGCGGGCGTCCCGTCCCGTTCGGAGAGGAAAAAGATGATCTCGGCCTGAAGGGGGTCGGTGTCCTGGAACTCATCGACGAGAACGTACTTGTAGCGTCTCCGGAAGTACTCGCGGACATGAGGATGGACTTTGAGCATATTGCGCGCATAGAGGAGGAGGTCGTGGAAGTCTAGCATGGCGGCCGCGGTCATGGCCGCCTTGTACCTCTCGACGAAGTCACGGAGCTCGGCCGCGAACTCGGCGATGATGTTGTGGGCGAGCCAGTTTCTGAAGGAGTCATGGAGATCGCGGAGTTCGTCCACCTCGGCGCGGATTTCCTTGAGGCATTCGGCGGGCTGCCAGTCGGCCTGCCGCCCCCTGGTCTTGAGCGAGGGGATGGAGAGGTCGAATAGATGCGCGGCTTTCTCTTCATCGGTCTTGAGGTACTTAAGTTCCCCTGCCTCGGCCTTGAGGTCCTCGATCGCAGCCGCGGCCTTATCATCTTCCTTCTGGCAGGCCTTGCCGGCCCGCGCACTTATGTCCGCGACGGCTGCCTGGAAACGCTGCGGGAACTCGTGATCCCCCAGCGTCCAGCCCTGGGGCTTGGGGAGGTATTCGAGGATATCCCTGTTCTCGAGCATCTTGCCGGCCAGCTCGCGCATGTTTCCCGTGGTGATCCCGATCGCGAGGGCTCTCCTCACGGCAGCATCGCCCTTTCGCATTCTCTCCGAGAGCCACTCGTCCCACGCTTCTTCCTCTATAAGCGAGGCCATCAGTTCATCCCCGACCTTGAAGTTGGGGTCGACGCCGGCCTCTACCGGACGCTCCCTTATGAGCGCGGCACAGAAGGAGTGAATGGTCGTGACCTGCATGCGCTCGAGCCCCCATAGGGCGTCGGCGAGGTGCTGGGCGCCGGGCGAGTCCCTGCCCGCCTCATCGAGCGCCTTCGAGAGGTCATCCTGCAGCCTTATCTTAAGCTCGGCTGCTGCGCGCTCGGTGAAGGTGATGGCCACTATCTCGTCGGGTACGGCTTTCTTCTCCTTGATGAGGCTCAGGATGCGCGCGACGAGGAGGGTGGTCTTGCCTGTGCCGGCCGCCGCCTCGACGATATAGGAGGTATCAAGGTCTTCGCTCGCCTTCCTGCGGTCGGCCTGGTCCTTGAGTGGCTTACGCGCCATTACTCATTACCCTCGTCATGTTCTGCCGCGGCAGTCTTTCGGTTGTGCTGCCCGCTGCCTTTCTTGCCGCTTTTCTCGCTGCTTGCTTCACCATCTTCCCCGCCTTCCGCTCCGGTCGCATCCTCATCTTCATCCTCGCCCTTCATCCTGCGGAACGCCGCGATCCTCTTATCGCCCGACTTGCGCTCGTAGATCGTGAGCCTCTCGCCGGCCGTCCCGCATATGGGCTTGAAGTCGCACCACGTGCACTGCTCGCCGGGATACGCGAAGAAACTCCCGGCCTCTATGCCGTCGGCTATTGTACCCAGAATGCCGTCGAGCTCGCCCTTTCTCGCGAGGAGCTCGGCGTAGTCGAATTTGATATGACGCTTCTTGCCGCTCGCGGCGATGTTGAAGTACTCGGCCGAGTCCAGGTCGACTTCCCCGTGAATGCGGCTTAAGAGCGCGTAGGCTGCCCGGAGGTAGAGGGGGAGCTGCAGCGACGTGCCCTCCGCGAAGTCGTTGTCCTTCTGTTTGGGTTTGGACTTCCCGGTCTTATAATCGATGACGCGCGCCCGCTTGAGGTCGGCCGTCATATCTATGCGGTCGATCTTCCCCCGGAGCGAGATCGCGCGGTTTCCGAAGGGGACGGAGACAGGCTCCTCGGTGGAGATGTCGCTCTCTTCACTGTCGCGGCCCTTCATGCCGTAGCGCACCTCGAAGTAGGCCGGCAGGAACCCCGAC
>CAZSBE010000124.1:0-7596 GCA_964604955.1 uncultured bacterium
AACGCCCTGCCCCAGCTTACGTCGCGCGTCATCATGCTCTCGAGCTCGGTTGACGGGGAGGGCACGACGGACATGATCACGGGGCTCGGGATGACTGTCGCCAGCGAAATGGAAAAGAAGACAGTGATCGTCGACTGCAACATGCATCATCCCGAAGTGCATCTGAGGTTCGGCATACCCGACGTGGGTGTGGGGGAGGTGCTGACGGGCAGGGCCTCGGTCCAGCAGGCCCTGGCCAGGACGGTTGTGCCCAATCTATATGCCATGCCGCTCGGCAGGGGGGCAGCGTCACTTGCCGCCTTCGGAAACGAGCGGCTCAAGAAATTGATCGCGGAGTTGAGGAGCAACTTCGAATATGTCCTGATTGACGCCGCGCCCGTGGGCGTTTATCCCGAATGTGTCGTGCTCTGCGACAAGGTCGACGGGGTCATTCTCGTCGTCCGTCACGGGAGGACGAGGCGCGAGATCGTCAAACGAGCAAAGGAGATCATAACTCGTGCGGACGGAAAAGTGCTCGGTGTCATACTCAACAGGAGGAAATTCCCCATTCCGGAGTTCCTCTACAGGAAGATCTAGCATCGGTTCCAGGGGGGGAGGGGCTTTTCTTGGCAAAGTCAACGAGGGCATGGAGTGTTGAGGCATCCCTGTCATACATCCTCGTGGCAGGCATCGCCCTGGGCTTCCTCCTTCGCTTCGTGGCCCTCGGCGCGCACAGCCTCTGGGTTGATGAGCTTCTCACAATCAAGAACGCTCATATAGGCGAGCCCGGCGTCTTCTCTTACATAACCCATAACCTCCAGGGTCCGGCGGTTTCCCTGCTGACGCACTTCTGGGCCGGGCTGGGGACGTCCGAGGCCATGCTCCGCCTGCCCTTCGCGGTGGCAGGGGCGCTCACGGTGCCGGCGCTGTATCTTCTGGCGCGCGACCTCACCGGCTCCTGGACCGCGCTCCACACGACTTTTCTCATGGCCCTCTCGCCCATCCACATATGGTATTCACAGGAAGTGAGGGGCTACGCATTCGTTGTGCTCTTCTCCGTACTCGCCACCTATGCTCTGGTGAGATGGCTCAAGGCGGGCCGCGGCCGGACCCTGGCGCTCTACGGCGTCTGCGTCTTCGGCGGGCTCGTGTCGAACCTGAGCATGGCTTTCCTGGTGGTGGCGCATTTCATCTACCTTGTCCTGAGGCACAGAAGGGCGCGGGCCCTGGTGGCTTATGCAGCCGTCATCTGCATAGTCCTCGTGGCCTTCTCGCCCTGGCTCAGGGAGATCATGGTGCGTGTCCAGCCCCAGCGGATTGTAACCGGGGCCGCCGGGCCCCTGCGGGGCGGGGGCACGCTGTCGGCCGCGGTGATTCCCTACAGCCTGTTCACTTTCGGCGTGGGCTACACGCTGGGGCCGTCCCCGAGAGACCTGCAGACCGACCGGCGGGAGTCCCTGCTCCGCAACATCCCGTATATCGCTCTGAGCGCCCTCGCGCTGGGCATCCCGTTCTTCGTAGGTGTCGTGCGGGCGGCGAGGAAGGACCGGGATCTCCTGATGCTGCTCCTGTTGTGCCTGGCTGTGCCTGCGGCGGCGGTGGGTCTGCTTGCGGCCAGGAACATCAAGGTGTTTAACCCCAGGTACCTGCTCGTCGCGCTGCCCGCGTTCGTGATGCTCGTCGGTACAGGTGCGGCCAGGTTGACGAGGACGCGCTACGCCCTGCTCCTCCTCCCGCTTGCAGCGGTCCTCGCGGTGTCGATTCACAACTATTACGCCGACCCGCATTACGCCAAGGACGACCTGAGGGCGGCGGCGGCGGAAATACGGAGAGGATACAGGGAAGGGGACGTAGTCGTGGCCGTGTTCACGGCGGAGCCCCTGGAGTTCTATCTCGACGGTCTCGCGAAAGTGGAGGTCTTCAGCCTCGATGACATCTCGACGCCCGAGACCATGACCGGCCGGTGCAGGGAAGTCGCCGGGCTCGGCGACCGGGTCTGGTTGAGCCTGTGCCGCGATTGGCAGGTCGACCCTGACGGCGTCATACACGGCTGGTTCGAGGGCAATCTGGAGAGACTCAGCAGCCGCTCGTTCGCCGGCGTGAGCCTGGTTCTTTACGGGAAACGGGGAACCTAAGTGCATACTGCGCGCGGAGACACCTGGGACTGGAAGTACCAGCTGATGATGTGGGTGCTGGCACTGCTCACGGCTTTCCTTCTGGTGCTGTCCATCTACAAGAGCACCGTGGACAACAAGACCATCTTCTACGGGGTGCTGGTCTCGAACATCCTGATAGTCGGCTACCTCGTCCTCCTCAAGGACATCAGCCTCGGGATCCTGATATACCTGTATTCCCTGACCTTCCTGAACTACTACTGGCGATTCGTAATTCCCGGGCGCTGGCCCGACATAGACATCCCCAGGATGATGTTCATCTTCATCTGGGTCGTAATCCTGCTGGAGGGCCTGATCGGGAGCAGGAGGCTGCTTCCGAGGACCGCGATGGAGAGCGCGATGCTGGCGCTACTCGTTGCGATACTCGCGGTAATGCTTACAAAGGGGCACATCAAGATCAGGCAGTTCCTCAACGGGTACGCCGTTCCGTTCGCCATGTTCGTCGTCGCCAAGAACAGCTTCAGGTCGTACAGAGACGTGCAGCGCTTCCTGTTATGGTTCGCGGTTCCCCTGTCGTTCTATTTCCCCATAAACAACTTCTTCGAGCACTTCCGCCTCAACAACTTGGTGTTCCCGACTTACATCCTGAACCCGCAAATAGCGGGAGTGGAAATAGAGTGGGGAGAGCGGGCCCTGGGCGCATTTCTCCAGCCCGTGGCGACCGGCATGGCGATGGTCTCTGTTTACCTTCTCAGCCTGTACAGGCTGTCCGGGATGAGAGGCAGGCTGCCGCAGCTCATGCGGCTCTTCATTACAGCCGTGACGCCGGTGGCCATTTTCTGGACCCTGACTAGGTCCGTTTACCTGGGGTTCTTCTCGGCGCTGATTGTGCTCATAGTATTCTCGGCCAGGCAGAGGAAACTGGCCGCGTTCATCGTCCTGGCGGCCGTACTGGGCATCATGGCCAACTGGTCAAACGTGACCACTTCGGAGCGCTCGCAGGGCGGACTCGCCACCGAGACGACGGCCAAGGGGAGGCTGGTGCTCGCGGAGGTCTCCCTCAAGATGTTCGCGGACCGCCCGTTTGTCGGGGTGGGGTTCACGAGGTTCACGGAGTACTCCAAGCCTTATGTGGGGACAGTACGCTCGACCCTGCTCGGATACAGGGAGCACTGGATAGGCAAGAACGTGAACCAGCACAACCAGTTCTTTACCATTCTCACGGAGATCGGCCTCATCGGGTTCATACCGCTGGTTGTGACCTATATCCTGATGTTCAGGTACCTGGTGAAAGCCCGCCACACACCGGCAGCCAACTACGACCGTGAACTCGTGGTTACCATTACTGCAGTATGGGTTGGTTACCTGGTGAACGTCCAGTTCATGGAGCCCAGGTTCTTCGAGTTCATGAACGCTCTTCCGTATATTCTGGCCGGCATTATTGTCGGCGGGTATCAGCGGGAAACGATGAAACAACCATCCGGATACATGTCGAAAGAAAGGAGTTCCTGAAGTGAAGGTACCATTCGTTGACCTCAAAGCTCAGCACGCGGCAATCAGGAGAGACGTCGAGGCGGCAATGATGAACGTTATCGGCGATACGGCCTTCATCGGCGGCAAGTACGTCGAGGAGTTCGAGAGGAATTACGCCTCGTTCTGCGGGCTAAAACACGCCGTCGGCGTCAGCTCGGGTACTTCTGCGCTTCAGCTCGCCCTGCTCGCAATGGGTGTGGGGCCCGGTGATGAGGCGATCACCGCCGCCAATACTTTCATCGCGACGGCGGAGGCCATATCCCACGTGGGCGCCAAGCCGGTCTTCGTGGACATGGACCCCGTCACGTTCAACATCAGCGTGGCGGACGTTGAGAAGGCCATAACCGACAGGACCCGGGTGCTGGTCCCCGTTCACCTCTACGGGCAACCGGCGGATATGGACCCCATTCTGGAGATCGCCCGCAGGCGCAATCTCCTCGTCCTGGAGGACGCGGCGCAGGCGCAGGGCGCCCGCTACAAGGGCAAGCGATGCGGGTCGTTCGGCCACGCCGCGGCGTTCAGCTTCTATCCGGCCAAGAACCTCGGCGCGTACGGGGACGCTGGCGCGGTAGTCACCAATGACGCGGCCTATGTCGACACCATACGCCTATACATGAATCATGGCCGGAGGAGCGCGCACGACCACGCCGTGATCGGCTTCAACGAGCGACTGGACGGGCTCCAGGGGGCGATTCTGAACGCCAAACTCTCGACTCTCGACGAGTGGAACAAGATGAGACGTGACGCGGCGGCCCGGTATGACGACCTCCTGGCCGGCCTCAATGTCGAGACGCCGAAGGCGGCCGACGGAGTCGAGCATATCTATCACCTTTACGTGGTAAAGGTCCGCGGCAGGGACGAGGTCAGGACCGCGCTGGGTGAGAAGGGCGTCGCGAGCGGAATCCACTACCCCGTGCCCGTTCACCTTCTGGAAGCTTATAAGGGCCTCGGTTACGGCAAGGGCAGTTTCCCCGTTGCCGAGAAGGCTGCCGACGAGATCATATCGCTTCCCATGTTCCCGCACATAAGCGCGGAGCAGCAGCAGTACGTGGCCGAGTGCCTGGAGGAAATCGTAGGTAAGAGAGGCTAGATGGCGACCTTACGCGACAGAGAGAAGGGCGGCCGGGACATGAATCTGTGCGCCATGCCGCGCAAGAGCAGGAGCGTGCTGGCCAGGGGCCCGGTGCTCTGGTTCATTGACCTCGCCTGCCTGTCGGTATCTCTGTACCTGGGATGGTGGCTGAGGCTGGGCTCGGGCTTCTTCGGGGGCGTGAGTGAGTTCGCGGCGCCCAGGTGGGTCGCGCTCCTGGTGGTGAGCGTGCTGTGGACGGCTATCTTCAACATGGAGGGGCTCTACAGGCGCCCCAAGATCATATCGACGGTGGGACAGATCATGTCGATAGCCAAGAGCGTGACGCTGGGCTATCTCCTGCTTCTTGCCCTGTCGTTCGCCTTCAAACAGCACTACTTCGTCGAGACCAGGCTGGTGTTCGCCTTCGGCTGGGCCGTGGCCATCGGGCTCCTGTCCGCGGTGCGCGTCGGGCTCGTCCGCACCACGATACGCAGGAGGGCGCAACATCGCGAAGGAGCAAGACGGGCCGTAGTGGTAGGCGCGCTGCCCTTCGCGAGGACCTATCTGGAAAGCAAGATACCCATAGCCGGCGGCTACGAGGTGGTGGGCTTCGTCGAGACGCGCGCCGGCGAGATATCATCCTACCTGGGGTCCGACTGCGTCCTGGGCCAGGCGACCAGGCTCGACGAGATAGTGAGCGATTACGAGATTGAGGAGATCTTCATTCCCATTGGCCTGCTCGAAGACCGTGGTTCATTCGAGGTCGTAAACCGCTGCTCGAGGACGGGCCTTCCCGTACGCATGGTCTCGGACATCTTCCAGATCCTCATGCCCGAAGAGCCCAAGGAGAAGATGGAAGGGGTATCGGGGCCCAGTCTTGGAGAGCCGGCGCTCAAGGGCATGGGAGTTGTCGCCAAGAGGTTCGTCGACGTGGGCGTGGCCGGCCTGGTGGTCGCCGTCTTCGCGCCCCTGCTGGCAGTGGTCGCGATGATGGTGAAGCTGCTGTCGCCGGGGCCGGTGCTCTTCAGGCAGATCAGGGCCGGGAAGGACGGTAACCCGTTCACGTTCTACAAGTTCCGCACCATGCGCCATGACTCGGACGACACGATCCACCGGGAATACGCCACCAATTTCATAGGCGGCAAGGAGCTCCGGCTCCGCGATGAGAACAAGGACGAGAAGATATACAAGATGCCCAACGACCCGCGGATTACTTCGATAGGGCGGATTCTGAGAAAGACAAGCCTTGACGAACTCCCCCAGCTATTTAATGTAATCAAGGGAGACATGAGCCTCGTAGGCCCGAGACCTCCCATCGCTTACGAACTTACGATTTACAAAGAGTGGCACAAGAGGCGATTGCGCGCGAAGCCAGGAATTACGGGACTCTGGCAGGTAAGCGGAAGATCGAGCGTACCGTTCCACGACATGGTACTGCTCGACCTCTACTACATCAACCGGTGGAGCCTGTTACTTGACCTGGAAATAATGCTTAAGACGATTCCTGTTGTGCTGTACGGGAAAGGAGCATACTAAATGCCCAAGGGTAAAGCATCAAAGGGTGGACAAGCCGAATTCACCGTGGGAGTGATAGGTTGCGGCTACTGGGGCCCCAACCTCCTAAGGAACTTCAACCAGCTTCCCGGTGCCCGGGTCAAGTATTGCTGCGACTTGAAAGACGAGCGCCTCAAGCACATGAAGTCGCTCTATCCTCACCTGACTCCTACGAAGGACGTGAACGACCTCATCAACGACAAGGAGGTGGACGCCGTCATCGTCGCGACGCCGGTTTCCACGCACTATCCCATCGCCAAAGCGTGCCTGGAGGGCGGGAAGCACGTCCTCCTGGAGAAGCCGCTAACGCAGAGCATCGCGGAGGCGGAAGACCTCGTGAAGATAGCGGACGAGGCGAAAAAGGTCCTCTTCGTCGGGCACACTTTCGTCTACTCCTCGGCGGTCGAGAAGATGAAGGAACTCCTGAAGTCGGGCGAGCTCGGAGATATCTATTACGTGAGCAGCGTCCGCGTCAACCTGGGGCTCTTCCAGGAAGACATCAACGTTATCTGGGACCTCGCGCCCCATGACATATCCATCATGAACTATCTCTTCGACACCGACCCGGTGACGGTTACCACGTTCGCCAGGTCCTTTATACAGCCGGGCATAGAGGATGTCGCGTTTCTCGTTCTGCAGTACCCGGGCGGGACAGTCGCCCACATACAGGTGAGCTGGCTCGACCCCAACAAGATCCGCAGGACGACGCTGGTCGGAAGCAAGAAGATGCTCGTCTACGACGACACGTCGATGCTCGAGAAGATCAGGGTGTACGACAAGGGAGTGGACGTGTTGCCTCACTACGACACTTTCGGCGAGTTCCAGCTCTCCTACCGGTTCGGCGACATCGTCGTCCCCAGGATCAAAGAAGTGGAGCCCCTGAAGAAGGAGTGCAGCCACTTCATGGACTGCGCATTGAACGGCACGACTCCGCAGAGCTCCGGTAGGGCGGGCCTATCGGTGGTCAAGGTCGTGGAACGCGCCTGTGAGTCGGCCAAGCTGGGCGGGGCGCCGCTTCCACTGGACCTGGGCGAAAGGAGCGGCAAGTAATGAAGAAGGACAAACCGCTGGTTATGCTCGGTAAGGGCTCGGTGGTGGACGTCGGCGTGATTCTGGGCTACCCGGCCGCGCGAGGCAAGAATACAGGCGTCGTCACCATCGGCGATAACGCGCGCATCAGAAGCGGGAGCGTGATTTACAGCGGCTCGGTGATCGGGGCCGGCCTCCAGACGGGCCACAACGTGGTGATACGCGAGGAGAACGAGATCGGGGACAGCTTCGCGGTGTGGAACAACACTGTTATCGACTATGGCTGCAAGATCGGCAGCCACGTCAAGATCCACT
>CAZSBE010000125.1:0-7593 GCA_964604955.1 uncultured bacterium
GGGTCGAAGACGTTTGCTGAAAGCAATGGATGGGACCTTCCCCGCGAGGCGGAGGGGCCCACCATGAGGGACGAGCTCGATTCCTTCATCCGGAAAAAGCAGGACGAGTATGAGGCCACGGAGAAGATGCTGAGCCTGGATGAAATCGAAAAGAAACAGAAAGCCAGGATATCGAAGCTGGAAGAAGAGATGAAGAAGATGAAGGGTCCGAAATCGCCGCCCTTCGACTAGCTCCGGAATGCTCCTTCCGTCTTGTCTCTAAGGTTCCCGCTTCTTGGCCAGCACGATGCAGACGGCCAGGCCGCCATAGAGCACGGCGCATGCCACAATGAGCATCACGATGGCCGACGCGGGCAGCTTGCCCAGGATAGCAGCCAACATCTATGCAGTTCTCCTTCCCCTGGCCCTCGTCAGAGCGACAGCGATTATGACCAGTACGGCCATCACGGCCCAGCCCCCGATGAGCTCCGCCCATCTCTCAACCAACGGCGCCCCATAGGGCTCTGCTATCCTCGCCTGGATCTCGACTACCAGGAAGTAGATGAGAGCGGCGGGAGTTACCAGCATGATCATTATGTCCCACCAGATGCCGACGGAGACCTCGGACTCGGAATTAACGTATCGTCTGAGCTTCCCCGTTCCGTAGAAATAGCCGATGGCGATGCACTCAAACAGGCAGACGAGAATCAGGCCGAAGTTATTCATGAAGTGGTCAACGATGTCAAGCCAGTAGTACCCGGCCCGTGTCGTAAACGTGATGCCTATTATAAGCGCGATCAGCGCGACTCCGAAGTTGACCCTGAGCCGCTTGACGTTCCACTTGTCCATAAACCCCGCCGCAACGCCTTCGACCAGGGAGAAGGCCGAGTCGATGGCGAGGGTCAGGAGCATGATGAAGAACAGCGCGCCCATAACGGGAGCCATCTTTCCGAGGTGATTGATGATGCTGGGGTAGGTGATAAATGCGAGGCCGAAACCGCTGTCAACGACGCTCTCAACCGGAACGCCTGTCTGATGCGCGTAGTAGCCGAGCGTACTGAAGACTGCGAAGCCTCCGAGAAATGCCGTACCGTTGTTAGCGAGCGAGACTATGAACGCGTTGTTCACGATGTCCGAGCGCTTGGGCAGGAAGCTCGCGTAGGCCATCATGACGCCGAAACCCACGGAGAGGGAGAAGAACACCTGCCCGTAGGCGGCGAGCCAGACCTTGGGGTCGGCGAGCATCCTGAAGTTGGGAGTAAGATAATACGCTATCCCGTCCTCGGCGCCCGGCAGAGACAGGCCCTTTATCACGAATATCAGGAGGCATATCCACGGGAGAGGTACGGTGAGGTACACCACCTTCCCGACGCTCTTGGCGCCCTTCCAGATGCAGAGGATGATAAGCACCCATGAAATAAGAAGCCCTAGCATTACTGGTCCATTGAATGAGAACACGTCCTTGAGGTTCTGCGACCTGCGGAGGAAGTCGCTATAGAAGAAGGCCTCGGTGTTCTGGCCCCAGGCAAGACTGAAAGAGTACCCGAAGTAGTTGACGCACCATCCCATGATCACGGTGTAATAGGCGACGATGGTGAAGCCGACCCCGCAGGCAAGCCACCCGATCCACTCCTTGCCCCTTCCGGTGCCCTTCATGGCCAGGGGCGCGGAGGCCGAGAACTTGTGGCCCAGGCCCATCTCGAGGATCATCAGCGGGATCCCGGCGGTGAGAAGCGCAACCAGATACGGTATGATGAATGCCCCGCCGCCGTTCGTATAGCAGATATACGGAAAACGCCAGACATTGCCGAGCCCGATAGCCGACCCGATTGCCGCAAGAACGAAAGACGTGCGTGACGGCCAGAATTCTTTCTCTGCCACTATTGTCCAGCCTCCCTTCGCGTTTGCAGACCAATGAATGTAAATCGATTATATGGTCGCCCCGGAAGATGTCAAAAGCAATTTCGCGAGAGAGGCTAGAGGCTCAGAAGGTAGAGTGTCGGCGCGCGGCCGGGTGCGTCGGAGCTGCCCGTGGGGCCATGGCCGCGGCCATCGCCGTCGCCGGACGTCCGGATGAGCCTGACAACGACATCAATGTCAAATGGCTTGTATATTTTCGCGACGGCGCCCGACTGCAGCGCCTCGTCTATCATTCTCTCCTCGGTGTACCCGGTCATCACCACTACCCTGGCCTCGGGATCCAGGCCGAGTATGGCCCTGCAGGTATCCAGTCCGTTCATGTGGGGCATTCTCATGTCTACGAATGTTATGTCGAAGTGCTTTTGCCTGCAGATCTCGATGGCGATGTCGCCGTCTTCTGCCGTCTCCACCTCGTCGCCAATACACTCGGCGACGTCCTTAAAGAAGTCGCGCACGATTTCCTGGTCATCAACTACGAGAATCTTCTTGCTCATGCGACGGTTGCCCCTTCCAGATCCCACGCTTCGGAGAGCGGTTTGAGAGATTTCTTCCGATATACCGAACAGTTCTTACAGTCAGGAGGCATCGGGTCGCCTTTTCTTCTCAAGCGCTTGGCGATTTCCTCCCAGCAGGTGTGTCCCTTGTTGTTCTTGAAGGCGGGACAGTCCGTTTTGGACAGACCGCATGCTTGCTGGCAGTCCACCATTTCCCAGCACGGTTTGGACTGCATCTTGGGCAGCGCCACGCGAAATACCGTGCCCTTGCTCTGGGTGCTGCTGACTTCTATTTTGCCGCAGTGGTCCTCGATGATACCGAGACTGATCGACAGCCCGAGCCCGGTTCCCTTGCCGACGTCCTTGGTGGTGAAGAATGGATTGAAGATGTCGTTGATCATCGACCTATCCATTCCCGTTCCGGTGTCCGATACGTACACCTCGACGAAATCGCCGTTGGCGCTTGCGGTCGAGTGTATTACGAGCGTTCCTGACCCCATCACATCCATGGCGTCCTTGGCGTTGGAGATGAGGTTGAGGAAGACCTGCTCCAGCTGATTTGCATCGGCGTAGACCTTGGGAAGGTCCGGCGTGAGATCGCGTTTCACTTTTATGTTGTGTGACCGGAGCTGTTCACCGAGGAGCATCAGGGCGTCGTCAATGGGCTGGTTGATGTCGACTTCCGCATGCTCGAACTTGGACTGCCTGGCGAAAGTGCGGAGATTGTTTATGATCTTGGTCATTCTCGTGACCTGGTCTTCGATCTTCTTGGCGTATCTCCACTGGGGCGATTCCTCTTCCATCTTCAGAAGGAGGAGGTCCGTATACCCGCTGATGCCGGCGAGCGGCTGGTTGAGCTCATGGGCCACGCCAGCTCCGAACTGACCCATGGCGGCCATCTTGCTGGCCTGTATCAGCTGGGCCTGCGTCTCGCGCAGGGTCTTATTGGCCTCTTCGAGGTCGGCCGTCCTCTCCAGCACTTTCTCCTCGAGATGACGGCTGTAGTTCTCCAGCTCTTCATGAGAGCTCCTGAGGTCAATGACCATCTTGTTGAAAGAGGTCGCAAGCTCCGCGACCTCATCGGCCCCACCGGCCTCTACCGTGTGACTCAGGTCGCCCGCGGCGATCTTCTCCGTGGCGCTGACCAGCCTCTTCACGGGAACCACGACGGCGCGTGACATGAGGAAGACGGCTACGACCGAGGCCAGTCCGATCACCGCCCCCATAATCATGACGATACTGCGGACGCGTGCCATCATCTGCTCTATGCCGGCCAGGGAGACCCCTACCAGGGCCTTGCCCACTTCTTCGACATGTTCGCCGTCCAGGCCATCATGCTCCGAAATCGATTCCTCGATGGCCCCGAGGAGCAGTTCCTCGCGCGTACGCGTCTGCTTGACCAGTTCCACGGGCGCGATGAAGTGCATGATGTCGCCTTCGTCCTCTACCTCGGGCACCGTGAGGCCGTCATGCGGCACCACTCCTTTGAGGTCCGGCGGGATATTCATCTTGCGGCCCACAACTTCAGGATTGCTGTGCCCCAGAATCGTGCCGTCCCTGTCCACCACCATGGCGTAGACCACGTCTTCGTCCATGGCGATACCGGATGCGAGGTTGTTGAGCAGATTCTCGTCCCGGACGAGGACCCCGTACTTGCTGTTATAAGCGAGGTTGCCGACGAAGGCTTCGGCGCGCTTGGAGAGGGCATCGGTGATAACCGAGCCCTCGTGGTGCACGAAGAACCACGACAGCGCTGTCACGACAGCCGCGAGTACCGCCGTGACGAGCAGCAGGAACTTGCCCTGGATCCCGATCCGGGTCCCCGCGAACAGAGACAGGGGAAACAGGGGCCTCCTGTTGTTTGATTTCCTACGGTTGTTCTTCACCATCATTAAAGGCTCGGCGTAATCCCGCCATTTATGGACCCAGTATGTACTTCGGCAATGCCGGGCGGGACCTTAAGCCCTTATAAACAATGGTTGTAGCGAGGCCCTAGAGGTAGAAATAAGCCCTCACCAGCGTGGTGGTCATGACCCTGGACGGGTCGAAGCTGAAGTTGAAGTTGAGTTCGGCACTGATGCCGACGCGCTTCTTTATGACATACTCCACGCCGCCGCCGCCCTCGAGCTGCATGCTGGTCTTCGAGACACCATTGTCCACCCTGCGGAGAAGGAAGCGGCACATAGTGTAGGGTGCTATTTCAGCCATTGGCGCGTAGTCATATATGACGCCTGCGCCGGCGGAGTAGTCGGAGTTCGCTTCGGATTCCCAGTCGGCCCCGAAGAGGAACTCGGCCCCTACGTGCTCGGTGACGCCGATTCTGCCCAACCATCTCTTGGACCCGTTGAGTTCGCCTCCGATGCCGTACCACTTGAAGGGTTCTTCCTCCGCCTGCGAAGTGGGGGGGGCGATAAATGCGAGCGTTGCAAGCAACAAGCCTATACACAGAATTCTAGTCCGCGTCATTCGAGTGACCTCCTTATCCCAGGGGCAAGCCATAGCATAAGACGTTTGGAACCGGCATAATACTACGAAATGCTTCCGGAAGGGCTATCGTTTGATCGCTCTGCGCCAGGCCTCCCGAACCGTGACGGAGAGGTATAATCCGTAGGCCTCCTCGCTGAGTTCCGGCGCGCCGTCGGTCCTCCGCGTTATGTATTCCAGGCCGAGTACGACGGCGGCCCGGCCGCCAGCAATCTCAAGGGTTGTCCCGGCGAGAAATCCGTTCTCGATGGTTTCGCTGGCCTCCTCGCTGCTCCGGTCAAGCGGCTGCCTGTAGTAGCCCAGCATGAGGGGGTACTTCTCGGCATTCCAGATGTCCCGGCCCGTGTAGGCTAAGCCGAGGGAGTACCTGTCTATTTCGTTTACCGAAATGTAGTCCTCTCCGAGTTTGAGCTTAGACCAGGGGCTCGTCTCGTAGTCGAACTCGACCGTCAGCGGCTTCGTCACTATCGAAGCGCCGATTTTGAAGCAGCCGGGAGCGGCTATATCCACGGCCCGGGTCTTCCATATATCGGACAACTCGGTGCTGCGTTCCTCATTGCCGCTCATGTCGGACTTGGTGCGGATGCATCCGCCCACTCTCACGTAGTCATAATCCAGGAGCGCCCCGAAGGCCCAGGAGGTGCCCGTGGCGTACGTGTCCACGACGTCAGTGATATCGGAATTCAGGTCGGACACGAAATCGACCTCGCGTTTGCCGCGCGAGTCGAGGTAGGAGAACATCACCCCGCCCGATACCGCCAGCCTTTTCTTATATGCTGCGGAGACAAAGAGCGGAACGGAGAAAACAGATGACTCCTTCGAGTACTTGGCCGTGAAGGGCATATTGCCGTAAGCCAGGCCGTCCGCTTCCAGCTGCGCCCTGCCCATCTTCTCGACGAAATAACCCGTGAACAGGCTCACAACTCGCAGGGGGACTATGATGCTGACCACTGGAAAGCGCGTGGTGGCGCTCGTCAGTTTTCTCGCTTCGCCTGAGGCGTCCTCGTAAACATATTTGGAGCCAAGGGCCCCGAGGGCCTGCTCGGTGTAGCTCGAACTGGTGGAGTAGTGTACCACCCCCACCGTGACGATGACCTTATCGGCGAAGGCGGAGGCCGCGGGGCTCGTGAGGTACACCGACCCCACATCGGGGTTGGCTATGGAGGCGCCTCCCATCAGGTGGCCGATGCCGGTGGACGGTATCACGTCCCTTCCGAGCATGTTGAGATCGTAGACAGAGTCGGAGGCGGCCGGTGCCGCCAGGGCTGCGAGCATCGCTATGTAGAATGCGATCCGCTTCATGCCTCAGTCCCTCCTGTACCAGGGGTCCGGCGGCAGCGCGTAGTAAACCCTGAGCTTCGGATCCGGGTAGAACCTGACGTAGTCGAGGTCGGAGGCCTCCTTGGTCGACCTGATGACGTATCCATGATTCGCAACCGTGCCTGCGACCTGCGGCTCCACCAGCGGTGTGATTTCCATTTTGATGACGTCGTCGATCCGGAAGTCCTCCCTCGACAGGGTCGTCGACGCGATGCCCTTCGACCCGGTCGACGTATCGAACCCTTCCCAGGCCTCGAGGGCGGCGTAGCAGGCGATGGTTATCTCGTCGAACGAAGAGGATTCCGCCGCGACGGTGAGCTCTAACACGGCGCGCGTGAGCGTCGCGCCCTCGGGCAGGACGCCCAGGTCGAACTTGACGTGTGATCTCGTCGGAAAGCCGTTTCCCACGAGAAGCATCGACCCTTCGAACGGGGTCACCAGCGTATCGCTGAATGTATCATTCGCAGGAAGATACCAGAGGGTCGTATCAGCATCGTTGGCGGTATCGCGATAGGCGATACGCATGGATGGCCTGACGTCCACGAGTACCGTGTCACCCTCATCGGTTTCCACCGGCCTGTTCCTGGACTGGTAAGTCCCGAACTCGGCGATAGACTCGATCCCCACACCCTCTTCCTCGAGCTTAACCATAAGGCCGTAGTTATCCGACTCGCCGCTTATCCAGTCCCCTACGGCGGCCGTTATGTCCACGAAGACCGAATCCTCGCCCACTTCTCCCGGACCCGGGTCGGGAAGCATAAAATCAGCCACCCAGGTGTCCGCCATAGGCATGTCATTCCAGTAGATGTCGCCCGCCGTAAGCGAGTCGAGCAGGGTGTAGACTCCGAAAGTCGAGGAGCCCGTGTTGCCCTCGATCCGCGTGGCATAGAGATACAGAGCGGCTGACTGAAGCACCATGGTCGTATCCGGTCTGGAGAGTCCCAGGAAGCTTCTTGCCCAGTAGCCGTGACGGTCACAGACAACCATGCGCTCGGACTGCCACATCCCCGAGGTGGCTTGCCCCCTGTTGGACCAGCTGGCCTCGGCCACGTCGAGCGTGTCAGCTACCAGCGCCGAGTCGGGGAGCAGAATGGTGACCCGGAAAGAGGCATCCTCGCTGCACCCCAACAGGAGGCCGAGGCAAGTGATGAATATGGTAAGTGCCGCTATATCAAGCCGTTTCGTCGGGCGCATCCAGCTCCTCTCGATACCAAAAAAGCATACTCAATCTACTCCACAAGTTGAGGCCTGTCAAGCGCTTAAGCGCGGGGTTCATACCGCTTGACACGAGAATGCCCGTCTCTTAGTATTATCCTAACTTGGGCCGAGGCCCGCCTTTTTTTGGTGGAGTCGCGTTACCAGCCTTTCTGTGGGCGGTGTAGCTCAGTTGGTCAGA
>CAZSBE010000126.1:0-7591 GCA_964604955.1 uncultured bacterium
GGTCGACTCCGAGGCTCTCGAGATTCACGAGAAACTCATTGAGCTTGAGGGGCTCCACTGTATCAATCAATGCGGTCTTGTCGCTTCCCCTTATGATGTAGGAGTTGTAGCTCGTTCCCTCCGGTAGCGGAATGAGTGAGTCGAAGAGCCTGCGGTCCCAGTCCATGACGCCGACATAGTGTATGTTCGGCCGTATCTCAACTACCATTCGGATGCCCTCCCGTGTAAGTCCATCCTCAGCCCTGCGGGTTGAACATGTCCTTGCCTACGCCGCACACCGGGCAGACCCAGCCGTCGGGCAGGTCTTTGAAGGCCGTCCCCGGCGCTATGCCTGAGTCCGGGTCGCCCTTCTCGGGATCGTATATATATCCGCAAACTGAGCATACATACTTTATCATCTTATCACCCTCCGATTGCTGTTCAGTGTCCTCTGCTGGCTTCGCCCCCGCGCCAACAGAGCCGCCTGAATCGGTATCTCCCTTTATATACGTGGCCGCCTTCTCGGGCGTCTTGCCCTTTTTCACTTCGTGATAATAGGCATAGGTCATGGGCTTGCCCTCGGCCAGCACTCCGCAGTCCACGACTTCGCCGATGAAGATAGTATGGGAACCCACGTCCACCGAGTTGACTACCCGCGCCTCCAGGAAGCTCAGGGTGTAGTCGAGGACGATGGGCGCGCCCGTTTTCTCGCCCGGCTTGAATTTGCACTTCTCGAACTTGTTTATATCGCGCCCCGACTTGAAACCGAACGTACCTATGAAGGTCATGGGGGTTTCGGTCGAGAGAATGGACACGGTTAACACGCCGCTCGCCTTGATGTACTCCCAGGTCAGGTTCTCCCTGTTGATGCTCACCGCCACGGTGGGAGGGTCGGGCGTGATCTGGAAAACCGTATTCGCGATCTGCCCGTTGGGTTTGCCGTCCTTCATCGAGCTCACGACATAGAGTCCGTAGCTCACCGTGTAAAATGCAGCAAGGTCCATGCTCAACCTCCGCTGGCGGGTTCGCCTGGGCGGCGACGCGTGCGCGCGCCGGCAATCCACTGTATATACGTACCCCTATTTGATGCGTCCAGCCCCCGGGACGCTTCTCGTTGGAGTCTACTATTCCCCGGTCCATATGGACAGGAATAAATATGTAGCGGCGTCAGTCCAGCGGACTCCTGATGTCCACGCTTTCGGTCTCCACCAGCCTCTTATAGATGGACGTGGTCTCCGTCCTGGCGTGGCCCAGCAGCCTCTGCACGTGTTTTATGTCGATGCCCTTCTCGAGAAGGTGCACGGCGAAGGAGTGGCGCAGTGAATTGCAGCTCGCCTTTTTCTCGATGCCGGCCCTCATTAGCGCGTGCTTGAAGGCCTTCTGGACGGCGCGCGGCGTCATGTGGCCGCCGTCGATTCCGGGGAATACGTAGTCGGTTGCCTCGCGGTCCGCGATGAAGGCATGAAGCATAGGAGCTACCCGCTCCGACATCATGGTCTCCCGCGGCTCCTTCTTCTTCCTGCCGCCCGAGTTGCCGCCGTGTATTATGAGCGTCTGGCTTTCGATGTCTACGTCCTGGACCTTGAGCGCCAGCAGCTCGTCGAGCTTGAGGCCCGAAGAATACATGAGCTGGAAAATCAGGCGGTGACTCACGTTTCGAGTCACGGTCGAGATCTTCTGTATCTCGTCTCTCGTGAGAATGACGGGGAGGCTGCGCTTGCCGCGCTTGATCTCCACCGACAGCTCGAGGGGTTTCCCGACTACGTGTTTGTAGTAGAGCTTGATCGCGCTAACCGCTATGCCAACGGACGACTGCGACGTCTCTCCCTTCGAAGAGCTCTCCACGATGCCGGCAATATAAGCATCAGCATCTTCGGAAGTCAACGAAGAGGAGTCCTTTACGGATTTGAGGTAAGAAACGACCGCAGTAGCATAGACATCGGCGGTTCGGGAGCTGTAGCCTCTCGAAATGAGTTCCTCTTTGAACCTGGCGATGAGGTCCTCGATCTTGGGGGTGCCTTTACGAGAAGGCATGCCGTTGCTCCTTTCTGACTGCATGTTTCTGCACTTCAGCATGCTGATGGCGAATAATCAACTTATCCTACTAATGTAGCGAAACCTTGTCAACTATAATCGGTGCAGACTTTTGCACATCTCAGGTGGCCACCGGGCCCTACTGGCCTTAAAACGCCGCTCAGCAGGGGACGAGTGGTGAGACCCGGGAAGGCGCTTGCGTTATAGCACAACTACCTCACGTTTGCGAGAATAGCGCGGGCCTGGGGGTTGCCAGGATCAAGCCTGAGAACGTCCTCAGCCTGGCTGCGGGCATCGGCCTGCTTCCCCTGGGCCTGATATAGCCGCGCGAGGTCCAGGCGCGCCGGTATATAGCCCGGCTCGGCCTCGATCGCTTTCTTGAAACTCCGCTCGGCGCCTTTCTCATCTCCCATCTTGCGGGCTACTATACCCAAATTGGTGTAGATTAGCGAAAGGTCCTGGCCGTATTGTATGCCTTCCTCCAGGACCCTCCTGGCTTCGGCCAGATTGCCGGCCGTTCCATAGGTTATGGCCGCGCCTACGCGGGCCGGAGCGTAGGCGGGCACGCGGTCGAGCGCCTGCCGGTAGGCCTCGAGGGCCCCGGCGTTGTCGCCCTCCGCGCGGCTGATATTGCCGAGCAGATAGAGGGCGTCCGCGCTTGTCGGGTTGATATCGAGCGCCTTTTCCAGCTGCTCGCGGGCCTCGGTGACCCTGCCCGCTTTTACATAGGCGTTGGCCAGGTTGATTCTGGACTCGTCGTAGTCGCCGCGGAGCTCGACCGATCTTGCGAAAGACGAAAGCGCCTTTGAATTGAGGCCCTTTATGTCGTAGATCACGCCGAGGTTGAAATGCGCCTCGGCGTTGCCCGGGTCCCTGGCGGTCACGTAGGCCGCCATCTGCTCGGCCTCATCGAGCCTCCCCGTATTCACGTAGACCAGCGTGAGTATGTTGTGGGCCGCGTAGAAATGAGGGTCCGCTGCTATGGCCTTGCGTGCGGTCGCTTCGGCCTCATCGAGGTCGCCCTTCTGAAGCTGGGCGTTGGCGATCGAAGTGATGATGTCCACCCTGCCGGGCTCCTCTTTGACGATCCCCTCCCAGATGTCTATGGCCTTCTCGAATTCCCCCTTGGCGAAGTAGGACCCGCCCAGCTTGCTGTAGTCGGTCGCCTCGGCCTCTTCGCCGCCGCTTATGTAGCCCAGCGCCTGCAGCCGCTTCAGTATGGCGTCCTCTTCTTCCTCCCTGCGGACGACTGCGCCGGACGCGCTCCTGGTGCCGTAGGTCTCAACGGTGCCGATTTCCGACGACGCCGCCAGCCACTCCTGGTCAAGGCCGTCCTCGAGGACCTTTCCGGTCATGTCCTCCGCCACCGGGAGGCCCAGCAGCCGGAGCACGGTTGGGCAAATGTCCCGGACGGTGGCTCCTCTGAGGGTGACGCCGGGTCTGACGTGCTTGCCGTACATGCATACGGCGCCCACCATGCGATGCCACTTCACGGCCTGGCCGCCGCCTATGGCCGAGGGGCCGCTGGGGCGGAGGTCGCCATGCTTGAAACCGTGGTCCGACACCACGATGAGCGTGGTCTCGTCATCGATGCGCTCGAGCCACTCTCCTATGAGGCTGTCCGTATGGCTGTAGGTAGCGGCTATGGCGGTGCCGTACCTCATGGCCTCTTCGTCGGTGATGTCCGGGGTGTGCGGGCGCATATGCTTGATGAAGACGTGGCATACGGTGTCTACCATGTCGAGATAGACCGCGAGGATGTCCGGCCTCTGCTTCTCATATGTGTAGGCGGCGATGTTTTCGTAGGTGGTGTTGGACGCGATTATATGGGCCAGGTTGAGCACGGGGTCGAGCGCGTCAAAGGTGCCGCCCGCGCCCGGCATCTCGTCCGTACCGAGCCGCACGTAGCGCCTCAGGGTCTCGTAGCGGATGTCCTCCTGGGTTAGAATACTGGACCGGAGCTCGCCGATGAGTTCCTCCGGATAGGTCAGGCCACCGAGGTCGCCGGGCCCCTCGCCAGGCTCGCCGCCCTGCCTCCAGCGCGGGTCGAAAGTATGGAATACGACCCTGTCGGATACCACGAAGCCTCGCACCGGCTCCGCAGGGTAGGAACCCAGCCAGCCGATGAAGCCGGAGGTCAGGCCGTAGCGCGTCGTGATATTCCAGATGGCCGGGACCCTGCGCATGGTGCTGGTTATGGGTACGTCCTCGCCGGTGCGCGGATCCTTCATGAGAAAGTCGATGATACCGTGCGCCTCGGGATCGACGCCCGTGGCGATGGTGGTCCATATCATGGGAGATACCGGCGGGTCCATTGAGAGAAGATCCCCGGTAGCGCCCTCGGCCCTGAGCCTCTCGATGTTGGGCATGGGGATGTCGCGCCGCACTGCTTCGTAGATCTCCCAGTCCATGGCGTCGATGCCGAGGATGACCACTCTGGAACCGTACGCCGCTGCCAGGTCCGCGACCCGCCGGTCCTCTTCACTCGCACCCGTCTCGAGCGAGGTGACCTCTACCGAGTGGAGCGTGATTCCGAAGGTCGCCAGCGCGGGGGCCAGGGTTGTGGCGAGATCGGCGGCGAGCGCGCTCCTGTCGGTGGCGCCCGACTTGGCCATGGCGTCTTCGATAAGGGGCGCCAGCAGTCTGGTCTTATACTCGCCGGCATATGCCCGGTGCAGGCGGATAATGCCGTCCGTGTCCATGGACATGGTCAGGCTGACATCGGCCTTCATTTCGCCGGCCGGGGTTAGCGGCGTCACCTTGACCGCGACGGCGGAAGCCTCGATGGGATAGAGCGCGACCTTTTTCCACCTGGGCCGGACGTGAATGCCGCTCTCGATGAGCGCGAGGTCGTCCCCGTCTTGGACGACGGCGACCTTCCCGCCTGGGATGTTAATCGTACCCAGCAGTATGACCGCGCAGAAACCGATGATGATGAGAGCGCCGAATTTCTTGTTCAACCTGACACCTAACCTCTTGCGGCAGGGCATGGCACGGATTACCTTAATATATGGTAATAGTATCGGCTGATACTGTCGAGTAGTTGGGTTATTTTCACCCTGTGGGAGCAGCGATGTCAGAGTGGTGGCAGTCATTCTTCGACGAGTATTTCCTCAGGTGCGCTTTCCCCAGGATCAAGAGAAGCTCGACGATGAGGGACGTGCGTTTCATCCAGAAAGTGCTGGCCCCGAAGAAGGGCGCCAGGATACTGGACGTCTGCTGCGGTGTCGGCCGGCATGCCATCGAACTTGCGAAGAGTGGATACCGCGTCACGGGCGTCGACGTCACCGGGCGGTATCTCGAAGTGGCGGCCGCCCGGGCCCGGAGAAGAGGCGTGAAGCTCGCTCTCGAGAGGCGCGACATGCGGAGACTGGGATACCGGAGCGAGTTCGATGCTGCCCTGCTGATGTGGACGAGCTTCGGCTACTTCGAGAACGAGAAGGACAATATGAAAAGCCTCCGCGCGATTCACAAGGCACTGCGACCCGGGGGCAAGTTCATAATCGATCTCATAAACCGCGACTGGCTGATCCGGAACTTCCAGGAGTACGGCTGGATGGAGGCCGGCAAAGGGTTCGTGCTCGAGCGCAGGCAGTTCGACCCCGCGCGGAGCAGGATGCACTCCGACTGGGTGTACGTCGGCAAGAACGAAGTCGAGCGCAAGGAGATCGACCTGCGCGTCTACTCCCTGCATGAGCTCGTGGAGATGCTTGGACAGGCGGGGTTCGGGGTCGTTGCGATGTTCGGGGACAAGGACAATGTGATGCCCACACCGGAGCACCGCATGCTCAGCCTTCTGGCGTGCAAGTGATGATGAAGAGAAACATACCTAAAGGCGCCTTGGATATTTGGCGATCTAGTCTTTGGGTCGGTAAGTGTTCAGGAGTGAATCTGAAGTGAGTTGCCCTTATTGCGAAAACTGCGCGGCGTTTGAGCTCTTCCAGACGGACCCGGGGCTTGAGTATCTCAGGTGGGCCTTCTGTCACGGCGAGCACTGCGATTGCGAGCGCTATAAGAGATTGCTTGCCGGCGAGAGTGTCGCCGAGAGCTTCATGCCGACCGGAGAGCGACTTCCCGTCAGGTAGCAGCTGAGACCACAGCAGCCCATCCCTGTATTTCCATCTTCCATGTGTTTCCCGTAGGTGTGTTTCCGGCCCGGGTGCCCGCAGGTAAGGGCTTCTTGACCCTCTGCGTCAACGTGCTACTATTGCTGCGAGTAGAAATCATGACACCATACGCACTTCAGTCAGGCGGAGGTAAGGGCAATGGGATATTGCTTCAGTAAGAGAGTCGACATGACCTTCGGCGAGGCCGTCGAGAAGATCACCGGGGAGCTAAAGAAAGAGGGCTTCGGGGTGCTGACCGAGATAGACGTCAAGGCCACGCTCAAGAAGAAGCTGGATGTCGATTTCAGAGATTATGTGATCCTCGGTGCGTGCAACCCGCCATTCGCGTATGAGGCGCTGAAGACCGAAGAGAGGATAGGGCTCATGCTGCCCTGCAATGTCATAGTCCAGGTGACGCCCGACGGGGCGACCGAGGTGGCCGCCATCGACCCGGTGGCTTCCATGTCCGCCGTCGGGAACCCGGGGCTCGAACCCCTCGGACTCGAGGTGCGGGAGAAGATGAAGAGGATCATAGAGGCCGTGTAGGGGCCGAGTGGCCGGGAGAATGCCATGATAGAGTTGGAAACCGGCAGCCTGACGCCCGAACGCCTGGAGAGCCTGTTCGGAGCCCTGCCTCTCGAGATCACCTTCGTCGACGAGCGCGGCATCGTGCGTTTCTATAACCGCCCGCCGGGCATGCTGTTTAAGAGATCGGTGGATGTTCTGGGCCGGAGCGTGCTCGAATGCCATCCGGAGCGGAGCCGGCCGGCGGTCGAGCGCGTGCTGGCGGATCTCGAGAGCGGCGAGTCCGATGTTGCGGAATTCGTGAAGCGCGTGGGCGGCCGGGTCGTGCACATACGGTACATAGCTGTCCGCGGCCGCGGCGGGGGTTATCTCGGGTGTCTTGAGGCCGCTCAGGATATCACACGAATTAAGGAGCTCGAGCCCGGAAGGTAGCGGAGCCGGCCCGCGGGGGTTGTGCACTTTGAGACCTGACCCCCTGTGCATTTTGAGACCTGACCCCGTCTTTCCCTCGTAATATGGGAATTATATTGACATGTCTCAAACCCGGTGCTACACTTTGCCGACCTGTGAGTAGCAGGCATTTGGGGCGCTATAGCTGCGAAGCCTACGGAAAAGGAAGCACACGGAAGTGCGAAAAGGGGGCATATAAGTGTTTCCCCTCGGCTTTTGCTATGGAGACACTTCGTTTAAGCATCACGGAGACCCAGCCGATTCTGGCAAACCATCAGGACACCGGTATATCCAGGGACGGAGATTGGTATCCACAGATAAAGTCCACCATGTGAAAGGAGGTGGTGTGGAGCTGCGGCATGCAAGAAGTCGCATGCGAAGGTAAGACAATTCCGTTTTACCTGACTGCAAGGAGGAGTGATAAGCATGGAAGTCCGAAACTTCAAGATTATATGCATGATGCTCGTGGCTGCGGCGCTTCTCATGGCGCTGCCTCT
>CAZSBE010000127.1:0-7230 GCA_964604955.1 uncultured bacterium
CGTCGCGCACATGGACGAGATAGGCCTCATCGTCAGTCACATCGAGGAGAACGGCTACATCAGGGTCAAGAAGGTGGGCGGCATAGACGACCGCATCCTCGTGGGCAGAACGGTCGACATCTATCCGGGCGGCGGAGCGACGCCCGTTCCCGGCGTGATAGGGCTCAAGCCCCCGCACCTCATGAAGGACCGCGCCGCCGAGATGTCGCGGGTAATCCCGGTCGAGGACGTCCTCATAGACGTGGGAACGAGGTCGCGCGGGGAGACAGAGGCCCTGGGGATCGCCAAGCTCTCCCCCGTCATCATGAGAAAGCACTTCTCGGTCCTGCAGAACGACCTGGTCGCGACCCGGGCACTTGACGACAGGCTCGGATGCGCTGCGCTAATCATGGCGCTCGATAAGATCGACGTATCCAGACTCAAACACCGGGTTACGTTCGGATGGTCCGTGCAGGAAGAGCTGGGACTCCGGGGCGCCCAGGCCATGGGTCACAGGCTCCGTCCCGACTACGCCGTCGCCATCGACTCGTGCACAACCGGCGACTCGCCCCACGTGGAGTACCATCTTTCGGCGGTCCGAGTCGGCGCAGGTCCGGTGCTCAGAATGCTTGACCGCATGGCCTTCGCATCCCGCACCATGATGAAACACGTGGAAGCCGCGGCGAAGAAAGCCAGGATCCCCACGCAGGTCGCGGTGACGAGCGGGGCCACCGACGGAGCGGCGCTCCAGACGCTGAACGCGGCCATGATCGCCCTGGCCGTGCCCGTCCGCTACGTGCACTCGCCGGTCGAGGTGATGAGCCTGCGTGACTTCGACTACCTTGTCAAACTCGTCAGCCTTATCGCGGCCAAGATAGGTACATGGGACTAGAACCCTCCCGCGAACGGGCGGAGCCTCAACCAGCGGCCGGGCCGAAGGGCGCCGCGAGATTCAGAACATTCTCGGCGCTCAGGCACCGCAACTACAGGCTTTTCTTCTTCGGACAGGTCACATCCCTGAGCGGTACGTGGATGCAGTGGGTCGCGCAGGGCTGGCTGGTCTACGAGATTACCAGATCCGCGTTCGCCCTCGGGGTCGTGGGGTTCGCCACGCGCCTGCCCGTCATCTTCCTTTCGCTCATAGCCGGCGTGCTGGCAGACAGGGTGGAGAAACGCCGCATACTGATAGTCACCCAGGTCATCGCTATGGTGCTCGCGTTCGCGCTGGCCGGCCTCACGCTCGCCGGCCGCGTGGAGTTCTGGCATGTCGTGGTTCTCGGAGCGCTGGCCGGCGCCACGCACTCCTTCGACGCCCCGACGCGGCAGAGCTTCTACAAGGAACTCGTCGGCGAGAAGGACCTCATGAACGCCATCGCCCTGAATTCCACCATATTCAACGCGGCGCGGCTCGTGGGGCCAGCCCTTGCGGGTATCCTCATCAAATACATCGGGACGGGCGGCTGCTTTCTCATAAACGGTGTCACCTATCTGGCGGTGATCGCGGCGTACCTCCAGATGCGGCTGCCACCGATGTCCGAAGCCGGAGTCAGGGGTACTCACTGGGAAGAGCTCAAGGAGGGCCTCAGTTACGTCCGGAACCACCCCGTCGTGCGGACGGCCGTCACCGTGATCGCGTTCGCAAGCCTCTTCACCTTCTCATACGGCACTCTCCTTCCCGTGTTCGCGGACGTGGTCCTGAAGGGTGGAGCCGGGACATACGCGACGCTCATGGCGTCGGTGGGTGCGGGGGCGCTCGTCTCCGCTCTCACCGTGGCCTCGCTCGGAAATGTCGAACGCAAAGGGTATCTGGCGAGCGCCGGCGTCATCCTGTTTCCGACCGTCTTGATCCTCTTATCATTCGCCCGCGGCGTCATGGCCGCCTCGGTCCTCTGCTTCCTCCTCGGCGCTGCCATGATACTCATGACCGCGAGCATGAACACTCTCGTCCAGACCGCAATCCCCGACCGCATGCGCGGCAGGATAATGAGCCTCTACGTAATGGTCTTCCTGGGTTCCATGCCATTAGGCAATCTCGTGTCGGGCCGCATCGCCGAGTGGCTCGGGGTCGTGAGCGCGCTGCGCATTGGCGCCGTCGCGAGCCTCATCATCGCGGGCATACTGCTCCTCCGGACCCGGGAATTCGTGCGGTACCGGGCCTAGAAAAGGCCGCCGAAACCTGTTGCCAATACCCCTCCCTGTTGGTAGTATTCCTTGTTTGAATGGGTGGAAGGAACGCCAACTCAGAAGGAGGTTTCGAAGTGGCGCGGAAGAAGATTTGTTTGATTGGTGGCGGGCAGATCGGTGGCATACTGGCTCTACTGGCTGCCCAGAAGGAAATGGGAGATATAACGATCGTAGATATCCCGGACGCTGAGAGCTTCGTCCAGGGAAAGGCGCTCGATATCACCGAGTCGACGCCCGTCCTGGGCTGCGACGTCAACCTCGCGGGTACGGCCGACTGGTCCAAGATCAAGGGCTCGGACGTCAACATCATCACCGCGGGGCTCCCGAGGAAGCCCGGTATGTCCAGGGAGGACCTCCTGGATACCAACATCAAGATCATCACCAATGTCGCTGAAAACGTGAAGAAGTACGCGAAGGGTTCATTCAACATCCTGGTCACCAACCCGCTGGACGCTATGGTCTACTCGTTCTACAAGCTCACGGGCTTCCCCAAGAGCCATGTGGTCGGTATGGCCGGCGTGCTCGACACATCCAGGTTCCGTTCGTTCGTCGCCATGGAACTCGGCTGTTCGGTCGAGGACATAGCGGGCACGGTGCTCGGCGGACACGGCCCAACGATGGTCCCGCTTCCCAGGCTGGTGACAGTGGGCGGCATTCCGCTTACCGAACTCCTGTCCGCGGACCAGATCGAGGCTATCGTTACCCGGACCAGGAAGGCCGGAACCGAAATCGTCGGCCTGCTCAAGACCGGAAGCGCATTCTTCAGCCCGGCCGCGAGTTCCATCGCTATGGCCGAGTCCTATCTGAAAGACAAGAAGCGCATATTCCCGTGCGCCTCACTTTGCGAGGGCGAGTACGGTATAGACGGTTACTTCATCGGCGTGCCCGTGATGATCGGTGCGGG
Source organism: uncultured bacterium (assembly GCA_964604955.1). Lineage (GTDB taxonomy): Bacteria > Arandabacterota > Arandabacteria > Arandabacterales > JALGWA01 > JALGWA01. The sequence continues at coordinate 3,068 of CAZSBE010000127.1, forward strand.
CGGCGTTGAGAAGATCTTTGAGATCAAGATCACGGCGGAGGAGAAGGCCGCGCTGGCCAATTCACTCGAAGCGGTGAAGAAGGCGGTGGCCGAGACCAAGCTCTAGACCTGATCCTGGCAGTATGCATCAAGGGGTGGTCGCGGGACCACCCCTTCTTCCATTGTCCGCGCGCCGGGACGGGTCCGGGCCCGGCGGCTACTGGTGCCCGTAACGCCTGGCCGCCCCCTCGTCCTTGCGCCAGTTCTTCTTGACGACGACGCGTATCTCGAGATACACAGGCTTCCCCACGAAGGCCTCTATGGCCTCCCTTGCGGCCTGTCCGAGCCTCTTGACGGCCTCGCCTTTCCTTCCGATAATGATGGCTTTCTGGGTATCGCGCTCGGTGATGATATCGACTTTCACGTAATCTTTGCCGCCTTCGCGCTCCCTGTACTCGTCGACAACGGCGGCCACCGAATAGGGGACCTCATCCCCGTAGAGCTCGAATACCTTCTGGCGCACGATCTCGCCCGCGAAGAAACGCACGGGTTTATCCGTGATCTCATCGGGCGGGTAGAAAGGCTGCTGCCGGGGAAGGCACCTGACTATGGCCTCTTTGAGAAGGTCGAGACCGTCGGCCTTGAGAGCCGAGATGGGCACGATCTCCTCGAACGGGTAGAGCTCCATGAAGTGGGCCGTCAGGGGCAGGAGTGACGGCTTGGAGACGAGGTCGATCTTGTTTATGGCGAGAATGACCTTCTTGCCCAGCTCTCTCATCCTCTCCAGTATCCTGGTGTCGCCGTTGAAGTCGTCCGCAGCGGGTTCGGTCAGCAGCAGCACCACGTCCGCGTCCTCTACGGCCGCCCACGCCGCCTCGTTCATCACTTTCTGCAGGGCGTATTTCGGGACGAGCATCCCGGGGGTATCGAGAAAGACGACCTGGTAGCGGTCGCCCGTGAGTATGCCCAGGAGCCTCTGCCGGGTGGTCTGGGGCTTGCGGGTGACTATGGACAGCGGGAAATTGAGGAGGCTGTTGGTGAGCGTCGACTTGCCCACATTCGGCCTCCCCGCCACCGCGACATAACCACAGGCGAACTGCTCCATCTCCTCCTCCCCCTAGATGAGCCTGTCCGGCTCCCAGGGCTGGCCAAAGAAGTAGCGTATGCCAAAGCCGAAGTTCATGCGGATCTCGGTCGCCGGGACGAGATCGAGAATGGGTGCGATTTCCACGAAGAAGTCAAAGGGAGACGCCTCGAAGAGATAGTTGAGCCCGAAAGGCACGCGCATACCCAGGCGGTTGTCGTCCTCCTGGAGCTTCAGCCTCCCGCCGATGCCGAGGTAGAACTTCCAGCCCGGGATCCTGAGGTCTCCGGCTGCTACCGCATGATAGAGGTAGTCCATGTGTATGTTGAAGGCTTCCGGCTTGTCGAACGACCAGGCGAGGGCGCCGTCGACGGCGTTGCCGCCCGAAAGCCACTGCTTGAAACTCACTCCTGTGGGCTCACCGGCGATCACCCCGATTCCGAAGGCATGCGAAGGCGAAGGCAGCACGGCCGCGCAGAGAGCCACCAGGACCAGACCGCCGAGACATGTTTTCAAGATTGATAACCTCCTCTTCGCCGATTCGAACATGTAGGATTATGATGGCACGCGGCCGCCCTGTCAAGCAGGCAGGCGGAGGCTTCTAAATGGGTTGCCGACCGGAATCGAATTGGCTAGACTATGGGGAACCACGGACCCGAACTACCCCTGATGAAAGGAGCGTTAAATGGTGAAGCACCTGGCCCTGGCGCTAGTCTGTGTCGCCGCGCTGGCCGCGCCGGCCGTAGCGGCCGATTTCGAGGCCATACCGGGCGCCCTGACCGACGGCTACAGGTTTGACCTTGCCAACACCTTCTACGCGGACGACGCAGGTTTCGAGGCCGACCTCGCCTGGCTTACCGCTCAGATAGAGGGCCTGACAGCCCTTAAGGGCAAACTCGCCGCGTCACCCGACAACCTCTACGAAGCCTACCGCGTGAATGACGAGATCATCCCCACGTGGTGGAAACTGTGGGTGTTCTCGTACCTGACCTATGCCACCAACACCGACAAGTTCGAATATTACACCAAGATAGACCAGGTTTCGGGCGAGCTCGACTCGAAGATACAGTTCGTCAAGACCGAGACGCAGGCAATCGATGAAGCGACTCTCCAGAGGTTCTACCGGGAGAAGCCGGAGCTCAAGGACTATGCATTCGCCATCGAGCAGGCGAGGAGATACATTCCGTACACGCTCGAGCTTTCGCGCGAAGAGACCATCTCCGAGATCTACCCCTACCTTACCGGCTGGTCCGAGCGGATGTACCAGGCGTGCATCGACAGGACCGATTTTCCCGATATCGTGGTCGATGGGGACACGCTGAATACCAACATCAATTACTCGGCCCTCATCAACATGAAGGACAGGAGCATCCGCCGGCGCGCCTGGGAGGCATACTTCGGCAGCATGGCGGAGCACCGCGACCTCTATGCCCTGAACATCATCAAGGCCGTCGAAGCCAGGGACAAGGTCGCGGAGATGCGCGGGTACAGGAACTTCCCCGACTCCAAGTTCTTCGACATCTTCCTATCGTATGACGATGTCTCCGCCTATTACGACGAGATCGCCAGGCACGCCTACATAAGAGAGGAATATGACAGGGTCAAAGCCATGAAGATCAGGGCCGCGACCGGTTACGATACGCTCTATATCTGGGACAGGACGGCGGAGCCGGAGGATTTCGAGACGCCGCGCTTCGACATCGTCCAGGCGACGAACATCATGAAGCAGGCCCTCGGCGGCCCCCTGGGCGAGGAGTACACGCTTGAGCTCAGTAAGCTTCTGGACCCCGTCAACCACAGGCTGGACATCGTGGGCGGCGATAAGCGGGTCACCGGCATGTTCGCGACCGGCTGGCCCGCGGGGACCTGGCTCTTCTTCTCGTTCAGCTATAACGGATACCTCAGCGACATCTCGGGCCTGGCGCATGAGAGCGGGCACGCCGTTCACCATACCATACAGGGCAATGCCGGCGTCAGGCCGTCATACTCCGACGGCCCCTCATATGTGACCGAGGCAGCGGCCATGACAAACGAGCTGTTGCTCATGCTCTACCTTTACGAGAACGAGACCGACCTCAGGACCAAGACTTATTATCTCGAGCAGTTCCTCGAGAACATTCTCGGACTCCTGACCAATAACATGTTCGCCGACCTCGAGCTGAAGATATACGAGGGCATCGAGGACGGGTCGATCAAGGGCCCTGACGACCTGGATGAGCTCGCCTGGAACACGGTGACTCCCTACAGCATCTACTATGACCTGCATCCCGAGTACAAGAACGTCTGGGCGCTCATCAGTCATTACTGGGAATCCCCGATGTATTACGTCAACTACGTGATTGCGCAGTCGCTCTCGATGATCATGGCTGAGAAGATCCTGAACGAGCCGGGTTTCGTCGACAAGTACATCGCGCTGCTGGAGTCCGGCTTCGACAAGCCGGCGCCCGATGTCATCAGGGATGCGACCGGAATCGACATGTTCGACCCGGCCCTTCTCTCTGCAGGATTCACCATGCTCGAGGACAAGATTGCCGAGCTCCAGGCCCTCTACAAGGAGATGGGAATCTAGGCAGCGGACAGAGTCTTTATCAGGGGCACCCCCCGCGGGTGCCCTTTTTATTTCCCGAGCGCGGCCCTGGAAGGGGCGAATACGGCAAGGTACCGGCCCGGCTTGATGCACTTCATGCCGTGCTCGGAGCCCGGAGGGAAGTAGACCATGTCTCCGGCCGAGAGGGTTTCCCGGCGGTCTTCGAGTGCGATCTCATGCACGCCGCTCAAGATGAAGAGGCTTTCGCCCGTCACAATGGCGTGGTACTCGACTTCCATTCCCTCGCCGGCGTCAAAGAGGACGATGTTCTGGTAGAGGCTGTCGGCCGCAGAGAGGAGCAGCCGCTCGCAGAGGCCCTCGCGCCTTGTCTCGACGGGAGTCAGCTCCGAACTCCGCTTGATGATAACTGCATCGTCGGGCACGCGCGCCTCCGCCGCTTGTGCATTTTAAGACCTGACCCCAGGACCTGACCCTGGGAAGAAGTGGTGCCGGGAGGGGGACTTGAACCCCCACGGGCGAACCCATACGCCCCTCAAGCGCACGTGTCTACCA
>CAZSBE010000128.1:0-6594 GCA_964604955.1 uncultured bacterium
CCGAGAGATTGTCGGTCACGAGGTCGACGGCGCCGTGGTACTGATCGCCGCCCTCCTTGGTGATGACGTTGACGGCGCCCGACATGACTTTCCCGTACTCGGCATTGAACCCGCCGGTGAGCACCGTGATGTCGTCGATCGCGCTCTGGTTGATCGAGGTGGACGAGAACCCGGTAAGCGGGTCCTGCTGGGAGAAGCCGTCGACATAGTATGCGACCTCGTTGTACCTTCCGCCCCGGATATTGAGAAGCGGCTGGTTGCTGCTCTCGCTGTCGGTGATGTCGAAGTCCGGCTGCAGCGAGAAGGAAACAACCCCCGTCTGGAGGAAGGCCGCCTCCTGGTAACCCCTCGTAGGCAGGTATTCCATGTCCTGCGCGGAGATGAACCTCGCCGTGGACGTCACGTCGGGCTGGATCAGAGGGCGCTCCGCCGTAACCATGATGGGCTCGAGAACAGCGACCGTGGTCTTCCCGAGCGCGAAGTCCACAGTCGTCGTGAAGTCGGCCCGGACATCGACGTTCTCGGTCACGACATCCCTGTAGCCCATCATCGCGGCGCGCACCTGGTATGTCCCCGGAGGCACGTTGATGATATAGAAATCTCCGTCGCGGCGGCTGGCCGCGCCCATTCCCGTGCCCTCGATTGTTATGTTGGCCGGGTAAAGGGGTTGCCCTGACTCGACGTCCTTTACCGTGCCGGTGATCTTCCCGGTAACCGCCCCCAGTGCGGCCTCAGGGATGAGGAAGGTGATCAGCAGAAGGGCAAAAAAAATAGGGAAGTACCTTCTCATTGTACTCCTCCTTCTTGAACGGACCAGAACCTGTGACTTTTCAGGACTTCATACGGCATGCGGCCCCCAGTAGACCCGCGCCTTCAAAGCCCGATTACTCCATCCTCTTCTTCCTTGTACTCCTTTCCCACCCTCAAAAAAACACTCAGACTGCAAATAACGCTCAATACTCATTCGCTTCTGCAATCACGATTAGCACCTGCTGCGAATCCTGTCAAGCAAATTCCCCGTAATGATTCCGCCTTTACAGAAGCGTTATTCGCTGTAGAATCAAGCCAGTACCGGAGGATATACCATGGGAACACACTCAGCCGACCGGCGGCCTCACTTGCGAAGGCGCGGGCTGCGCGCCCGGGCCAGGCTACCGCTCGCGGTCTTCTGCGCCATCATGTTCCTTCTATCCTGCGGCGACGGGGGCGGCGCCGGAACGGACGGGCCGCCCGATAAGAAGTGGACCTTCATGCTCTACGATGCCGCCGACCTCAATGATGTCTATGATCCCATAGACGACTTCTGCGAGCGGATGAACTCCGGCACGGATCTCAACGTGCTGGTGCTGCAGGACACCAGGAGCGACTCCGCGAGAATCTGGTACGTGGGGAGCGACCACGCTCGTGCCGCCGTCCTGGAGCTGGGGGAGGTAAACACCGGAAGGAGCGAAACCCTGCGGGGCTTCCTCGAGTACTCGAAGCAACGCTACCCGGCAGAGCGATACATTCTCGCCGTTTACGGCCACGGTCAGGGCTGGCTCGGGGTCTGCCCGGACGCCACTGACGGCAATGACTACCTTACCATGGAAGAGATGCGGGCGGCCCTCGCCGCCGAGGGCGGAGTCGACCTGGTGCTGTTTTCCGGCCCCTGCCTCATGGCCGCCGTCGAGTCGGCCTACGAGCTGAGGAACTGCTGTGAGGTTTACGCCGGCAGTGAAGACCTGAGCTACTATTGCTGGTGGGACCATCCGATGGAGGACATCTGCCGCACCCTGCACACCGACCCGGGAATAGAGAACTACGCCCTCGCCGCAAGCATAATAGACTTCATATGGGAAGACAGCTTGAGGTGGAAGGCATTTGACTGGGACGAACGTCTCACCATGAGCGCCATACGCATGGACCGTGTCGAGGACCTCGTGAGCGGCCTGGACCTGCTGGCCGCGGACTACCTGGGGGATGCCGGCAGGCTGAGGGAAGCCATGGACGAGGCCGGCGCCGACGTCACCGTCTTCTACGACCACTACCCCGACATCTACGACCTGGCGGAGGAGGTTCTCCGCAGCGAGACGGCCGACACCACCCGGGCCCTGCTTGACTCAGTGAGAGCGCGCCTGGAGCGCGCGGTCATTGCGGAGTGCCACGAGGACGGACTCACGGGAGCCCGCGGGCTCACGGTGTATTTCCCGTTCGGGTCCCATTCGGGTAGCACCGACCTCTATGGTAGCGGGACCGGGCTCGACTTCATCGCCCACACCCGCTGGGACGAGCTGCTGGAGGCATACCCGTATCCCCCGCTGAGCGCGCGCGGCGCCGGATGCGGCACTCACCCGCCGCCTTCCGGAAGAGGATACTGCCCGGAGGGCGTACCCGCGCCGGGCAGCGCGAGCCGGGAAAGCCGATGAACCGGGACCGGCGAAGCCTCCGGAATCACCCGCAGTCCCGGCGGACCGGTCAGATCAGGTGCGAGAGCTTCAGCTTCTCCAGTCTCCTGGCCGCATAGTCCCTGATGTCCTTGAAGACCCCCATGATCTTCTGCTCGCGCATAAGCGGGGTCTCCGAGTAGAAGTACATGCTCACCGACTCGGTGGGAGCGAGAGCGCCGTCCATCAGCCTTATGATCTGGGCGACGCTTATCTTCGAGGGCGGCAGCGCCAGCGCGTAGCCGCCGCCCGCGCCCCTCTTGGTCTTCAAGTAGCGGCTCTGCCTCAGTATCATGAGCAGGTGCTCGAGATACTTCTTGGAGATGCCGTATTCCGAACAGATGTCCTCGACCTTGACGTAGTCTTTCTTCGCGTGGCGGGCGATATAGATCAGGGCGAGAAGCGAGTATTCGCTTTTGGTCGTCAGCCTCATATGTCCTCCTTCTCCATTACCTACATATAGATTAGCGACTACGTCGGTTCTACCGTCAAGCACTTTCTGCGCCGCGGCTGTGACCGGAGAATAATAGATCTTTTTGGCGGACCTTTGGCCACGGCGCGCAATCTAAAGAGGCGGGTTCCCTGTATGGGACGTCACAGCTCACATACTTGAGCCTAACATAACATCTGAGCCGCTTAGTGCGCCCCGGGTTCAAGGGGTGTTGGGAAACGTTTCAGGGACGGGGAACCCTTCTTACTGCCATCGCGGTTAAAGGGCGGCGGAGAACACGCCGCGCCGGTGACAACAGCGGGCTGCTCCTCGGGCCCCTCCGCTCACCCTGCGAGCACGATATCTCTCAAAGCCACCATTCGACTCCGGCGGCGCAGCCCTGCCCGGCGCCGTCGTTTCACTCGAGGAGCACGATCTTGCCCGAAGCAGTCGCTCTGCCGGCGCCCAGGGACAGGAAGTAGATGCCGCTGGCAGCCCGCCGGCCGCCCGCGTCGGTGCCGTCCCAGGCCAGGCTGTGGGTCCCGGCGTCCAGCCTTCCGGCGTCCATAGAGCGGACGAGCCTCCCCGTGACGTCGAATATCCTGAGCACAACCGGGCCGGGCCCGGCGATTTCGAACTCGATGCGCGCCGACCCCGCGAACGGACTCGTGACATGAGTGAACGAGGCGAGAGGCCGGGCCGCGTCGATGCCCGCCGTCACGTGAATCGAGTCGATGGCACCGGGGCTCAGGTTGATATAGGTGCCGCTCTTCGATGTCTCGATCTTGACGGCCCGGACCATGTACACCACGGAGCAGGTCGTGAAGCACGGGTCTTCATATGTGGTATCCTCGACCGTCTCGGCGTTGACGCGCGTGAACTCGCCGTAGAGCCCGCCTGCCCGGTAGATATTGTAGCCGACGACGGCCGAATCCTCGGGGGCGCTCCAGGCAAGCCGGACCGCCCCGCCTGCCGCCTCTTCCAGCGCGAGGCCGGCCGGCGGCCTGACAGGGTGCATTCTCAGGGTCGGGTCGCCCATGAGAGCCGTATGGATCTGCCGGCCAGCCAGGGTGACCATGTACAGGTCCGAGTTGTTCTGGGTGAGCCGCGTCGAATAGCCTATCGGATACCCCAGGGCCATGTGGTGGAGATGCCAGTTGGGCCGGCCCGCCCAGCAGCAGGTGAGCGGGTAGCCGGCGTTACAGAGAGGCGCGCGGAGGACGTTGTTCTCATTGTCCCAATCGCCGAAGTAGCTCCCGAACATCATGGTGAACACGGCGTAGAAGTCCATAGAGGCATAGTCGCCGGTGGATGCCACGCCGCCGCAGGCCCAGTATGAACTCGAGCCGCAGCCATAGGCCCACAGGTAGTCGTCCGTCTGAAGCGTGGGCACGAAGCTGCCCATCTTGGTCTTGCCCCGGCCGAACATGGCGCAGAAGTTCCGCCAGCCGTTACACGCGTAGGCCGCCCCCTGGGCGTCGCCCACGTTGTCGTCGACGATGCCGCGGCGGGTGACCTCAACCTGCCCCGTGCGGAAGGCGTGGTTCTTGTCGAGATAGCGCCGCAATAGTCCGGCCTCGCTCAGATCGAAGGCCGGCATATTGCTGAGGTCCACCCTGCCGACCTGGAGGTCCACGTCCGAGGGGATGATGGTCTGGTCGAATTTACCGTCGCCGGGGACGTTGTGATTCTCGCTGCGGGCCGCGCTCGTATTGTAGACGTATGAGTCGGTCCATGCGCCGTCCAGCTCGCCATAGTAGAGGTCCGCCGGCCAGGCGCCGTAATGGTCGGCGTGAGCGGCCTTCACGTCGCCCGAGTAGGGAACGGCGATGTTGCCGAGGATGAGGAGCGTGGTGATCGAAGGGTCGCCGGAGCACTCCGAGACAATCAGGTCCTTGACCGCGGGCACCGGTGTGCCGCTCGACACCTCCCGGCGGCGGACGCGGTAGCCGTCTTTGATCAGGTCGAGCTCGAGCCGCCCGAGCTCACAGGCGATCGAATCGGCGACGGACTCGTCCACCAGAAGGAGCACGGTTCCCCAGGTTTCGGGCAGCGCGTACCGGATGCCTGCGAAGATATGGCTGAATCTGGGCGAGGGGTATGGGCCGCCCCGGCCCAGGGTATCACCCGTGGCGTCCTCGGTGAGGTCCCAGGTGGTCTCCTGCCCGTAGACGTCCGGCCTCACCTCGACCACGACCTCACCGCAAGGCGCTTCGATGCTCCCGACGGTGAATGACGATGACTCGGCCAGCCCGAAGTCCCCGCCGGAGGCGCATACGACGCCGCAGGCCCTGACCATGTACGAACCGTGGCCGGCCTCGCAGCACAGGCCGTCGCCCCAGGCGTCATGTATAGTGAAGGTCACGGCCGTTCCGCCCGATACCTCCACCGTATCGAAGACCGGCCAGCCATCCTTGCGGAAGCTGTACTCGAAAGCGTCCCCGACCGACAGGTTGCTGTCCGTCCATGATACGGCGCTTCCATCGAGGACCTCGATGGGCCCTGTCCAGGCCGTGTCCCCGATTGCCTTGCGGTAGATGCGGTACTCGGCAGCGGTAGCGTCTCCGGCCCAGGAGAAATCGATGCGGGGCGGAGACTCCCCGGCCGTTGCGCTCACCTTGACGGCATAGTCCCATGTGGCCGCTCCGGCCGCGGGGGCCGCCAGCACGAGCAGTATCGCGCCGGCCAGGGCAAGGCTCAAGTTACGCACTCTATCACTCACTTGTTCCGCCTCCAGATTCGCTTCGTTTTCCGGCAGGCTGGACAGGGGGGCCAGGGCTGCGCGGTTTACCGCTTCTTCTACATCAGGGACTATAGACACAAAGCCGCGTTCCCGCCTGAAGGAAAAGTGCAGAAAACCTGTACATGGAAAAAAGTTGTGTCATGAGGTTCGATCCCATAGACTTACAGGCATGCATTGAACCTGGACACGGAACTCCCGGAAAGTGAGGTTGACCAGATGGACGCTCGAATTCAGAGGCTGGCGGAGACGCTCATTCACTATTCACTTGGTCTCAGGAAGGGGCAGCTCGTCAAGATCCAGGGAGAGGCCGTCGCCATGCCACTTATCAAGGCGGTGTTCGAGGAGGCCGTCAGGGTGGGCGCGCATCCCTACACCAGGATAGTGGTTCCCGATAATGAGGAGGCCCTTCTCAAGTACGGCAACGACGCCCAGCTCAAGTACATATCCCCTATGACCAGAACCGAGACCAACAGGATGGACGCCCTCGTCGCCATCTGGGGCACTGAGAACACCAGGTACCTCTCGGGCGTGAAACCCAAGCGGCAGGCCATGTCGCGGAAGAGCCGGGGACCGCTCGTCAAGAAGCTCTTCAAGCGCATGGCCGACAAGTCGCTTACCTGGGTCGGCACGCAGTTCCCGACGCTGGCCGACGCGCAGGAGGCCGGCATGTCGCTTACCGAGTATGAAGACTTCGTCTACAAGGCGGGCCATGTCGATTCCGGCGACCCGGTGAGGCACTGGAGGAAGGTCGCCCGCCAGCAGGCCAGGCTCATCAAGATCCTGAACCGCTTCGACCGGCTCCACGTTCGCGCCGAGGGGACCGACCTTAAGATGCGCGTCAAGGGCCGCAAGTGGATCAACTGCGCGGGCACCGAGAATTTCCCGGACGGCGAAATATTCACGAGCCCCATCGAGAACACGGTCGAGGGCCGAATTCGCTTCACCTATCCGGCCTGTTACATGGGCCGCGAGGTCGAGGACGTCCGCCTCGAGTTCAA
>CAZSBE010000128.1:6604-7214 GCA_964604955.1 uncultured bacterium
AGAAGCTCTTCCTGCCAGCCAGGGAAGCGCTGTTCGAGTTCAAGAAAGGCAGGGTGGTCGGTCACTCCGCGGCCAAGAACGAGGCCTTCCTCAAGGCCATGCTCGACACCGACAAGGGGGCGCGGTCCGTCGGCGAGTTCGCGATAGGAACCAATTACGATATAAAGCGCTTTTCCAGGAACATCCTCTTCGATGAGAAGATAGGGGGCACCTGTCACATGGCGGTCGGCGCGTCCATACTGGAGGCCGGCGGCAAGAACCACAGCGCGATCCACTGGGACATGGTGTGCGATCTCAAGAAGGGCGGCGAGATAACCGCCGACGGCAAAGTGATCTACCGGAACGGCAAGTTCACCATCTAGAGACCCGGAAGGGCCGCAGGGCCCCGCCCCCGGCCGGCCAGAAACCTGTTGACGGGTGCAATCCGACACCCCAATATGAACCGAAGGGTCCGGCGGCTTCAATGTACTCCACTTCAGTGCATACACGGCCGATACCCTTGTATTGAACCGAGGAGCGGACGATGAAGATCGCGATGGTCGGCCTCAAGGGCATACCGGCGACCTGGGGAGGCGTCGAGAAGATCGTCGAGGCCATGAGCATAGAGCTC
>CAZSBE010000129.1:0-7196 GCA_964604955.1 uncultured bacterium
CGTTCGCTATCCGCGAGGGTGGCAGGACCGTCGGACAGGGCGTCGTCGGCGACATCTTAGAATAGGCTTTTTGAGAGAGGATTTCGGGTAACCGTGAGAGAAATAATTACGCTTGCTTGCACGGTGTGCAAGAGAAGGAACTACACTACTAAGAAGAACAGAAGGGAGCACCCGGACCGGGTCGAGTTCAAGAAGTACTGTAGATTCTGCTGCAAGCATACGCCTCACAAAGAGACGAGATAAACGAAGCCCTGTCAATAAAGTCTCTGGGAACATAGGGGATCTTTATGTTTGAACGGCTGAAGAAATTTCTAAAGGAAGTCCGGCTGGAGCTCACGAAGGTTACGTGGCCCACGGCCAACGAACTCAGGGGTTCTACGGCTGTTGTCATTGTGACAGTGCTGATTTTCACCGTGTTCATATATGTGGTTGATAAGGGCCTGGTGTTTCTGATTCACCAGGTATTGCGGTAAACCCCTGCGATAGGTGATTGGAATGGCAAGAAGGTGGTATGTAGTCCATACCTATTCAGGACACGAAAACAAAGTCAAGCTTGCGCTCGAGAAGACAGTTCAGGCGCAGGGCATGGAAGAGATGGTCGGCAAGGTCGTCATTCCGACCGAGAACGTGACGGAGATGAAGAACGGCAAGCGCACGGTTTCGACGCGCAAGTTCTTCCCGAGTTACATTCTCGTCGAGATGAACCTCACCGACGATATCCTCCATGTGATAAACAACACCCCCGGGGTTTCCCGGCTCATAGGGACGGGACCGCAGCCGACGCCGCTCCGGGAGGATGAAGTCGAGAGGATACTTGAAGCGATCGACACCGGTAAGGCCAAGCCCACTCCGGAGATACCCTTCAACATCGGCGAGCATGTGAAAGTGGTCGACGGCCCGTTCAGCGATTTCACGGGCGTTGTTGAGGAAATCAACCCGGAGCGGGGGAAGCTCAAGGTGATGGTCAGCATATTCGGGCGGCCGACGCCCGTAGAGCTCGACTTCTTGCAGGTAAAGAGCATTTAGGAGCAGAAGATGGCCAAGAAAGTAGTCGCGACAATCAAGCTTCAGATTCCCGCAGGAAACGCGAGCCCCGGACCGCCTGTGGGACCGGCTCTTGGGCAGCATGGCGTCAACATCGTCGAGTTCTGCAAGTCTTTCAACTCGAAGACGCAGAAGGACGCGGGCCTGATTATTCCCGTCGTGCTGACGGTCTATCACGACCGGACCTTCACTTTCATTACGAAGACTCCGCCGGCTGCGATTCTCCTGAAGCGCGCCGCGGGTATCGCCAAGGCGTCCGGCGAGCCGAACAGGACGAAGATCGGGAAGGTCACGATGGACCAGGTCATTGAAATAGCCAAGATCAAGATGCCGGACCTCAACGCGAGGGACATCGACTCCGCCGTGAGGATGGTCATGGGCACTGCTAGAAGCATGGGGATTGAAGTCGGCAGTTAGGAAACAGGTGGGACTGAGATGAAAAGAGGCAAGAAATACATTGCCGCGCTGGAGAAGGTGGACAAGGCGAAGGAGTACTCGTTCGGCGACGCCGCCCGGCTCTTGAAAGACGCGGCATATGTCAAGTTCGACGAGACCGTCGAGTTCACCGCCCGTCTCAACGTCGACCCTAAGAAGGCTGACCAGCAGGTCAGGGGAACGGTCGTGCTCCCGCATGGCACCGGCAGACGCGTGACGGTGCTAGTGCTCACTCAGGGCGACAAGCAGAAGGAAGCAGAGGCGGCCGGGGCGGATTTCGTCGGGGGCGGGGAATTCATAGAGAAGATAAAGGAAGGCTGGACCGAATTCGACGTGGCGGTCGCCACGCCGGATATGATGAGTGAAGTCGGCAAGCTCGGGAAGATCCTGGGGCCGCGGGGCCTCATGCCGAATCCCAAGACCGGCACGGTCACCTTCGAAGTGGAGAAAGCGGTGAAAGAGGCGAAGGCCGGGAAGGTCGAGTACAGGGTCGACAAGGCCGGCAACATTCATGTCGGCATCGGGAAGCTCTCGTTTACGCCCGAGCAGATCTCTGAAAACGCCAGGGCTCTCCTCGGGGAACTCCTGAGGGCCAAGCCTGCCGCTTCCAAGGGACAGTACGTCAAGGGTCTGACCCTGACGTCGACCATGGGGCCGGGGGTCCGAGTGGACTACGGTGCCGAGGTTGCTGAACTGAAGCTGTAGCACGTGGAGAAAAACGATGCCAAAGCCGGAGAAAATCGAGGCTGTAGAGGTCCTGAAGGAGAAGTTCTCTACCGCCGAAGGGTTCGTGCTGGCCGACTACACTGGTCTTACCGTGGAAGAGGCCAACGCGCTCAGGGGCAGGTGTAAAGAGGCCGCGGTCGAGTACCGGGTCATCAAGAACACACTTGCCAGGATCGCCGTGAAGGAAGCGGCCATAGAGGGGGTCCACGACTTCATCGATGGGCCGACGGCGGTCGCACTGAGCGTGGAGGATTCGACTGCACCGGCAAGAGTGCTTGCCGCGTTCATGAGGGAAGTCCAGAAGATGACTTTCAGGGGGGGCTACCTCGACGGGCGCGCGTACTCTGCTGATGAAGTAAAGGAGATCTCGAGGCTCCCGGGCAAGGACGGTCTGATTGCCCAGTTGATCTGGGTGCTGAACGCTCCGATGACCCAGATCGTTTGGAATCTGGAGGGCACGCTGAGGAACCTCGTTTCTGTTATAGATCAGATCGCAAAGAAAAAGGGAAACCAAGACTGAGGCTTATGCCGCGAAGGTTTACGGAGGTGGACAATGGCAAAGGCAGCTGGGGAAAACAAGGTCGAGGCAATCGTTGAGATGATCGAGGGCCTTACGGCGCTCGAGCTCTCGGGCCTTGCTAAGGCACTCGGTGACAAGTTCGACGTCGCTCCCATGGCGGCTATGCCCGCTGGCGCGGTCATGGCTGGTGCGGCCGGTGGCGCAGCCCCCGCCGAAGAGGAGAAGACGGAGTTCGATGTCGTCCTGAGTTCGTTCGGTGAAAAGAAGTTACAGGTAATTAAGGTGGTCAGGGCCGTGACTGGTCTCGGCCTCAAGGAAGCTAAGGATCTCGTTGAAGGCGCTCCGAACGCGGTCAAGGAAGGGGTCACGAAGGAAGAGGCCCAGGAAGTCAAGACCAAGCTCGAAGAGGTCGGAGCTACCGTCGAAGTGAAGTAAAAAACGCGAGACCGGGGGTGTTGGCCTAATGGCTGATCTCATGACGGACAGAAAGAGCTACTCGAAGATTCACGAGATTATGGATGTTCCGAATCTTCTGTCGGTGCAGCTCGACTCTTTCCACGACTTCCTCCAGGAGGAGATTCCTCCCCACCAGAGGAAGGAAGTTGGATTGCAGAAGGTCTTCAAGGAGATCTTTCCGATCAGTGACACGAGGGATAATTACTCCCTGGAGTTCGTTGGCTACGCGCTCGGGGAGCCCAAGTACACGATCGATGAGTGCCAGGAAAGGGATGTGACCTTCGCTGCGCCCCTTAAGGCCACTCTGCGACTGATCGTCAAAGAAAACGTGGAGGGCCGCAAGGAGATCAAGAACATCATCGAGCAGGAGGTCTACCTCGGCGAAATCCCGCTCATAACGGAGAAGGGCACGTTTGTAATCAACGGTGCCGAGCGCGTCGTGGTTAGCCAGCTGCACAGGTCTCCGGGCGTCTTCTTCGATGAGAGCATACATCCGAACGGCAAGAGGCTCTACTCGACCAGGATCATTCCCTACCACGGTTCGTGGGTGGAGTTCAGCCTGGATGTGAATGACATAATGTATGTGCACATCGACCGCAAGCGCAAGATCCCGGTGACGGTTCTTCTGAGGGCGATAGGGTTCTCGACGACCGAGGACATGCTGCGCCTCTATTACGACCTCGAGAGCATCAAGGTGCCGGCCACCGACAAGAAGAGGAAGGACCTCCTTGTCGGGAAGTATGCGGGGGAAACGGTCGTCGACAAGTCGACCGGTGAAGTTCTTCTCGAGGCCGGCGAAGAGCTCACACCCGGGATAGTTGATGCCCTGCATCTTGCCAAGGTGAGCAACGTGAAGATCACGGTCGACAGGCCGGGCCAGGACAACGACGTTTTGAGAAACACGCTCCGCAAGGACACGTCGAGGTGCGAGGAGGAGGCGCTTCTCAAGATTTACAATCTCCTGAGGCCGGGTGATCCGCCGACGCTTGAGACGGCAAGGAACCTCCTGCAGAGGCTCTTCTTCAGTCCGAAGCGCTACGACCTGGGCCGCGTGGGCAGGTACAAGCTCAACCAGAGGCTGGGCCTCGACACGCCGCTCGACGTGACCATTCTCACCAAGATGGATTTCGTGGAGATCATCAGGTACCTCTTTGTCCTCAGGGACAACAAGGGCCAGACCGACGACATCGACCATCTCGGCAACAGGCGCGTCCGGTCGGTTGGCGAGCTCCTTGCCAACCAGTTCTCAATAGGCCTTACGCGCATGGCGAGGATAATCAGGGAGCGCATGAGCCTCCAGGACACCGAGCTCATGACTCCCTCGGACCTGGTGAACGCCAGGACCGTCGCCGCGGTCATCAAGACATTCTTCGGGTCGAGCCAGCTCTCGCAGTTCATGGACCAGACCAACCCGCTCGCCGAGCTGACGCACAAGAGGCGCCTCTCGGCACTGGGCCCAGGCGGTCTCACCCGTGAAAGGGCCGGGTTCGAGGTTCGTGACGTTCATTACACGCATTACGGGAGAATCTGCCCCATCGAGACCCCCGAAGGGCCGAACATCGGGCTCATAAGCTCGCTTTCGACCTACGCGCGTATCAATGAATTCGGCTTCCTTGAAACGCCATACAGGCTGGTGAAGAACGGCATCGCCACGACCGAAGTCGAATACCTCAGCGCCGACCAGGAAGACAGGTATACCGTCGCCCAGGGGAACGCGCCGGTCGACGAGAGGGGAAAATTCATACGGGAGAAGGTATTCGCCTGCCACAGGGGCGATTTCCCGATCGTTGCGCCCAAGGAAGTGGATTACCTCGGCGTGTCGCCCAAGCAGATAGTAAGCGCGGCCGCCGCGCTCATACCGTTCCTCGAACACGACGACGCCAATAGGGCGCTCATGGGATCGAACATGCAGCGCCAGGCCGTGCCGCTTCTGGTTACCGAAGCCCCGCTGGTGGGCACGGGCCTCGAGGGCAAGATCGCGGCCGATTCGGGCGACATGATTTTCGCCGCCAGATCCGGTGTCGTCGATGCGGTTTCCGCCGACATCATTTCCGTGTCGCACGGCGAGGGCGGGGAGGACGACGAGCTCTTCGGCGCGGCTAATACAGATGTGTACAAGCTCACCAAGTTCAAACGGTCCAATCAGGACACGTGCATAAACCAGCGTCCGGTCGTGCGTCTGGGCGACCGGGTCAGGAAGGGGCAGCTCCTTGCCGACGGGCCGGCCTGCAAGGACGGCGAGATCGCGCTCGGGGTCAACCTTCTCACCGCGTTCCTGCCGTGGCGCGGGTACAACTATGAGGACGCTATCGTCATAAGCGAGAGAGTCGTCAAGCAGGACAGGATGACGTCGGTTCACATTGAGGAGTTCGAGCTTCAGGTCAGGGAGACGAAGCGCGGAGTCGAGGAGATCACACCGGAGATTCCAAACGTCAGCGAGGACGCGGTCAGGAACCTCGACGAGATAGGTATCGTCAGGATCGGGGCGAGAGTCCGGGCCGGGGACATACTCGTGGGTAAGGTGACGCCCAAGGGCGAGACAGACCTCACGCCTGAGGAGCGGCTCCTCAAAGCGATCTTCGGAGAGAAGGCATGCGACGTCAGGGACGCCTCGCTCAAGGCGCCTCCGGGTATGGACGGGATCGTCATCGACGTAAAGGTGTTCGCCCGGAAGGAAAGGGACGAGGCGGTGAGGAAGCGCGACAAGAAGGCCGTGGAGGAGCTTCGCAAGGATTGTAGAAGGCAGACCAAGAAACTCTCCGACCGCCGCGACGAGCGCCTCAAGGAAATGCTCGTCGACCAGATCGCGGGCGAGTTCTCCGATCATGAGGGGAACGCGCTGGCCAAGGCCGGGAGGAAGCTGACCTCGCGCGCCCTCGACAAGATCGACTTCTCGATAGTCGATTTCGACAAGGACGTCGTCAAGGACCGAGACACGACGAATCACGCGCGCCGGCTGGCCAGGATAGTTGATGAGGCCCTGGCGGAGGTCGAGAAATCCTACGAGAAGCAGGTCGAGCGCCTGAGCCGGGGCGACGAACTCCCTCCGGGCGTCGTGAAGCTGGTCAAGGTCTACGTCGCCAAGAAGAGGAAGCTCGCGGTAGGAGACAAGGTCGCCGGAAGGCACGGCAACAAGGGCGTTGTCGCCAAGATTGTACCCGAAGAGGACATGCCCTACCTGCCGGACGGCAAGCCCGTCGAAATCGTCCTGAATCCGCTGGGCGTTCCGTCCCGTATGAACCTCGGGCAGATACTCGAGACGCACCTCGGATGGGCGGCTCAGAGGCTCGGCATGAAGATATGCACGCCGGTGTTCGACGGGGCCTCGATAGACGAAATAAAGGCACTGCTCAAGGAATCGGGTCTGCCCGAGAGCGGGAAGTCCGTGGTCTATGACGGGAAGACAGGCGAGGCCCTCGATAAGGAAGTGACAGTAGGCTACATCTATATGATGAAGCTGTCGCATCTTGTGGATGACAAGATCCACGCGAGGTCGATAGGTCCTTACTCGCTCGTCACACAGCAGCCGCTGGGCGGCAAGGCGCAGTTCGGCGGCCAGCGATTCGGCGAGATGGAGGTCTGGGCGCTCGAAGCTTACGGCGCCGCATATGCCCTCCAGGAAATGCTCACCGTGAAGTCCGACGATGTGGCCGGAAGGTCGAGGATATACGAGGCGATCGTGAAAGGCGAGAATCCGCCTCAGCCGGGAATACCTGAATCTTTCAATGTTCTGGTCAAGGAACTTCAGAGCCTCGGGTTGGATGTCCAGCTCGAAGAGTAAATAGGGAGGTAGTCTCCTTGCTGAGACCAATAGACGCAAGAGAAAAAGCCCCTGTAGAGTTTTCGGCGATCAGGATTCAACTCGCTTCGCCGGAAACGGTTAGACAGTGGTCCTATGGCGTTGTGACCAAGCCCGAGACGATCAACTACAGGTCTTTCAAGCCCGAACGCGACGGGCTCTTCTGCGAGCGCATCTTCGGTCCCGTCAAGGACTGGGAGTGCAATTGCGGCAAGT
>CAZSBE010000130.1:0-7099 GCA_964604955.1 uncultured bacterium
TTCTGCGAGCGCATCTTCGGTCCCGTCAAGGACTGGGAGTGCAATTGCGGCAAGTATAAGCGGATACGTTATAGAGGGGTCATTTGCGACAGGTGCAAGGTCGAGGTCACCCAGTCGAAGGTGCGCAGAGAGCGCCAGGGCCATATCGAACTCGCCGTGCCCGTGTCCCATATATGGTACTTCAAGGGCATACCGAGCCGCATGGGCCAGCTCCTCGGCATGAGCGTGCGCGACCTCGAGAGGGTCCTCTATTACGAGAGCTACATAGTGGTCGACCCGGGCGGGACCGAACTCAAGAAGGCCCAGCTCATAGGCGAAGAGGAGTACCTCGAACTCGAGGAGGGATTCCCGGGGCAGTTCGTAGCCGAGATGGGCGCGGGGGCCCTGAAGAAACTCCTTAAGGAAATCGACCTGGACGAGCTCTCCACCGAGCTGCGGGCCCGCGTGAGGATGGAGACTTCCGCCCAGCGGAAGCGCGAGACCTTGAAAAGGCTGAAGCTCGTCGAGTCATTCAGGCTCTCCGGCAACAGGCCGGAGTGGATGGTGATGGACGTGATTCCGGTGCTCCCTCCCGACCTGCGTCCGCTGGTGCCCCTCGAGGGTGGCCGGTTTGCCACGTCGGACCTGAACGACCTGTATCGCCGGGTCATCAACAGAAATAACAGGCTCAAGAAGCTCATGGAAATTAGGGCGCCCGAGGTCATCCTTCGCAACGAGAAGAGGATGCTCCAGGAAGCCGTGGATGCGCTCTTTGACAATGGAAGGCGGTCGCGGGCCGTACGGGGCCCGGGAAACAGGCCCCTGAAGTCCTTGAGCGACATGCTCAAGGGCAAGCAGGGACGGTTCCGCCAGAACCTTCTGGGCAAGCGCGTCGACTACTCGGGCCGCTCGGTCATCGTGGTCGGCCCCGAGCTCAAGCTGCATCAATGCGGTCTGCCCAAGAGCATGGCCCTGGAGCTCTTCAAGCCATTCATCATCAAGAAGCTCGAGGACAGGGGCTACGTTCAGACCGTTAAGAGCGCCAAGAAGCTCGTCGAGAGGGAAAGGCCGGAGGTCTGGGACATCCTCGAGGAAATCATCAAGGACCACCCGGTTCTCCTCAACCGCGCTCCCACGCTCCACAGGCTCGGCATCCAGGCATTCGAGCCGGTACTCGTGGAGGGCAAGGCCATCAAGATCCACCCGCTCGTCTGCCAGGCGTTCAACGCCGACTTCGACGGCGACCAGATGGCTGTGCACGTACCGCTTTCGTTCGAGGCTCAGCTTGAAGCAAGAGTGCTGATGCTGTCGATAAACAACATACTCTCGCCCGCGCACGGGAAGCCGCTGGCCTCCCCGACGCAGGACATGGTTCTCGGCTGCTTCTACCTTACCAAGGAAAGGAGTTACGCCGACAGCGAGAGGGTGCATCTCTTCGTCGATACGAGCGAGGTGATCCTCGCGCATCAGTACGGCGCAGTCGACCTTCACGACAGGGTGAAGGTGGAGATCGAAGGCCGCCTGGTGGAGACGACGGTGGGGCGCGTGATTTTCAACGACATTATCCCGCCGGAGATGCCCTTCATAAATGATTCCTTCGATAAGAAACGGCTCGAAACGCTGGTGGGCGATTGCCACAGGCTGCTGGGACCTTACCGCACGGCCGTGTTCCTCGACAGGCTGAAAGAGATAGGCTTCGAATACGCGACGACCTCGGGCCTGACGGTGGGTATCGATGACATCGTGGTGCCGCCCCAGAAGGTCGGGATTCTCGAGCGCGCGGAGAAACAGGTCTCTCGCATCCAGGATATCTACCAGAAGGGCGCCATCACCGACGGCGAAAGATACAACCAGGTAATTGACACGTGGACCAATGCTACGAGCACGGTCAGTAACATAATGTTCGAAAACCTCTCGAAGGTCGACGACGGTTTCAATCCGATTTACATGATGGCCGCTTCCGGCGCGCGGGGCTCGAAGGAGCAGATAAGGCAGCTGGCGGGCATGCGAGGCCTGATGGCCAAGCCGCAGAAGAAGATGACCGGGCAGATGGGCGAGATCATTGAAACCCCCATCACGGCCAATTTCAAAGAGGGACTTTCGGTGCTCCAGTACTTCATCTCGACCCACGGCGCCAGGAAGGGTCTTGCTGACACGGCCCTCAAGACCGCTGACGCCGGCTACCTGACGAGGCGCCTCGTCGACGTCGCTCAGGATGCGATCATAACCACGCCCGACTGCGGGACGATCCTCGGCCTCGACATCACCGCTCTCAAGGAGGGCGAGGAAATCATCGAGCCGCTGGGCGACAGAATTCTCGGCCGCGTCGCGGTCGAGGATGTGTACGACCCCATAACAGGTGATCTTCTTGTAGAAGCCGGTGACGAAATCAAGGAAGAGGCGGCCGAGGCAATGGACGCCGCCGGCATCGACAGGGTCATGATCCGTTCGGTGCTGACCTGCGAGTCGCCGAGGGGCGTATGCGCCAAGTGCTACGGGAGGAACCTGGCGAACGGGCGCATGGTGAACATCGGTGAGGCCGTCGGGGTCATAGCGGCGCAGTCAATCGGCGAGCCCGGAACGCAGCTCACGCTGCGCACATTCCACATCGGAGGCACCGCCGGCCGAATCGCTGAGGAGTCGCAGATATCCGCGAAGTACAAGGGGCAGATCCGCTTCAAGCACGTGAGGGCGGTCGAGTACCGAGACGGCGGCCCTGTCGTACTCACGGCCAAGGGCGAGATGGACCTGTACGACGGCGACGTTCTGAGAACCCGCTATACGGTCCCCTACGGCGCCAAGCTCGCGATCAAGGACAAGCAGAATGTCGAGAAGGGACAGCCGCTATTCGAGTGGGACCCCTATTCGTCGCCGATTCTCGCGGAAAAGGACGGTGTGGTCAGGTTCTTCGACATCATAGACGAGGTCACGGTGAGAGAAGAGCTCGATGAGAAGACCGGTCTCAGGCAGCGAGTCGTGATCGAGCACAGGGACAAGACCATTCACCCGACCATCATCCTCGAGAGCGCTAAAGGCGCGAAGAAGGCCGCGGAATACCCGATTCCGACCGGAGCGCATCTCATGGTTCATGACGGCGACAAGGTTGTTCCCGGGGACCTTCTCGCGAAGATCCCCAGGGAGATCGCGAAGACGCGCGACATCACGGGAGGCCTTCCGAGGGTGGCCGAGCTTTTCGAGGCACGGAAGCCCAAGGACTTCGCCATCGTCTGCGAGATCGACGGCGGCGTCGAGTTCCGGGGAATTGCCCGCGGTATGCGACGCGTGATCGTCATCGGCGAGACGGGCGACGAGATGGAATATCTCATCCCCCATGGCAAGCACATGAGGGTAAGGGGCGGCGATGTGGTGAGAGCCGGCGACAAGCTCTGCGAGGGCCCGATTAACCCGCATGACATATTGAGGATCAAGGGAATCAATGCCGTGCAGGAATACCTCGTGAATGAAATTCAGGAGGTTTACAGGCTGCAGGGTGTTGCCATAAACGACAAGCATATTGAGGTCATAGTGAGGCAGATGCTCGAGAAGGTTCGGATCGAGGACCCGGGTGATACCACGTTCCTCGAAGGCGAGCAGATCGACAAGATCAGGGTCAAGGAAGAGAACGAAAGGGTCGTGGACAAGGGCGGCCGCCCGGCCACATTCCAGCCGCTCCTCCTGGGCATCACCAAGGCTTCGCTCAGCACGGAGAGTTTCATCTCCGCGGCCTCATTCCAGGAGACAACCAGAGTCCTTACCGAGGCGGCTATCAACGGGTCGAGAGACCAGCTGCTCGGTTTGAAGGAAAACGTAATCATCGGACACCTCATCCCGGCCGGCACGGGCGTCGACCGCAACAGGAACATCAAGGTTATCGCCGAGGAGGAGATTCCCGAGCTCGAGGAAGAACTTGAGACGGAAGTCGAAGCCGAGGCCGATACCGGGTCCGAACCGGAATCCGAGGAAGAGGTAGCCGAAGCCTAAGAACCGTGGAGGTGTAAAGTTTGCCGACAATCAGTCAGTTAGTCAGACGCGGCAGGGACGTGCAGAAGTCCAAGACCAAGGCCCCTGCGCTCATGGGTTGCCCCCAGAGGCGTGGTGTATGTACGAGAGTGTACACTACGACGCCCAAGAAGCCCAACTCCGCCCTGAGGAAAGTGGCTCGTGTGAGGCTGACCAACACGATCGAGGTCACCGCCTATATTCCGGGCGAGGGGCATAACCTGCAGGAGCACTCGATCGTGCTCGTGCGTGGCGGCCGTGTCAAGGACCTTCCGGGTGTGCGTTATCACATCATCAGGGGTGCCCTGGACGCCAGCGGCGTTGAGGACCGGAAGAAATCCCGTTCCAAGTACGGCACCAAGATGAAGAAGAGCACGACCCCGGCCGCGGCCGGTTAGACCCAGGAGACCAACTATGCCGAGAAGAAAAGTCGTAAAGAAGAAAGAGGCAGCGCCTGATCCCAAGTACAGCAGCCCTCTTGTTACCAAGTTCATCAGCAGCCTTATGTCCAAGGGTAAGAAGAGCACTGCTGAGAGGATCTTTTACTCCAGTCTCGACTTGATCGAGAAGAGAACCGGTCAATCCGGCATACAGGTCTTCAAGCAGGCCCTGACTAACGTGAAGCCCGTTCTCGAAGTCAGGCCGAGACGAGTCGGCGGCGCTACCTACCAGGTTCCGATGGAAGTGAGGCTCGAGCGGAAGACGGCTCTCGCTATCCGCTGGGTCATAGGTTATGCGCGCGCCCGCAACGAGCAGACAATGCAGGAGAAGCTCGCGGCGGAGCTCATAGCGGCCTCGAAGAACGAAGGCGGCGCAATTAAGAAAAAGGAAGACACGCACAGGATGGCGGAGGCGAACAAGGCCTTTGCCCATTACAGGTGGTAACGGGCTGTTGCGTATGTGGTTGAGAGAGAATAGATGGCGACTTTAACGAAAGAGTGTGGGGAGAAATTGGCTGAACAGAGAACTATCCCGCTTGAGAGAGTCCGGAACATAGGGATAGCTGCGCATATTGACGCCGGTAAGACCACGCTCACCGAGAGAATACTATATTACACCGGAAGGGTTTACAGGCCGGGCGATGTGGACGACGGCGCCGCGACGATGGACTGGATGGAGATAGAGAAGGAGCGGGGCATCACCATCACGTCGGCCGCAACCAGGTGTTTCTGGCGCGACCACGCGGTCAACATCATCGATACGCCGGGCCATGTGGATTTCACGATGGAGGTCGAGCGCTCGCTCCGCGTGCTGGACGGCGTGGTAGTCGTCTTCTGCGGTGTCGGCGGCGTCGAGCCCCAGTCCGAGACGGTCTGGAAGCAGGCGGACAGGTACCGCGTGCCGAGAATAGCTTTCATCAACAAGATGGACCGCGTGGGAGCGGACTTCGGCAGGGCCGTCGGGATGATCCGGGAGCGCCTGGGCTCGAACGGCGTACCCATCGAGATGCCCATGGGAAGCGGCCGGGAGCTGGAAGGCATAATGGACCTCATCGAGATGAAGGCCTACACATACGACGAAGAGTCGCTGGGAATGAAATACGAAGTTGTTGACATCCCCGAGAAGTACATGGAAGAGGCGAGGCTGGCGAGAGAGAAACTCGTCGAAGCCGTCGTCGAGTTCGATGACGAGGTCATGGCCAGGTATCTCGATGGGAAGTCCGTGAGCGACGACGACATCAAGAAGGCGCTCAGGAGCGGAACGCTGAAGGCGCAGATAGTGCCGGTTCTCTGCGGGGCGGCACTCAAGAACAAGGGCGTGCAAAAGGCGCTCGACGCCATCGTCGACTACCTGCCGTCCCCTGTGGACCTGCCCGCCGTGGAGGGGATCAATCCCAACACCGGCGGGATCGAGAAGCGCAGGCCGAGCGATGATGAGCCATTCTCCGCGCTCGCGTTCAAGATCATGAGCGATCCGTATGTGGGCAAGCTGACTTACCTCAGGGTATATTCGGGCCGGATAAAATCGGGCACCAATATTTGGAACGCGAGGGGACATAAGGAGCGGAATACCAAGCTGCTGCTCATGCACGCCAACAAGCGCGAGGAGCTCCAGCAGGCCCTGACCGGCGATATCGTAGCGGCGGTCGGAATCAAGAAGACCGTTACGGGCGACACGCTCTGCGAGTATGAATACCCGATCATGTTCGAGACGATGGTGTTTCCGGAGCCCGTGATCAGGGTCGCGATAGAGCCCAAGACGAGGGCAGACCAGGAGAAACTGGAAAGCTCGTTGGGCAAGCTTTCGGAGGAGGACCCGACATTCAAGGTCAAGGTCGACGAGGAAACCGGGCAGACGATCATCTCAGGGATGGGCGAACTCCATCTCGAGATCCTGATCGACCGGATGATCCGCGAGTTCAACGTGAAGGCGAATGTCGGCAAGCCGCAGGTTGCTTACAGGGAGACCATTACCGAGAAGGCCCGCGCCGAAGGCAAGTTCGTGAAGCCGGCGGCGGGCAAGGGCCAGTTCGGTCACGTGGTCATAGAGATAGAGCCAAGGGAAAGAGGCGCGGGCTTCGAGTTCGTGTCGAAGGTGAAGCCCGAGATCATCCCCGAGGAGTTCGTGCCCTTCATCAAAGATGGCGTGCACGACTCGCTCGAGAATGGAGTACTGGCTGGATACCCGGTGGTCGACGTCAGGGCGGCACTGGTAGGAGGTTCCTGCCGCGACCAGGAAGGCACCGACGTCGCCTACAAGATTGCGTCGGCGATAGCCATTCGGGAAGCCATCATCAGGGCCCGGCCGGTCCTTCTGGAGCCGATTATGGATGTTGAAGTCGTCGTGCCCGAGGAGTATGTCGGGGACGTCATAGGCGATCTCCGCGCCAGGCGCGGCAAGATAATGGGAAGCCTGCTCCGCGCGGACGGACATGTCGCGAAGGCGGCGGTTCCGCTTTCGGAGATGTTCGGATACGCTACGGGCCTGAGGTCCGCGACCCAGGGCCGGGCGCTTTTCACCATGCAGTTCCAGCAGTACGACGTGGTTCCCGAGAAGATCGCCGGGAAGATGACGGCACGAATTGAGGACATGATTTGAACCCAGGACGTCTGTAGGAGGGGGACAGATATGGCAAAGGAGAAGTTTGCTCGCACTAAGCCACACTTGAACGTTGGGACGA
>CAZSBE010000131.1:0-7055 GCA_964604955.1 uncultured bacterium
GGGATATCTCCAGAGCCCCTTGTCTTTCGTGCTGACCGACCATTCATATTCATGATCTGGGAGCCCGTCACCAGCAGCATACTCTTCATGGGTAGAGTCGCCGACCCGAGCAGGACTTACTAGAAGGCCCGGCCGCCGTGGCCGGGCCCGTAACTGTAATCCTCCAGTCTAGTAAGCCAACGCCTTCTCGATGAGAGCTATTGCCTTCTCGTCAATCTTGCGCGCCTCGCCGATGATGGGGATCATCTTCCTGCGAACCGCCGGTTCGGCGAGCTTGAGCGCGCCTTCGTCGGTGCGCGCAGGGCCGCCCATGAAACTCCATACCTTCCACATGAGGTCGTGCTCGGCTTCATAGTACCGGGCCGCCGCAAGAAGGGGGTCGGCCAGGCCGGGCACATCTTCCGCGACCTGCTTCAGGAACTGGGCCGCGTACCAGCGCCCCTCCGTCGTCGTTCCAACCGCG
The DNA here is from genome assembly GCA_964604955.1 of uncultured bacterium. Lineage (GTDB taxonomy): Bacteria > Arandabacterota > Arandabacteria > Arandabacterales > JALGWA01 > JALGWA01. The sequence continues at coordinate 464 of CAZSBE010000131.1, forward strand.
TCCTCGTGTACGTGGTAGTTGACCCTGAGAGCGTCCATGTCGTCGGCCGGAAGGTCTTCGTCCCTGCCGAGCGCGTCCGCCCAGGCGTCGTAGGCTGCGTGGCCGTTATGGAAGTCGCCCTTGACCTTCGGCGTCCTCGCGACCGCGAGCGCCCAGTCGAGCGCTTCGCGGTAGATCTCCTCTCGGGGCGGTTTCTCCACTTTGCCGCCGATAAGGACGAGGCTCTCGGTGTCGGCGAACCAGCCCTTCTTTCTGAAGTAACCCGACGGTTCGAGCTCGATACCCTTATTGAACTCGGGCGCCCCCTGGAAGTAACTCCAGCCTATCAGGACGTCGCCGCCCTCATCGAAGCCGACTATCATGCATTCCTCGGGAGGTCCGACGACGCCGCGAGCGATGACCGGATGGCGCCGGTCCCGCACGCTCTCTATGATGCGATTGCGGAACTCGGCCTCGCATTCGGCCGTGTTCTTCTTTCTGAGCAGCTCGTAACCGTGGCCGACCGCCTTGAAGGCCCTACCGTAAGGTTCGTTGAGGTCGTCGGTGAGATTGTCGAGGCCGGGGTTACCCAGGTACCAGCCCTCCCTCCAGGTCATCTTGAAGGCCATTCCGGTAACGCCCATAAGATAGGTATATGCCCTGTCAAGCCTCCACTTGCTCCCGTGTCCCTCGACGGTCCTGAAGCCGTAGTCCTCGCCCATGAGCTCCAGGGTCGACCGCATGCATGCCGGGAAGGGGAAGCACTCGGGGCATCGCGGGAGCCCGTCCGACTTCTCGTCGCGGTGAAGCGTGAAGCTCACCCGGGGAACCCCTTCCAGGACATTTCGCACTCTCTCATTGAAGTCGTCGCCCGGCGCGTGCTGTCTCAGTGTGTCTCTCATCATCGCCGTCCACCTCCGCTTGAGTCGCCTCCTGGCCGAATGAAGACTGTTCTTCACCGTGCTCACCGGGACCTCCAGGAACTCCCCGACCTCCGCCATCGAATAGCCGTTGATGTAGAAGAGGGTGGTGGCAGTGCGTTCGCTGTCCGGCAATGCGTTGATGCCCGACATCACCCTGTCGCGCTCCTCCCGGCGGGCCGCCTCGGCATGAGGGTCCCTGCCGGGGCCCGGGACCTGGAGCGCCGTATCGGGCGGCTGGAGCAGAACGCGCTGCTTCCTGGTGTACCGGTCGCAGTACTTGAAGACGATCCGGCGCAGCCATGACGGGAAAGCGCCGGGTTCCCTCAGAGACCGGATGTCGAGATAGGCCCGTACGAAGGCTTCCTGGGCGACATCCTCGGAGAGATAAAAGTCGATGAGGATGGTGTAGGCGTACCCGACGGCCATGTCGCGGAACTTCCGAACGAGTTCGTCAAATGCCGCAAGGTCGCCTCGCTGAGCCCTTTCCACTCTTTCCTTCCAGTCCATCATGGCGGGTTTTCGTCTCCTCTCTACTCCTTAGCCCCACTTGAGACGGGAAAAGTTTACGACTTCCTCCGGCTTTCTGCCAGGCCAATGGGGAGACTCGGGCGCAGTATACACAAAATGCGTCGTGGCCTGCTTTGCTCTCCCGCGGTTTGAGGCACACCTCTTGCTCCACTAGGGCCCGCGTCCCGAATCGGCCATGTTCCGCGGCTTTCTGCAAGGATTAAACCCGCATTTGTCCAAAGATACGGTGGCCCGAGACGCGCCGGAAGGAGGTGAAAAGGAGCGCTGACTCATCGAAACGAAGTGGGGCGGATTCAGAGTGTTGCAATAACCGATCTGGAGGGTGGAATGAAGAGAAGTTTTGTTTCCTGGTGCGTGTTTGCTTTCCTTGCCGTGTCCCTCGTCGCGAGCGCGTGTTACGCCGAGACGATGGAGATCAATATCATAGTGCAGCCCAAGACCATCGTAATCGCTTCCGATAGCGAGTGGTTGACCGTTCACACCAATATCGCGCTGTCGGCCGTCGACACGGGCTCCATCATGGTCAACGACATCCCTGTCTCCTGGACCAAAGCCGATGCCAAGGGCCAGCTTGTCGCAAAGTTCGATATCAATGTAATCAAAGCCAGCGTAATGGCTCCGGAAGCCACGTTCGTGCTTACGGGCGTTACGAACGAAGGCGTGCCCTTTACGGGAACGGATACCGTTCCGGTTAACGACACCGAGCCCGGACGTTAGACGACTTCGGGGACGCAGCGCTCCCCTCGCCTCGAAAGACGGCGGGTCAGAAGAGCACTGCGTCCCCGATTCTCTTCCCGACTTCTATTCCACTATCACCGCCGTGCCGTATGCGAGTATCTCGGCCGCCTGGGCCATGACCATGGATGTCCCGAAGCGCACGCTGATAATGGCGTTGGCGCCGAGCGCCTCGGCCTCCTCGACCATGCGGTCCAGGGCCTGCTCGCGCGACTCGGCGAGCATCTTGGTGTAGTCGGTGATCTCGCCGCCCACGAGGTTTATGAGCGACGCCTTGATGTCATGGCCTACGTGGCGGGCGCGGATTGTGTTTCCCCGCACCAGGCCGAGCGTCCTGACGACCTTCTTGCCTACGATGCTGTCCGTGGTTACGACCATCATTTTTCTATCTCCTTGTAGCGTTCCCTCTTGTTGACGAAGACGCGTTCCCTGAGCACGGATACAAACAAGATAACCAGGCCGGCCAGCACTGCCAGGATCCCGATCTTGAGGACGAGGGGCGTGTTCACGTCCTCAATGATGCCTCTGAGCAAATGGTATCCTGCGAAGAACAGCATGATTATGGCGCCGATGGAGAAGACGATCCAGCCGATCTGTCGCTCCATGCGGTTATAGACCGAGCCCCAGTAGAGCTTCCAGGCCTCCTCCGGTGGTCTCTTGAGTTCCATCTTGCCCATCACCTCCTCGAATCTCGCCAGCTCGTCGAATTCGCGTTTGCATTCAGAGCATGTCTTGATATGGTCTTCCACCAGCCTCTTCCGGCCGGCATCCAGTTCACCGTCGAAGTAGGAAAAAACGAGGTCTTTCAGTCTGTCGTGTTCCATGTCGCTGTCCCCCGAATCACCGCTCAAACCCCAGGAACTTGCCCAGTGTACCCTTCAGTTTGCGTTTGGAATAATGGAGCGAAGACATGACGGTGCCGATGGGCTTGCCGACGGTCTCCGCTATCTCCTTATATGAGAGCCCCTCGAAGTAGCGCAGCAGGATTATCTCACGCTGCTCGACGGGGAGCTCGTCGATGGCCTTGAGGAGCGCCTCCTTCAAATCCCGGTCCTCGCGCGCGTCGCTCAGGATCTGCACGTCCTCGAGCGGGATCTCCTTTACGCGCCTGGCGCGCTTGATGTGGTCCAGCGAGAGGTTCCTCAGTATCCTGTAGAACCATGGGAAGAAGGGCCGCTCGAGATCGAACCCCTTGAGGTTCTTGTAGGCCTTGATGAAGGCCATCTGGGAGATATCCATGGCCGTATCCGGGTCGCGCACGAAACCCAGCGCGATGTAGTAGGCCCGCTGCATGTACTTGTCCACGATATGCCTGTAAGCCTCCTTATCCCCGCTCAGTACGGAGGCTATGGCCTCGCTTTCGGTGCGGGCCGGCCTGGCCACCATCAGCACTCTTCCCTGCTCGAATACGGTCTCATTTGTCGCTAGTTTAGACTGGCTCATCTCTAATCTCCACCCCGAATACGCCCGCCGGGGCGGTTTTATTCACCGGCGGGGGCCGTGGGGGGGGCCAACCGGGGCCTAGTCGGTTCCTGCGTTTCTGGGTATAGTCTGGACGCAGCTCTGAGCTGCGTGTATTTCCGCGCTTCAATACCCCTGTAGATGTTTTCCGGATTTTGATCTCATGCCACGGACAGGCAGGCCGCGCGCAGACGAGTGCAGTATATGCTCGGAAAGGAGGGCGGGATGAAGGTGCTTGCGCGAACCATCCTCTTGCTGGCTTTGTGCCTGGTTCTCACAGTGCTGGTCTCCCTGCCGCTGACCGAGTCGGCACCGAGAAGGGGGCCCGGCGAGATAAGGATACTCATGATGATGGGCGACCACGTAGGTGGCTACCACTACTTCACGCGGGACGTCTGGGAGCAATATGGCTGGAGTCTGACGTCGGCCGGACTCGAGCCGACGCTTGACCCCTGCACGCTTGGCGTGCCGTTCGTCGTCGACACGCTGATCTCCCAGATAACCGACCTTTCGGATTATGACTGCCTGGCCATCATGCAGTCAGTGGCCTGGGGCGGGACCTCGCACGACGATATCCTCGCGAGCCCCGAGGCCCTGGCCCTGGTGCAGCAAGCCGTCGCGGAGGGCCTTCTAGTGGTGGCGAGCTGCGGTGGCGTGCGTGTGCTCGCGGCGGCGGACGTCATCGACGGTCTCGTGGTCACCGGTTACGATGCTTACGCCCAGGAGTATATCGACGCGGGAGCCACATACGTGGGCGACAACGTCCCGCCCGTGCTCGACGGCAATATCCTGACGAGCGCGCATGGCCGCTACTACTGCCACCAGATAGCGGAGACCATGCGCCAGTACTTTGCCGGCGAGGCTGCGGCCGGCGAGACCGATTAGCGGAAGAGAGGCGAGTCATGAGAGAGATACTGCTTATTGCGGCCCTTGTGGTCATTATGGCGGGCGTCGCCTCAGCCGAGCTTGACACTGTCTGGGTGAACACATACGGAGGCGCCGCCTCTGACGGGTTCAGGGACGCCATTGCCACAAGCGACGGCGGATTCGTGGCCGTCGGGTACACTTACTCATTCGGCGCGGGCGACGTGGACGTCTTCGCGGTCAAGACCGATGCATACGGTGACACGGTCTGGACGCGCACATTCGGCGGCCCGGGCCCGGATTACGCTCACGGCGTGTGCGAGAGCGGGGGCGATTACATCATAGTCGGATATACCATGTCCTTCGGCCGGGGAAGGGAGGACGTCTATCTCATAAGGCTGGACGCCGGCGGCGATACGGTTTGGACGAGGACCTACGGTGGAACCGAACTCGACGAGGGCAGGGCCGTGTGCCTTACGAGTGACGGCTACATCCTGGTCGCCGGCCAGACCCGCTCTTACGGTGCCGGCGAGAGCGACGTGTATTTGCTCAAGATCGACGCCGCCGGGGATACGGTCTGGACACGAGCCTTCGGGGGCGCCGGAGAGGACTGGGCCGAGAGCGTCTGCGAGCTGGCGGACGGCGCCTACGGGCTGAGCGGCACCACGGGCACAATGATCACCACGCATCAGGCATATGCACTCAAGGTCGACCAGGCGGGCGGCCTGGCCTGGGACTACGGTTTCGGCTCCGCAGACCCGTATCGCGAGAACTACGGAACGCGCGGGGCGGCGATGGCCGATTCCGGCATGGTTGCCGCGGGCTGGCGCACCGACCAGGACCACCTCGACCCCTGCCAGGCGACTTTCCTCAGGCTCTATTCCTCCGGCCTCAGCCAGTCGTACCGCAGGTATGTCTACCCCTTCGTCGAGTACGGGAACATGGTAGTAGCGACGTCGGACAGCGGGTTCCTCATTTGCGGGGCGGCAAAGGACATGGGGAACCAGAGGAATGACCTCTTCCTCATGAAGCGCGTGGAGGGCATGGGCTGGGTGTGGGACCAGACCATAGGCGGCCCGGGCTCCGACTGGGGGTGTTCGGTCATGGAAACAGATCCGGGCTACTATATCATATCCGGCTACACCGAGTCCTCGGGAAACGGCGGCTTCGACGGCTGGCTACTCATGATGAAGGACCGGCAGGCGGCCGTGCCGTCGCTGCCGGAGGCCGCGGGCGGGTTTTACATGGCCGCGCCGAGCCCCAATCCTTTCAGGCCGGCGGCGACGCTGAGGTTCGCGATAGCAAGCAGGGTGCATGTCGAGCTCGCCGTGTATGACATAACGGGCCGTCGGGTCGCCCTGCTGGCGGCCGGGGTGATGGAGCCGGGCGAACATACGGTGACCTGGCACGGGAACGGCAATGACGGGGCGGAGGTGGCCCCGGGGGTCTATCTCGCGCGCCTGGAGGCAGGAAGTTCCGTGGCGGCGAGAAAGCTCGTGCGGCTGAGATAGGGCGGCGCCGACGCGCGCGGCACAGCACCGGGTCAGCAGCCGGAGATGAAGGCATGCCCCGGACCCGGTGGTGTGCCGCTGTGACTCCGGCCGCGCCGGAACCGGTTGACACCCTGTGGGAAGAATAGTATACTATTAATAGACTACTAAACTCCATGGCAGGCGATGCCGGAGGCAGTGTGGGAAAGCAAGCGAGCATTCAGGCGCTCGAAGGCCTCGGGTTCACGAGAGTGGAGGCTGAGGTCTACGTCTATCTGGTTCACCAGTCCCCGGCCACGGGTTACCAGATCGCCAAGGGTATAGACCGCACGCGTGGCGCCACTTACAAGGTGCTGGCCACGCTGGCGTCCAAGGGGGCGGTGGAGGTTGACAGTCAGAAGGGCAGCCAGTGGCGGGCCGTTCCCCCGGCGGAGTTCTTAAACCAGCTCGAGCGGCGCTTCCTGAGAGGCAAGAAGCTGGCCAATGACGCCCTCAAGGACGTCGAGCAGCCGGCGCCCGATTACCGCATCTACCAGCTCCAGACGGTGGACCAGGTCTACGAGCGCGCCCGCAGCATGCTCGCATCCTGTGAGGAATTCGCGCTTGTCGATG
>CAZSBE010000132.1:0-7054 GCA_964604955.1 uncultured bacterium
CGACTGGTCGAACAGTCTCTCCCCCGTCTCCACTGCGTCCCCCTCCACAGAGTTATAGGACACCTCGACCAACATTCGGTCGATGGGCCTCACGTCGGCCCAGAGACCGTACCTGATCTGCTCGGCCATCACGAGGTCCCCACGGGCGATGGTGTGGCCATAGTCGATGTTTCCCCCGCAACTCAGGGCCCCGCTCGGCTGTATATGGAAACATGTGTGCGCGTTCCATATGCCGTCGAACTGCTTGCCTCCGAAGAGTTCGTTGCTGTAAAGGTACTGAGAGTGCATCTCGGCCTGGGCGGCCCGCAGCTTGACGGAGAGATTGCCCCTCACCCATTCGTCCTTCTTGACTCCGTCGAAGTTCCAGGCTCGACCGGCATCCATATCGCTGCTTACGTAGTCCCAGATTTTGCTTCCCTCGAAGCGTTTGATATGGCCCGCCCAGGCGGCTAACCGCCTCGAGTTATTGGAGGGCTCGAAACCGTTTTCGGCGCGGAAAGTGGGGCTCCGCTCCCAATAGTCGGCCCCGATCTCATAGTTGCGCGTATCGCGGTCGAGGCAAACCTGCCAGCCGTGGCCCCAGAACTCCTCCCCGTCCAGGGCCGCCGTGTACTTGCCATCGTCGAAGAACTGCCTCTGGAGTGAAGTGTCCCCGAGGGCGGGGTTGTCGACCTCCACCGTGTGCGTCCCCAGGACCTGGAACAGCACCATATTGCTGGGCGAGAGCCGTAACCTGCCGTCGACGCCCACAAGCGAACCCGAGCCCCCGCTGTCGTAGCGCCGGTCGGTGGCCACCAGCCCCAGGTGGGTCTGCTCGCCGAAGTCCTTCTTGGTCCGCAGTATGTTGGAGTAGCTCTTGCCGTTTTCAATGAACTCGCTGCTCTCCTCGAACGGCAGGATGATGACGGAGTGTTCGTCCCGGGCGGAAAGAAATGCCACGCTGGTGCCGCCCTTTCGCCAGGTCAGCTTGCCTGCCGCCAGCGGGTCGTTAACCGAACGCGTGTAGACGGCTTCGAAGTAAGTCTCAAAGAGGTCGCTTCCCTCCTGGAAGAAGGGCCGCGCCTCAGGATAGAACAGGGCGAAAGTGCTATTGACGTCTATCTGCGCCACGTCCGTCTCGACCTGGCTGAAGTCCGGATTGATCGTGGCCTCGGCCGTAAGCTCCGAGGAGAAGTCATATGCGATGCCGAGGCCTACGTCCCCGCCGATCTTATCGTTCTTGAACCCGCCCTCATCGTCGAGGGACCCGGATTGATGGGCGACAACACTTGGCAGGATCTCGAGCCCCGATCCGGGCTTCACGCCCGATATTCCGGTTACGGTACCCCACTGGCAGGGCCAGCAGCTCTCGTCGCGGTCATACGCCGCCCAGGAATACTGGTAACGCGAGCCGCGCGGGCGGTTGCGCCAGAAATCCGCCCGCCACACCTGCTCGTGGCGGTCCGGGAAGCGCAGGCTGGAAAACGGGATGGCCATCTCGGCGACCCAGCCGAAGTCTGTTATGCACCCCGCGGTCTCGTAACTCAGGTCGTATGTAATGTCCTCACCATTCGCCGAGGAAAAGAGGAGGTCCCCTGGTATGCCATAGGGGTTCGCCGAGATCTCATAGGCGAGCGTGGCTTCGCCGAAGGTGTCCAGACACACGATTACGTAATCACCAGAGAATATCTGGTCGCGCTCGCAGAAAGAAGCGCGCACCTCGGAAGGGTCGTCATGGCAGATCCACGCCAGGTAGAGGTTGGAGTCGTCATAGGTTATCAGGACCTCGGTGTCCACGTCGGGCCGGGTCTGGTCGCCTGGATTGTGTTCAGCGAAGTTGCCGGCCCTGGCCGCGTTCCGCCAGCCCGGGTCTTCGAGTTCCCCGTCGATCACTATCGCACCGGCGGCGCGGGAAACCTCCAGTTCGGGATGATACACCGGCACGTAGTCGTCCGCCCACGCCGGAAGTGCCGGCAGGGCGACCATGAGGGCCCCCAGGGCGAACCCCAGTAGCCTCGAGTGAATCGATGCGGAGCCGGACATCATTGTCTCAAGCCTGCCTTTCCCGGGTAAGGAGTGAAAGGGTTCCGTATACACCGGCACGCCATGCCACTCACCAGTAGAGCAACAGACGTGCCAGCCTGAGGTCGGCCGAGATGATCTCGTAACACATTGATTCTAGGGGTATTCCGGCCGCGCCCTCCCGGCTTCGATAAGGGGCCTGTGCGGCTCTGACACAGAACAGTGACGGACTGTGACACCCGGCGCGGCAGGGGGAGGATCCTCGGGGCCGGACTATGGACGGTAAGTCGCCACCGGAATACAGCCGCCAGTGGCGCTTCACCTCTGCTAATACCGAGTCAATAGGAAGCAATGGCCTCCTCAAGGGCCACCCGGATCGGGGTGAAGGTCATTGCCAGTTCTCTTCCGGCCTTGCTCGCGTCGACCTCTGCGCCCTCCTTCATTGTCCTCATCTGGTCTGTGGCCATGCCCAGGAGGGGCGGCTTCTTGACTATATCAGCCAGGAGCGTCAGGAGCACTGCGTTCGCCATGGCGACCGAATCGGGCATCCTGAATCTGGGGAGTGCCACCCCCGAGATTTCACGGATCATCTGATTGATCTGCCCGAAGGTCAGGTTCTGGCCGACTGCCAGGTACTTCTCACCGATGTTGCCTTCCTTCTCCGCCGCCCTGACAATGATCTCGGCGACGTCCCTTACATGCACCCACGGGAAGAGCACATCGTTAAACACCGTGGCAGGCATGCGGCGGCATATAAGATTCCGGATATACTCACCCGAGGCCTTGGGATCATCCCGACCCAGGACGCCTCCCGGGTATACAACCACAAGCGGCAGGCCTTCCGCCTTATGGAGCTCCCAGGCAATCAGGTCGCCCTCATACTTGGTCCGGGCGTACTCGCTGAATCGGACCGGACCGGGCTCACTGTCTTCTCTGAAGGGGCGGTCTGCCGGCTTCCCGTATATGGCCACTGTGCTCACATGCACAACCCTGGAGGCGCCGGTTTCCAGGGCACACTCCATGACATTCCGGGTACCCTCCACATTGACTTCGGCATAGGTTCGCTTCCTCGGAAGCCAGAAGGAATATGCGGCCGCAATGTTGACTACCATATCACAGCCGGTCATGCCTTCGAGCAGGGACGCTCTATCGGTCACGTCCCCGAGGGTGATAGCGGCGCCCAGCTTCTTGAGCCGGGCGGTATCGCTTGTCCTTCTGACAAGGCAGTTCAGCACATGGCCGCCCCGGGCCAAACGTTCTGCCGTGTGGCTTCCGATGAAGCCGGTCGCACCGGTGACAAAGACTTTCATGCCATCACCTCCCGCATATGGAGCGTATGAGATCAAGCACTTCGGGCGCGGGGTTCTTCCACCAATCATGGTTGTCTTGATGGCTCCAATAGTCTTCCCACACATTGAGGGGCATTCTTTCTCTCTCACATCGACTTATGCTGCCCAAAGGTGCAAATCAGCGGCGCGGTCTACCACGTACGGCGCACTTGTCGGGTTTGCCGCTGTTCTTAAAGGTCGCACAGTTCATGTTCACAATCACTTCATGTCGCCGGTTAAGCCCAATGCGTGTGTCAGCCAAAATAGGCACGGTAGATACGCCAACCGAGACAGACGCCTATTATGCTGCCGATGCAGCTGAGAATGAATGCTGTCATGAGTCCGATTCTTGCCCCAATCCACCAGCCGACCCAGCCGACGATCGTCATGCCGGCAAGAATGCAGAGTTTCTTCATGATTCTGCTCTCGTCAGCGGCGAACTACGCCTTAACTGATTTCCACATAGCCGCCTTCGGACCGGTTTCCTTCCAGACAACAATCAACAACAAGTATCGCACAACAACTACTTTGTCTTCAAACACTTCCCGGGCTTGCCTGACTAGTTGGTCTGTACTATATTCTTTCGAAGTCGTAGGGATAATTGCCCCGATTCAAGAGGGATGGACCTTGTCACCTGAAAGACTGCCCCCACAAGCGAGACCGGGACCTGAGGGGACAGTCTTCATCACCAGGCGACTAACCTGGCGTCAGACTTTCGTCGCGTTCAAGTATCGCAACTACCGCCTGTGGTACTTGGGCCAGCTCGTGTCCCTCATGGGTTCCTGGATGCAGATGACAGCCCAGGGATACCTGGTGTTTCAGATCACCAAGTCCCCGGCTTTCCTGGGATACGTGGGCTTCGCGGCCGGCGCACCGACATGGCTTTTCATGCTCTACGGCGGAGTCATTGCCGACCGCCTACCCAGGCGGACGCTGCTCATATACACTCAGGCCTCCATGATGTGCATCGCGTTTGTGCTTGCTGCGCTGACCTTCACGGGTCTTGTCAGGCCCTGGCACATTGTCACTCTGGCATCGTTCATGGGTGTGGCGATGGCGTTTGACGTACCGGCAAGGCAGGCGTTTGTGCTCGAGCTGGTCGAACGGAAAGACATGGCCAACGCCATAGCCCTGAATTCAACCATGTTCAATTCTGCCACTGCGGTGGGGCCGGCGGCCGCAGGGGTAATCTACGCGCTGTTCGGCCCGGCGTGGTGCTTCCTGGTTAATGCGTTATCCTTCATCGCCATCATTGCAGCACTGCTTCTTATGCGGATCGACCTTGAACCGAAAGAAGCGCGAAAGGTATCGACGCTTGCCGAGCTCAGAGAAGGAGTCAGGTATGCCCTGCATGACCCCATGATCCGCACCGTAATGATCGTGGTAGGCGCGACCAGTCTCTTCGGGTTCTCCTTTGCGACCCTGATTCCCGCCTGGGCGGTCAAGATCCTGCATGGAGGTGCCACGACCAACGGCTACCTTCAGTCCGCCCGAGGCGTGGGGGCACTTCTGAGCGCGCTTCTCATAGCCACGCTGAGCCACTATGAGATCAAGGGGAAGCTCCTGACGGTGGGCACATTTGTATTTCCTGCTCTGCTTTTTGTCTTCTCGTTCGCACGCTGGTTTCCCCTTTCGCTTCTTCTGATGTTGGGTGTAGGTGCCGCCCTGATCCAGATCATGAACCTGGCCAATGCCCTAGTGCAGACTCTCGTGCCCGACCACCTGCGGGGCCGGGTAATGGGGTTATACGGTCTCACTTTTTTCGGCCTCATGCCCATAGGTGCTTTATGGATCGGGACCGCGGCCGAACACCTGGGGGAGCCGGCGGCCGTTATGATTGGGGCTGTGATTTCTCTGGCTGTTGCGGCGTTGGTGTTCGTGCGCGTGCCGGGCCTGCGCCGCCTCCCATGACGCCGCGGGGACGACATGTGAAATGCGTGGTGTCTACACTGGACCCGACCTGGCACCGTGATATGTTCATCACGGGTCCCCAAACAGTTCGACTTTCGCAACTTCCTGATGACTGAGGAGTGTGCCGGAATGGCGCAGGTGGCTGCGAACGTGACGTGCTGAACCAGCGCTGGGCCTGTCGAGCGCTGAGGCTAGCGAAAAAGCTCAGTCGGCTGCAGCCAATGTTAGGCGCATGCCGATCATTGGCCTACACCTGAGTGTCACTCACTAATGGCTCAGAGCCAGTCGCTGTGGTCGCTGTACGTCGAAAAAGGATAGCGAGGGACCACGTAGATCCTGGAAATGTCACTGCCCAAAGCGCCGCGATCCATATCAGGGAATGGAAGTACATTTGAAGCGCAATGAACGGGAGCAGCAATCCGTTTGCCGTCAAGAACAAGCGCACGACTCGCTCCAGTCCCTTACCCGTGAACACCCTGGCGGCAAAGAGAGTGGCCACACTCATGAAGCTGTATCCAAGAATATCGACCGAGTATAAGAATGAATCGAAAGGCGTGAAGAGGAACAGCTCGATGCCTTGAGTCCGGCCGGCAGCAAGTCGCGGCGCTACCCATGTGAGCTGCACGAAGTAGTTGATGCTGATAAGGACTGCATAGGCGGTGGCGAATGCCACAGCCGAGTGGCTCCAGATCTTTCGATCTGGAGACGACAGTTGATGGATGCTCACGACGAGCACGAGAAACGAGGAGCCCAGGAACAGTGAAGGCGTGAGAAGTACGACCAGTCCAAGGAGTGTACTGGCGTTCTCGGCCCCTCCTCCGGATCCCATCAATCCCATCCACTCTGCTAACTGGCCGACGACGTACGTGATGCTGAACACCGTGGCAAGTACGGCGGACCAGAATCCGACAGTCTTCGTCGATGGCGAAATGTCCTTAACCATGGATTTCCTCCTTCAGGACTCTGTGGTCATTGCATTTTCCGGCGCAGTATACAGCCATCTCGGCTGACTACGGCTCATATGGATACCGCATATTTCCTTCGCTTTCAAGCGCTTTACAAACCCGCCCAGGCCCTGCTTGGTCTTATGCGGTTTCCGAAAGATATCGTGCAGCCTGGCGCCAAATGGAGTCCGCGATCACGCTTGCTGACATGTCCCGCACGCCTCCCCCAACGGGACGACTTTCACAACTTCCTGATGAGTGTGGAATGTGCCGAAACGGCCCGTCTTGCCGCTGGCTTGACATGAGAACAAAGCTCCAGGCTAAGAGTGTTGGCCCTCGCGCCGTTCGAACTCACGGGCGATTCTCTTGATGCTCTTCCAGTGGAGAAGTTCGTGGCGTACCAGCCGTCGAAGCACCTTTCTCACTGACCACTGGTCACCGCTGACATCCCTGAGATGCACTCGATCGTCGAGTGTACGGATTCCGTCGAGGAACTGCACCACCTCAAGTCGTTGCGCCGGCAGATAGTGGTGCCAGACGTCCTCCGGCCGGGCTGGCGATGCTGAGGGTCGATGCCCGATGGTCGGCAAGTAGTAATGAGTTTCAGTATTGGCAATATGGGCCAGGATCTGCCGTATGGTACGCCAGCTTGCCCAGCGGGCGAAGTCCTGGTAGGGTGGATCCCAGTCGAATGCGGACTCCGGAATCGCGCGGAGGGCCACAAGGAGATCGGAACGGGAGCATTGCAGCAAGCGCAGTGTGATGTCGATCTCTTGATCAGTCGCGGGGTCGCGGTCCCGTGAGAAGAGGATCTCGTTGGACTTCCCCCGGTTCACTAGACACTTCTTAGGTTATAATTGAGGCCTAAGG
>CAZSBE010000133.1:0-7024 GCA_964604955.1 uncultured bacterium
ATTCAGGGACAACACGTGCTCCATGGGGCCAGGGGGAGCAGTGCACTACGAGGGCGAATCCCAATCCGACCACCTCACCGTGACCGGATGCACGTTCGAGGGGAACTGCGCAAGCGATGGGGACGGGGCCGCCCTGGCCGTATTCAGCTATAGCGGCCCGGTTCAGGGCGCGGTCACCATCTCCCGCTCCACGTTTGCGGGAAACGGACTCTGTGACTATGACTATGGCGGCAGTACACTCTGCCTGGCGACCAGCGGGGCCGTGACGCTCGAAAACACCATTGTGGCATACGGGACGGCGGGCGGAGTCTTCTGTCCCACGTCACAGACCCCGAGCCTCACGTGCTGCAATCTCTACGGCAATGCCGGCGGCGACTGGACCGGCGGTATTGCCGACCAGCTGGGAATCAACGGCAATATCTCCGCAGATCCGCTCTTCTGCGACACGCTCGCGGGGGACTTCCGGCTGGAGACCTGCTCGCCGTGCCTGCCCGGGAACCACCCCGACGGGTATGACTGCGGCATGCCCATAGGTGCCTGGTGCAGCGGGTGCGCGTGCAAGACAGCAACCGAGTCCACCACCTGGGGCGCGATAAAGGCGATTTACCGATGAACAGGGTAAACGTGATCGGGCTCGGCATCATTGCAGCCCTCATGCTCACCATTTCCGGCTGCGGCTTGAAAGCGTGTCCGGCTCGTACGCCCTTGGCCAGTACTTTCCCGAAAGCAGCGAGAATCTACGGTGTGGCCTGAGCCGCTCGACCATGGGTGTGGCCGTGGGAGACGTTCAGTCCACATTCGATGCCGTTGCGGTCCAGTCATTCCTATGCTACCAGGACCGGCCGGACGTTCACAGGCCCCCGTATTTCGTGATGGGCGAGGCCATCTGGAGGCTGGAGGAGGATGACCGGGTTCCGGGCCTCGGTCGCATTGTGGGGAGCCCTTGAAAGCCCTCCGGCGCCAATCCCGACCGGCATAGGCCAGACTATACAAAGGTCTACGAAAACCCCACAAAGGCCGCTCCGCGCCCGTCCAGGGGGGGGTGTGGGAGGGTCCGGGGGGCGTCTGAGAGTGCGAGCTATATCCCGCCATCCGGCCGGCCGATACTACTTATAGTAGATGTCGGCGTGGGCCGACTTCGTCCGTCCCCGCTGCCATCCTGTATCTATGATCCAGCACATGTGATGCGAAGGCGTATGCCTGGGGCCATTGGGCATCGGGAAGCACGAACGCAAGGGGTGACAATGCGAATGAAGGCAGATGACGAGATTTTTCTTGTAAGAGGCGACGAGATCCATTCTCTCAGGTCCAGGTCGATGAGGTCCGGCCAGTTCGAAGAGGGCCTTGAAGAGGCTCTCAAGACCCTGTTCGAGAAACATCCCAACATAATACCGGGTAAGCAAATCGAGCCCGGCAGTGACGACCCGCCCAGGTTCGTGCTCCTCCGCCGCGACATGCCGGCCAAAGGGAGCTCCGTCGGCAACCTCTATGTGGACCAGCACGGAATGCTCACGGTGGTGGAGACCAACCTCTTCGAGGACCCTGAATCGAGAAGAGAAGTGCTCGGCAAGATCATCGAGTATGCCGCCGACGCCGCCGAGGCGTGGGGTAACGGGCAGGCCAGGCAGATGGCGACCCAGGCCTGGGACAAGAAGGGGAAGGCGCTCGATGACGTGCTCAATGAGGAATTCGGAGACCCCAATGCGTCGGAGAGCATCTGGCAGCGGGTGGAAGCCAATCTCTCCCAGGGCAGGCTCAGGCTCATAATCGCCACGGACGAGCTCAGCCCCGACGTGCGGCGCATGATCGAGTACCTCAACAGCCAGATGCGCGATGCCGAAGTCCTGGGGCTCGAGCTCAGATGCTACGGGAGCGACACAGACGCCATGGTCTGCGTTCCCCGGGTGGTGGGCCAGGCGCGGCCGGCTGCCGACCTCACGGCCACCAGCCAGGTCGCCTGGAGCGTGAGCTCGCTCAGGAAGGCGTACCGTGGCATTAAAGACCCGGGATTGGCGAAGAAGCTGGAGCGAGCCCTGGACTGGGCCGTGAAGAACGGCTTTTTCGTAGAGTCCCGGGCGGATAATCCGACGTTCGGGTTTAAGGGCGCCGTAAGGAACAGGCTTGGGAGTTTCTGCAGCGACGGCAAAGTCTATCTTTATCTCAAAGAGGAACTCTACCCGGGGGGGGCGAACCGCCGGGACGAGCTCTTAGGCCATCTCGTCGCCCTGGGAATGCTCCCGGCCGGCTTCGACGTGAACCAGGTCGAGCAGGGGCGCAACCTGATCCGGTCCCTCGCGGACTTGAGCGACTCCGAGTTTAAGGACCTCTTGGACATATTCACAAGCCACATAAAGAGCGCCGTTCCCCTGGCCGGGCTTACGACCTGAGGTCCGGCCAGAGCTTCTTGCCCTTGCATGGCCCCGGTCGCTTCTGGTAGAATAAAGATAGGAGCGAGCGATGAGGGAACCTCTGAAATGAAGCCGACGACCATGCTGGCTGTGCTGGGCATCCTGTCATTTGCGGTCTGCCCGGCAGATGCTCTCTCACTTGAAATGGAACCCTATCAGATTGTCGACTACCTCCTGGAAGTCCAGGAACCGGTTTACGATTGCTACATGAACTACTACTACTATATTCCTTGCCCCACGGCCTCATGGTTCTGGGGCGTCTCGGGATGGGAGGCGGGCGGAACGGTGGGCGCCTTCTTCACAGTGGGAGACATATCAATGTTCTCAGGGTGGCCGTGCGACCCTTTCCTGTGCCACCAATTAGACTGCGTCACCGTGCTTGATTTCGCCGGGTATGGGACCTCCTACCCCGGGCTCTACACAGTGGAGTTTGATGTCTACTGCTCCGACGAAGACGGCTGTCCGGTAGGCCCGTCGCTTTATAACAGCGGGGCGGTGGAGACTCACCAGGGCTGGAACTTCGTGATGACCAAACCATACGTGGAACTCAGGTCGTGTGCGCTTGAGACTGAACCCGTCCCATGGCACTGCAGGTTCCTGGTCACTGCTACCCATACCGGGAGTGTCGGCACCTACCCGAAATGGGGATTCGACAACATAAGCTCGGCGCTGGCGACCGGATGCACCATGCTTGACCAATCGCTTAGTCCTGCCCAATATCCGCGACCGCAGGCTTCCTGGTACCCGACAATCCACTCGGGCTACTATGGTGTGGGCTTCGAGCACTGCCCGCCGATGTGGCTCGCCGACGGGGAGGACACTTCGGGAACCGGTGAGACATATGGCTACATAGAGCTCGCGTGGCGCGCCATTCTGATACAGGACTGGAGCGGCGCCACCGAGCCCACCACCTGGGGCGCGATAAAGTCGATGTACCGATGAGTGCGACCACAGCTTTGAGACTCGGAACCCTCGCTATCCTGGTGCTGGCCATTTCAGGGTGCGCGAGCGATGACAATCTCCCCTGTTCCCTGGGCGGAGGCGCCGTCGCTCCGGAGGAGGGCCCCTCTGATACTACATTCACATTCTCGGTCAGGTACTATGACCCCGACGAGGAGCCCCCCGTGTGCACGTGGGAAATTATGCGTTTGGTATGGAGCTCGAGAGCGGGGCGGCCTGGGACGGCGTGTACACATACGAGGCTCTTCTGGACTCTGGGACCTACGAGTATTCCTTCGTGGCTCAAGACGCCTGCTGCGAGGTGCGTGACCCTCACACCGGGACCTACCCCGGCCCGAGGGTGGTCCAGAAGCCCGCAATCGCGTGGGTCAATGACGGCCTGGGAGAAGACGAGGACTGGACCAACGCCGAGGCCGGGCTTTCAGCCAACTGGGCCCCGGTGTCCGGCGCCGACACGCTCGAGTACTCGGTGGGAACGCTTCCCGGCTCGGCGGACGTTCTTGGCTGGACTGAGGCCCCCGAAGGGCAGACCCACACCACGCTGGAAGACATCACCCTCACCCACGGCACAACCTACTACTTCTCGCTTCGCCTCGTGAAGGACGGTGTACACAGTGCGGTGGTCTCGTCAGACGGCATCACAGCGGACCACGTCCCGCCCCAGTCCGCGGTCATACCCAGGGACGTGCGGGTTTACATCAATGAGCCGGTACCCGTCGAGTGGGGCGGTGAAGACGATCTGTCGGGAATCGCCTGCTACGACGTGCAGTACGCCCTGAACATCTGCTGCACAGCCGACTGGAAAAGCTGGCTTACTGGTACTGATTCTACGTCCGGGTATTTCGATAATGTGAAGTACTGTCGGTCATACCTCTTCCGCTGCAAGGCAACCGACCGGGCGGGGAATGTGGAGGTGCTCCCCAATCCCGGCAGCTATACCTACGACTGGAGTATCAAAGCTCTCTGCCCCAAGGTGGCACTTCACGTCCAGTCTCATAACTCCAAGATGAACTGCGAGAGGTGGCTGCCGGGAATTGAGGACTGCACTGACATAGAGACAACCTATCCGGGATACGCTTTCGACGTATTCGTGGTATTCCACGATTTGACCGACATCACATCCGTCGAGTTTGGCCTGTCGTGGCCCCCCGAGTGGTCGTATAGCTGTGCGTACACTCCGTGCGGGGACGAGGTCGAGGGGACCATCGCCTGGCCGGGGGACGGCGTGATTCAGACATGGTCCCAGTGCCAGGATGGGGAGGCCAAGATCGCCGGCTGGGCATGGATGTATGCCGATGGTCCAGGGCGCATCTGCCCCACCGCTCACCCCGTAACCGGAAGGATTGGGGTCGTCGACTGCAACGCACACTTCGTTGAGATCTTCTTTCCTAACCCGGATTTCACGGTCTGTGCCGGAGTATACGGGGAAATCGGCGACGACCCGTGCGGCCCACTCAGCGACCCACCGAGTATCTCGTGGGAGGGAGTGAGAAGGGTACTGAGATAGGGGATTTCCAGAACGCGGCCGCTCCATGAAAACCCTCATCATCCAATGCTGCGAGACCGAGGACCTGGAGCCGGTCAGATCCTATCTCGGGATGCTCTGTGGCACCCGGCTGTCCTCAGCGCCATTCGGTATGGACACATATGAGCATTGAGATCGAATACAGAGTCAGCCCTTCCATCACTAACCAGGAGCTCAACGAGCTGTTCGCAGACGCCTGGCCCGGGCTTCTCGCTGGTCTGTCTTAGGTACTTGAGCCCCCGGTGCTTATCTGGTAGGATAGAGTTGGAGCGGGCGAGGAGGGAACCGGTACTATGCGCACCAGAGTAATTCTGACAAAACTTGCCGCCCTATCTCTTGCGCTCTTCCTCTCCTGCGGCTCGGATAGCTGCACGGGACCGGAGCCAGGATACTCCCGCAGCTCACCCAATGAACTACTCCTCGCATTCGCACTCGCCCTGGAGAGAGGGGACATCGGCATCTACCAGGAATGCCTGAGCCCTGACTATTTCTTCATGTTTAGTCCCGATGACAGCCATGCGGCCGGCGTTTCCTCCAAGTCCCCAATGTGGAACCGCGATAAAGACATAGCGGCAATGGACAGCCTTTTCGGGGACCCGGCTGCGAGCATAGAAGGGGCGGGCTTCGATGTCGTGAGGCGGCAGGGGGGAGCTGCCGGCTTTGATAGCCTCCTGGAGTGTGTGCCCTACCTGGAGGTTTGCTTCCGCGGTTCCGGCGGAAATGAGGACACTACTTATGTAACCCAGGGCACCTGGCTCAACACCTTCATCGTCCGGGACGAGCTCGACACCTCTCTCTGGCAGATCGCGGCAATGGAAGAATGCCATATGGCGAAAGAGCCCCTCATGGGCGGCGCTGCGGCCACCCCGTATTCCACATTCGGAAAGATCAAAGCCATGTACCGGCGGCTGGAGCCATGCGAGGTCACTCCGAGAAGTTCAGGCAAATGCCTCCTGAGGAACTTCGAGCTGGCACTGGAGAGGATGGACATCGACGCCTACGACTCATGCCTGAGTGACCAGTACCGCTTCGAGTTTGACCCGGTGGACTGGGATGCAGCGGGCGTTGGCCCCGACAGCCCCTGGTGGGGCAAGACTGAGGACATGGAATCGATGTCAGCTATGTTCGCCAGCCAGGATGTTCCATCAATCCTGTGTGACCTCGAGGTCGTTTACGGCCCTTGGCCGACCGCAGATGGCATCGGTTATAGAATCGAACCGCATATGGTATTCACCGTGAACCCAGGCAAGGGGGACGCCATTGAATACCTGGTGTTCGCCTCCTGGCTCGACGTGGAGATCGTGGAAGACCCGTATGAGCCCGGGCGGTGGGAGTTTAAGGAGATTGCGGAGATGATTAAGCAGCCTCAGAGTGGAGATGGACTGCGGGGGCACGCGCCTCTGACCGAGGGGTCAACCTACGGAGGCATGAAGGCGATGTTCAGATAGCGAGAGCCTTCATTCTGGGGCACCCCGGGGCGCGTGACCTGGTAAGGAGACGGAAGTTGAGGCGAGTCAAGACAAAACTAGTGAATATGGCCGGCCTGATATCAGCTGCCCTCAGACCGGCCCCCCGGACCCTCATCTACTTCTTAGCGTGTGTGCTTTCACCGTCAATCTTGCTCTGCACTCCCGGTAATGCGTCCGGAGCCGGGAGGCAAGAGGGCCAGAAACGTCCAGACGCGGTCTGCAGCCCGACGTGGTCTGTGGGCACCTGGTGGGAGGTCGGCTATGCAAGGTCCCCACGTGATCGCAGGATGGGCATTCTCTTCGACCAGGGCCTGGAGGAGCCGTATTCGAGGTGGAGATACGAAGTCAGGGCCGAGACGGAATATGGAGGCCGCGCCTGTTATCAAGTCGTATGCGGGGGCATGGGGCGAGGTGAGGAGTGGAGAGAGAGCGACACGCTGTATTTTGACAAGGACATGTATCTTCTCCTTGGCTCCAACTACCGGATGATACGGTGGACGATGCCTGGGCCACACGTTGGGACGGGCTGGGGATTTGACAGGATGCCGAGTGTCCCCGAATTCCCGTTGCTCACTGCTGATACGAGCTACGTGCCCTCGAGGTCCGCTCAATTCCGCAGAGGGCTGGGCGGGACGAGATGGTCCTTCAAAGGAGTGGCGGCG
>CAZSBE010000134.1:0-7020 GCA_964604955.1 uncultured bacterium
GGTCCGCGGGCCCCCCCCAGGGGCGCCCGCCCCCGGCCGTATTGGTGCATTACCCGACCTGACCCCTCTACCTGACCCCTCTACATGGATTCGGGGGCGGAGATGCCGAGCAGCGACAGCGCGCCGCGGAGCACGGTGCGCGTGGCCCAGACCAGGAAGAGCCGGGCCTCCGAGATCTGGCGGTCGTCCGTGATGACGCGGTGGTGATGGTAGAAACGGTGGAAGCGGCCCGCGAGGTCCATCACGTAGGTGGTCAGCCTGTGGGGCTCCAGATTGATTGCGCTCCAGAACACGTTCTCGTCGAAGTCCGCCAACCCCTTTATGAGATCCCATTCCTCTTCCTTGTCGAGAAGAGTGAGATCGGCGTCCGGCGGCGGGACGATCTCGTAGCCGTTCTCGCGCGCGAAGTTGATCATGCTCGATATTCTGGCGTGGGCGTATTGGACGTAGAAAACGGGATTCTCATCCGTGGCCTTCTTGGCGAGGTCGAGGTCGAAATCCAGGTGGCTGTTCGAGCGGCGCATGAGGAAGAAGAAACGCGCAGCGTCCGGTCCGACCTCCTCTACCACATCATCCAGCGTAACGTACTCGCCGGCACGCTTCGACATGACGACGCGCTGGCCGTCCTTGAGAAGATTGACCTGCTGGACTATGAGGACATTGAGCCAGTCTTCGTCAATCTCCAGGTCCGGTATGACTTCCGACATGATCTGCATGGCCTTCTTCATCCTGGCGATATGGCCGTGATGGTCCGGGCCCCAGATGTCGATGACGCCCTCGAAGCCCCGCTGCCTCTTATAGACGTGATAGGCTATATCCGACAGGAAATAAGTGAACTGCCCGTTAGAGCGACGGATGACCCATTCTTCACTGTCCTCATCCTCCGCCCCCTTGAGCCAGACCGCCCCGTCCTTCTCGACCACGAAGCGCCCGTCTTTGGTGAGTATCTCGTAAACTTCATCGATGAGATCGCAGAGGTGCGATTCCCAGACCCATTCGTCGAACTTCGGCCCACCCTCGAACCTTGCGCCGAACTTCTCCAGCGTGGCCTGCTGGCCCTTGACGATCTCTTCAACCGCGAACCTCTCGAAGTCGAAGGCCTTGTTGGCGACGGCCTCTCCCAGGAACACCTGCTCGGCCGGCGCGCCCTGGCCGCTCTTCTTGACGACCCTCTCCAGCGGGCAGGACAACGCGAACTCACGGAAGCGCTCTATAAGGGAGAGCTTGCCCTTCATTTCGTCGTAAGTGAGATCCTTGACCGAGAGGTCGCAGACGTACACCGGCGCCCAGAACGGCCTGAGCTCGACGTCGAACTCGGCCCTGTAGGCAATATGCTCTTCGAGCCAGAGCTTGTCGTTTTCATCCGTGGGGCCCTTGCTCGCAGCCTCGCTCACGAGGAACCGGAGTATGCAGTCGTCAAGCATGCTTACCGGTATTTCCTCGTCAAACAGCATCTCGCTCTGGGCCATCCGGTTCGCCCAGTCGGCGAACTCCTTTATCTTGCCCGCGATATCGATCAGGTGCCGGCCGGGATATCCGCCCTCGGGGATCTCGGCCTGCTGGCCCATGAGCTGGCGGAACCTGGCCTCGAGCGACAGGCCCAGAAGCTCGACCTGGCGGCCCTGGTCGTTTACATAGAACTCGCTCTTCGCCTCGAAGCCTATGCGCTTGAGCAGCCTGACCAGCGAATCGCCGACCGCAGCCGCGCGCGCGCTCACCACGTTGAGCGGCCCGGTGGGATTCGCGCTGACGTATTCGACCTGAACGGGCTTCCCCTGGCCTATCGTGAAGGAGGCGCAGTTCTCGTCGCAGTCCCAGCCCGCTATCTCGTTGAGCTTCTCTATATAGGCGCAGGAAGCGACCCTCATGTTTATGAAACCCGGCTTCCTGATATCCACCGAATCGATAAGCCCCGACGGAATCTCCAGGGCACTGACGATCTTCTCGGCGACCTCCAGCGGTTTATCGCCCGTGGACTTGGAGGCGATCATCGCCAGGTTGGTGGCGAAGTCGCCGAACGATTTCTCGCGCGGCTTGTTCACCTCGAAATGGAGCTCCCCCAGGGACGGGTACACGCGCCCCAGCACTTCCCGCAGCTCCTTCTCGATTTCCTGCCTTATGTTCACTTCCTGCCGCCTCTCACCGGTGGCTTGATCTCCTCAGCGGGGGCGTCGCCCCAGAGGGTTTCGAGCGAATAGAACTTGCGTGTGACATCGCTGAACACGTGCACCACGACGTTGACATAGTCGATCAGGACCCAGCTTCCCACCGAGTGGCCTTCGACATGCCAGGCTCTGGTCTTCTTCTTCTTTCTCATCCCCTCGACGATATTGTCGGCAATTGCTCTGACATGCTTATCGGTGGATCCGCTGCATACGACGAAGTAGTCGGTCGGGGCGTTGAGTTTGCGAAGGTCGATGATGATTACGTCTTCGGCCTTCTTTTCCAGAGCGAGCCTGGTGCAGGCTCTCGCGAGAGCCTTGGGTGCCAATCCGGGAATCAGGGCCTCCCTTCCTTTGAGCCCCCGGAGCCGAGGACACTTGTTATTTTCGGCAGCTGCTTCGAGAAGTATACCTTCTCTAAGTACCCGATGAGCAGGACCGAACCGGCGACCAGGACGGCCGCCATGAGCACGGCGCCGGACACCGGCCCCATCCCGGCGGCCGGCAGCAGATAATAACCCGCGAGGGCGCCGACCAGGCCGGCGATGATCGGGACAATGTACAGGAGAAAGGCTGCCGCCACTGCGAATCCCGGAGCCGTCTCGACCTCCACCCTGTCACCGACATCCGCGCCGATGCCGTTGATCACTTTCAGTTCTTTCCGTTTCTTTCCGATCGTCGCCAGGCAGGCACCGCACTTGTTGCATTCGACATGCTGACCGATCGCAACCTCAGCGAAGTCTCCCTCGGCGGCGACAACATAGCCAATCTGTCTCATTCTGACAAGAACCTACTCTACCCGGATGTTCCTATCAAGAGCAACCTTTTTTGATCAGCCGGGCGCCCAGGAGCCCCGTCAGGAATCCCACGGCCGCGCCCAGTATCATGAACGTGCCGAGGAGCTCGCGGGGCACGCCGCCTCCGGTGAACAGGACGGCGAACACGCAGATCTGAACGGCATTGTTCGCGACTGCGCCCGCGACGCTGGCGCCTATTACCGAAAGGGGCGGCACGGCCCGCGCACGGGCGACGCCCATGACCAGAAGCGCGGCGAGGCCCCCTGCCAGTGACATCAGAAAGGCGGGGCTCATGACGGTGCCCAGCAGGAGGTTTCCGGCCACGATCCTGACGAGCGTTACGAGCAGGGCTTCGGTGAACCCGAAGCCGAAAAGGGCGATCAGGACCACGACATTGGAGAGCCCGACCCTGGCCCAGGGTACGGGGACGGGGATGAAGCTCTCGAAGACGTAAACCGCCACCGCGCATGCCGACAGCACTCCGATTCTCGAAAGCCTCTTCGCTTGCATGGCCCTCTCCCCGACCGGCCCTGTCAGGGCACTATGGCGTCGAAGGCTGGCTCGCCGCTAATCCTGGCCGACACCCCGTTGGGGACACAGACAATGTAGTCGCCCCTGATCGCGATCCTCCCCCGCTCGATGCATACCTTGTGGCGGCACGGTGACGAAACGAACTCGAGCTCGCCGCCGCCCACCTTTATGGTGGTCTCACCGAGCGCGCCCCTGATGACCAGGATGCGGTCCTCGGAAAGGCTCACCACCCTCGTCGTGTCATTCACGCTCCTGATTATGGCGGCATCGCCGCGAAGAACCTCATGGCCGGGCGAAGTCATGAGCAAAACCCCTGCGGCTGCCAGAACACCTGTGAGCACGATGTCAGCGATGCTCGGCCTGATCACTCCGACCTCTCGAATGAGTCGGCGATTCCGCTGGTCGTTACGACCTCGAGGTCCTCGCCGAAGACGAAAACGGCTTCGATCCCCGGCAGGGCTTCTGCCGCCTCCAGGGCCCCGTTCCTGCCCATTACGAAGAGCCCCGTTGCAAGCGCGTCGCAGAGTCCCGCGTCCTTCCCTATCACCGTCACGCTGACCGAGCCTCTCGAAGGCATGCCGTCCCTGGGGTCGAGGATGTGATGGTATCTGATCCCATTATGAATGAAGGAACGCTCGTAGTCGCCGGAGGTGGCGACTGAGACCGGTCCCACGCCCAGGACTCCCAGGAAGGCGTCCCGCCTTCTCGGATGCCGCACGGCGATGCGCCAGAGCCCGCCGCCAGGTTTCTCTCCGACTATCTTGAGGTCGCCGCCTGCATTTATGAGCGCGGCCTCAAAACCCAGGCGCACTATGACCGCAGCCGCCAGCTCGAGCGCGTAGCCCTTTGCCACACCGCCGATGTCCAGAACGCACGCTCCCTCCCCCGGGGAGCCGCCGCGGGCCAGGTACTTCTCGAGCCCCACGCTGCCCAGCGCGGCCTCTACTGAGTCCGGATCCGGGGGGGCCGCATCGGGGTAGAATTCCCAGAGCCTGGACACGGCGCCTATCGTGGGATCGAACAGCCCCTTCGTCTGTCTCCATGCGATGCGGCTTCTCGCCATTATGCTGTCGGCTTCGGGCGTCTGAAGAACGCGTTTTTCGGCGGGCGTGACAAGTCCGTCCCCCAGGAGGTCGTCTATTCCGGCGATTACGGCAAAGGCCGAATCGAGGCCGGCCTCTCCGCTGACGCTGCCCTCGCCCCAGATATGGATCTCCACGAAAGTGTCCATCATCATCCTGGAGTCATAGTACTCCGGAACACTGCGGTTCCTGTCTCGCGTCAGCGTGAAGACCAGAAGGATGACTACGATCACGAGGGGAATCGCGTAATTGTATCTCTTCATAATGCGGGTTCTACTTCTGCCTGGAGACGACATAGTCGGCCAACAACATCAGCGATGTCTTGGCCGCCGAGTCTTCGAGGCCGCCGATGCTGGACTTGGCGCTCTCCGCGAGCCGGCCGCAGAGGTCGCGCGAGTAATCCACACCGCCGCGCGCTTTCACAAACTCGACGATGCCGGTCCAGCCGCCCTTCTCGAACGCCCCTCCGCAGACAAACTCCCTTATGGCTGACGCCTCTCCGGCGGGCGCGTTCCCCAGGGCGGCGATAAGCGGGAGCGTAACGCGGCCGTCCCTGACATCGTTGCCCACGGGTTTCCCCATACGTTCGACGTCGCCCACGAAATCCAGCACGTCGTCGATTATCTGAAACGCCGTCCCCAGGCTCTCGCCGTACGCGCTGAGGCCGTCCCTCGCTGCGCGCGGGAGTCCGCCTATCACGGCCCCGGCTTCGCAGGCCGAGGAGAAGAGGGCCGCGGTCTTGTCGCGAATCATGGCGAGATAGGACTCCTCGGTAATGTCGCAATCGCCGCGCTGGTCCATCTGGTACATTTCCCCGAACGTCATCCTGTCCGAACCCCTGACGAGCACCCGGGCGACTTCCTTGAGGCCGGACTCATGCAGGAGCATGAAGGCCCTGCAGAACAGATGGTCTCCCATGATGACCGAGACCTGCTCGTCCCAGAGATTGTTGACCGTTGGAAGCCCGCGCCTCAGATGGCTCTTGTCGATTGAGTCGTCGTGAAGCAGCGTCGCCGTGTGAATGAGCTCGATGGCAACGCCGGCCCTGACGGCCGCCTCGGGATCGGGGTTCCCGACGTGCGAACAGAGGAAGACGAGCGCCGGCCGCACGCGCTTGCCCCTGATAGCCAGAAGGTGCTCGCCTATACCGTGGACGAGCGCAACGTCCGACTTGAGAATCTTCTCGAGCTCTCTTTCAAGAAGCCCGAGCTCCTTCCTGATCGGGCAATATATCTGGTCGGTGTGGATGGAAGTCGACGCCATGAGCCCCCTTTTGCGTAATCAATCCTAATGCCTCTCAGGTTGCGTGTCAATTCATGCTTAGACCAGGAAGGAGAGCGCGAGGAGAAGGACTGTAACCGTCTGCGAAACTATGGTGATCCGGCTCGCGTTGATGGTGCTCTCGCGGCTCCCGAGAGCGCGGCCGGGCACGAGATGCCTGTAGCCCAGCAGAAGCGGCACGCCCGCAACGGCCGCGACCGGCTGGTAGAACCCGAGCACTATGCCGGCGCCTATCCAGACATATGCCGCCACATAGGCCAAGAGAAAGAGCCGGTAGCCGCCCTCCCTCCCGATCGCAACCACGAGGGTTTTCTTGCCGCCTCTCCTGTCCCACTCCTCATCAAGGACCTCGTTCACCAGGAGTATGGCTAGAACGAGAAGCCCCGCGGGCAGGGAGACGGCGAATGCCGTTAAGTCGAGGCGGCCGGCCTGGGCGATATAGCTTCCGGCGACGAGCAGCGGCCCGAAACACAGAAACACCGCGACCTCGCCGAGGCCGCGATAGGAGAGCTTCACTGGAAGGGCCGTGTAGAAAAGGCCGCCCGCTATGCCCGCAACGCATATGAAGATGACGGAGTTACCGGGAACCAGGCTGTTGAGATACAGGCCCAGGAGAGCGCCCACCGCCAGGAAGGCCGCGGATGCCGTGATTACGGCCCGGGAGGAGACGAGCCCGTCCTGGATCACCCGGCTCCCGCCCGAGAACGGAGTGGGCTCGGGGTTCTGCGTGTCGCAGCCCGTCTTGTAGTCGAAGTAATCGTTCGCGAGGTTGGCGCCCAGGTGAACGCATGCTATGCCGCCGGCAGTCAAAAGCAGGCGACGCAGGCCCAGCGACCCGGTCCTGTAGTAGGCCGCAAAAGCCCCCAGAAGAACGGGGAACAGAGACGCCGAGAGAAACGGCGCCCGCGAAGCGCGGATCCAGAGAGCGGGTCTAGAACTCATCGGGCAGTGTTTCTATTTCATCCAGGGAGAAGACGGGGCCATGGCGGCAAACGTACTTGCTGCCGATATTGCATCGTCCGCAAAGGCCGGCGCCGCATTTCATTTTCATCTCGAGCGTCGTTATGACGTCCGCCGGCACGAAGCCCATCTTCCTCGCCGAGAGGATGACGAACTTTATCATTATGGGAGGGCCGCAGGTCACGAGCACGGAGTCAGAAGGCGGAT
>CAZSBE010000135.1:0-6969 GCA_964604955.1 uncultured bacterium
TTCGGCGCGCGAAATGGAGCCACCATTGAGGTCGCCGTGGACAGCCTCATCCTCGTGAGCGACCGTCCACGCGGAGAGAACCAGTACGGGGTCATCCTGCAGCTGGCCGACAGGTACGAATCCCGCTACGGCATAACGCAGTATATCGGAGTCGAGGCCAGCGGTATACACACACCTGAGCGCCCGCACATGAACGCCTTCTTCCCGGAGAGCACGGAGACGTTCCCCAATCTCGTCATAGACCCGGCGATCGACAGAATCCAGTGGGCCGAGGGAGTAAGCAAGCTCGGGGGGCTCGTGTCCCTCAATCATCCCTTCGGGGCGGCCCTCCAGCCCGCGGCAAGAGGCCTTGACCTTGAATCGGGCGCAGGTTCGCTCCTGGACCTTGCGAAGGCCGCGGCCCCTATGCCGGAGGATGACCTCTGGACGGTGGCCCGTCCTATTATAGAGACAGGCGGCATGGGCTGCAGCATCCTCGAAGTCGGTTACATCTTCAGGGGCACCGGGTCACTGGCCGACCACTTGAGACTATGGGACCTGGTGCTTGCCCATGGGGTAAGAATGGTGGGCACCGGCGTGAGCGACGCCCACGGGGGGATATGGGGACCTGACCTGAGGCCCAATCCCTTCGCGTCCTGGATATGGGCCGAAGGCAAGGACAGGAGGTCGCTGCTCGCGAGCCTGAAGGCCGGCAGAGTCAGCTTCGGCGACCCGTTCCTCTTTGGGAGCCGGTTAGCATTCGGCGTGGATGACGCCTTCATGGGTGATACGCTTTTCGTCAGGCGCGGGGCCGAGCCGAGGGGATGGATACGGATCGAGCCCTGGGTCGATGACCTCGACGTGCGGCTCGTCGTGGTCCGGATCGGCGCCGGCCGCGAGCCCGTTTACATACTGCGGGATGAACTGGCCGACCCTCGCGGCGGTTTCACGATCCCGGTCGAGGTACCCTGCTTCGCGCGCATAGAGATTTACGATGGCGGAGGCGAGCCCCTTGCGTTCACGAACCCCGTCTGGCTGATCCCGCGGGAGCGGGGAAACTAGAATGATATCGCACCAATTGCCTGGAGGAGAACCATGCTTATCGTCGGCGTGATTGTAGGCGCTCTTGCCATGGTCGTCCTGGGGGAGTTTCCCCTGCTCGGCCCTCTGCTGGCGGGCTTTGTGGCCGGTGTGATCGCCGGGGGGGCGGGACGCGGCGCCGTTGCGGGCTTTTTGAGCGGCACCATAGGCAGCATACTCGCGATGCTCGTGCTTACCGGGCTCGGCGCGTTCTTCGGCGGGCTTTTCGCGGGAGTGCTGGGGGCCGGGGCGGGCGCCTTCATGGGCTCCGTGATCGGCGGCGGCCTGTTCGTGGTGAGCCTCTACCTCGGCATTCTCGGTCTCATCGGCGGCGCCATCGGCGGGGCGCTGAGGAAGTAGCCGCCGTCAAGCGCGTGTGGGGCCCGCGGCACGGCAACGGCCCCAATCTCTTGACTGGTCGGGACATGTGTGGTAAGATTGTCGTAATGAAGGACCTGACGAACATATGCAACTGGTGGCGCACCTGGACGTAGGTGCGCCCGTCACTGCGTAACAGCTAATTGGCGGGACGCCAAGGCGTTTCCCGCCTTTTTTGTATTCAGGGGTCGCGGAGATGCCGCGGCCCCTTTTCTGTTGCGCCAACCGGGAGGTGCAAGTTACTTGAAAGAGAACAAGACAGGAGAGAAGAGCCTGAAGCAATTCGCGACGGCCATGCGGGCGTCGGGCATGAACCCGGAGAGCCTCCGCCTTCATGTCGGCCAGCTGCCGACCGTGAAAGTCGTCCGGATTGCTTCCCTGGATTTCCACGAAAGGCCGGACAGCCAGCGCTTCCACTATCTCAAGAGGCGCATGAGCCTGGACGGCTGCCTCCGGAACCCCCCTATCGTGGCACGGGACGGAGCAGACGCTTCGCCGCTTCTCATCGACGGCGTCAACAGGATTGAAGCGCTGCGCCAGCTCGGCGTCCCGGACGTTCTCGTGCAGGAGGTGGACGTCGCCGACAGCGACCTCACGCTGTCGACATGGCATCACGTCGTCGAGGGGTATGGATCGGCGGAGCTAATAGCCGGGGTGTCGAAGTCGGCCGAAGTGATAGCATGTGAGCCCATCTTCACACCGGAGGGCGACTATGTGCCCCAGTTCTTCGACGGGGGGGCCTGCACCATTGTGCTGCCCGACAGGCGCTGCTACGTCGTATGTTCCGAGAAGACCCTCGACGGCCGCATAGAGACGATGAACCATGTTGTCGGCGTCCTGAAATCGGGTACGACCAGGGACAGGGTAAGCTACACCAACATGGTCGACCTCTCGCGGAACTACCCCAATCTCTCCGCGCTGGTGTGCTACAAGGGTTACTCCAAGACCGACGTGCTGGAATACGCCCGGAGGGGCAAGCGCTTCCCGAGCGGCGTCACGCGTTTCAGCATTCCCAAGCGGGCGCTGTCGCTCAGCATCCCGCTCACGCTGCTCAGGGACCGCGACTCGCTTGAAAGGAAGCAGGCGAGAGTGGACACGCTCATTGAGAACAAGATCAAACAGAGGAAGATCAGGTTTTACGGAGAGCCGACCTTATATTTCGACGACTAGGAGGGAAGAACATGGAACAGGTGAAATTCATCCTGGAAGAGAAAGACATGCCGAGGGCCTGGTACAACATCGTGCCTGACCTGGGGGGGATGCCGCTTCCGGTGCTCCACCCCGTGACGGGCCAGCCGGTCGGGCCCGATGACCTCAAGCCGATTTTCCCGATGGCGCTCATAGCGCAGGAGGTGTCGAACGAGAAGTATATCGACATCCCGGAGGAAGTGCTCGAAGCCTACCTGGCGTGGCGCCCGACGCCGCTCTTCAGGGCGCGCAAACTCGAGAAAGCGCTGGGGACGCCCGCCAGGATCTATTACAAGCACGAAGGCGTGAGCCCTACGGGCAGCCATAAGCCCAATACGGCCGTGGCCCAGGCCTATTACAACAAGCAGGAGGGGGTGAAGCGGCTCGCCACCGAAACCGGCGCCGGACAGTGGGGAAGCGCGCTGAGTTTCGCCTGTAAAGTGTTCGGGCTCGAGTGCAAAGTGTACATGGTCAAAGTGAGCTTCGAGCAGAAGCCCTACCGCAGGATAATGATGGAGACGTGGGGTGCGTCGGTAACGCCGAGTCCCAGCACCGAAACCAACGCGGGCAGGAAGATACTGGAAGAGGACCCGGAGACCACGGGGAGCCTGGGCATGGCCATAAGCGAGGCCGTCGAGGATGCGGCGACCAGCGACATTACCAAGTACTCGCTCGGCAGCGTCTTAAACCACGTCCTCATCCACCAGACGGTTATCGGCCTCGAGGCCAGGAAGCAGATGGAAAAGGCCGGCGACTATCCCGACGTCGTCATCGGCTGCGTGGGCGGCGGCTCCAACTTCGCCGGTATCGCCACGCCGTTTCTCAGGGACAAGCTGGCCGGCCGCGCCCTCCGGGCCGTGGCGGTGGAACCGACGGCCTGCCCGACCCTGACGAGAGGGATATTCTCCTATGACTACGGCGACGCCGCGGGCATGACCCCGCTGCTTCCCATGTTCACGCTGGGCCACAAGTTCGTGCCGCCCGCCATTCACGCAGGCGGGCTCCGTTATCACGGCGACAGCCCGCTTCTTTGCGAGCTCGTCAGGCGCGGCCTCGTCGAGGCCCGCGCGTACGGGCAGGTTGAGGTCTTCGAGGCGGCCATCACGTTCGCCGGGACGGAGGGGATCCTCGCGGCCCCCGAGACGGCCCATGCCATAAAGGCGGCCCTCGACGAGGCGCTCGACGCCAAAGTGAAAGAGGAAGAGCGAGTGATTCTGTTTAACCTGAGCGGCCACGGCCACTTCGACCTGGGTGCTTACGACGTCTACCTGAGCGGCAAACTCAAAGACGAGCCGCTGTCGGAGGACAGGCTCAGGCGGGCGATGGATGATCTCAAGGATTTGCCCAAAATCAAATAGCCGGAATCGAATAACCGGGATCGGACAGCCAGGGTTGAGCAGTGCGCCAGCCGGGTGGAAGCGGCCGCTACCGGATGACTATTATCTTGTGCGTGAGAGTCGCCGTGGCCGTTTTCACCCGGGCGTAGTATATGCCGGGGGACACAGCCTGCTTGCCGCCGCCGCGTTCCCAGGTGGCTATGGCGCCGTCTTCGAGGGAGAGCACGGGCAGGTCCGCGACGAGCCTCCCGGCCACATCGTAAATCGAGCAGCTCACGGGGCTTGGCCCGCCGCCTACGAGCTTCACGTTGACTTCGCCCGGTGCCGGGTTGGGATATACGAAGAGCCTGAGCGGTGCCTGCGGCCCGCCGCCCCCCGCAGTGCCGGACGGCTTCAGGAGGAAGCCCTCGTCTCTCAGGCTGTGCTTGCCATGGGGGTAATCGACAGCGATCACCCTGCAGTATTCGTCTTCTCCGGCGAATGATCCCGGCCCGAAGGTGTAGCCCGGTTCGGTGATGCCCGTAAACCTCATGACGCCTTCCCGGAACCCGGGGTCGCGCGATATCTCCACCTCGTAATAGCCGCCGCTGCCGCATGTGTGGTCCCAGGTCACATTCAGGCCCCCATCCTCCGGCGCCCTCTCTATGACGACATGGCCGGGAGACGCGGGCGGGGAAGTCAGCCTGGTAAACGTGTAGCACTCGAAATCGCTCACCCGGAGAAGCCCGGAGGAGGACGATGAAGATATGGAACCGGCTGATGAGTCGACGGCCGTCACGAAAAGCGCATGCTGGCCCAGGATAAGGGGAGGCAGCGTGATTTGCCAGGTGACACTGCTTCCGCTGCCTATGATCGTCGCCTCGCTCCACTCGCCGCGCAGATTATCGACCTTATAGAGGACCTTCATGATGCCGAAGTTCCTCGGGCTCCTGAGCGAAGTCGCGCTGCCGGTGAGGGTCGGAGTGGACGAGTAGGTCAGGTGATCCGTCAGCGGATCCACGGTTACAGCTATCCGCGGGGAGATCTTGTCTCTGAGGGTGATCGCCGTTATGGTATTCCCGGCGTGATTGGACACGTAGAGTTTCTCAAGCGCCGGATCATAACCGCTGCTGTGAGGTTCCTCCCCGACCGGCACAATTAGGGACGTACGGGAGACGCCGTCCACTATCGTCAGGGTGCCCGTGTTCCAGCTCACGCAGTAGGCCTTGTCGAGCCACGGGTCGACATGCACTTCGGTGGCCCCCACGTCGCTCTTGACCGGCGTGCGCTCATGCGTCTCGCCGTCTATCACCAGGATCTCGCCGTCGAGCCCGGTGGAAGTGTAGATGGTGTTCGTATTGAGATTGAGCGCCGTAAGCCGTGGCGTCAGGCCCGCCGGAACCACCGTACGTTCAAGCGTGGTCCCGTTTACGACCGATATGGTCCTGTCATTGCTGTCGGGGGCGTATATCGTGTTGGTGAATGGATTGACGCTCACGTATGTGGGCCCGGCCCCGACCGGCGCGAAGGTGGTCGCCAGCGTCGCGCCGTCGACTACGGTCAGGCTCCACGTGGTCCTGTTCGCGGCGTATGCGCGGTTGGTTTCGGGATTGACGGCGACATAGCAGGGGTAATTCCCCGTCCGCACCAGTGAGGTGTCCAGCGTGGCCGCGTCGATTACGGACAGGTCCGCGGAACCGCGGTTGGTGACATACACTTTGCCCGTATTCGGGTTGATGGCAATGCCGTGCGGATAGGTGTGCACGGGGACGAGCAGCGTATCGGGGCTGCCTGCCCGCTTGACCGCTACCATGCCGCTCCAGGCGCAGACAACGTAGACGTCTCCGGTTGCCGGGTCGATGTGGACGCCATTGGGCCCGTCTGCGACCCGGAACTCGGACGTAGCGTTGGTGTACCCGTCGATGACCGTGGTCTTTGCCGAATAGTACCTGGGAACGTAGACGCGGTGGTCCCTGAGGTTGACCTTAACGGGTCCCGGGCCACCCGATGCCGCGAGGACTGCGCCGTCGTAATTGGCGGCCTCCAGTATGTCAACCGACTGGCTTCCGGGATTCGCCACGTAGCATTTGTTGGTTATGGGGTTGAAAAGGCAATTCGACGGCGTTCCGCCGATGTCTATGAGCAGTGTGTCGCCGGCGGAGGTGACTTCGGCTACCAGGCCGGCTGCGGTCATGGAGGCGAAGGCCCGGTCGGAGAGGGCATCCACGGCCACCGACTGCGGCTGCCCCGGCAGGTTGACCTTGAGGGTCGCAAGCGTGGCGGTATCCACTATCTCCAGGGCGCTGCCGCCGCACGAGTAGAGCTTCCCCGTCTCGGTGTTGACGGCCAGTGCCACCGGGTTCTCGGTGAGCGCCACGGTGGAGGTGGTGCCCGAATCGATGTCGAGAACCGTTATGGAGGCGCCCCCGGAATTGGCCACATAGACCTCGCCCCTCTCAGGGTCGATCTCGACGGCCCCGGGCAGCGCGCCCGCGGCGTAGTAAGAGGTGTCGCTGCCGGCGGCGTCGAACTCGAAGATGAGGCCGGCGCCGGAAAGCGAGGCGAAACCGTGGCCGGTAAGCGGGTCGATCGCGACCGCGCCCGGGCTCCCGTCACAAGTGAAAGTCCTGGGAATCGAAGTCCCCTGGATCACGACGATTCTGTTCCCGGCGGGGTCGCACACGCATGCGAGGCCCCTCTGCGGGTCAACCGCGATCGCGCCCGGGCTTCCCCCGGTGGCGACGATCGAGGTATCGCCCGAGTCGATATTGATGATGCTCACCGTGCCGCTGCCGCTGTGCGCTGCGAAGAGGAGCCTCCTGGCAGGGTCGATTGCAAGCGAACTCGCTGCTCCCGTGAGGGATATGTAGGCGAGCCCCTGGGTGGACTCGTCTATCCTCACCAGCGACGGAGTTCCCGTGGTCGCGAAGATGTTTCTCGTCACGGGGTCCATTACCAGGGAACCGGCAGCCTGCCCCATTTCGATCCGGCCGCTGTGCCATATGGCTGATGCGCCGGTGGCATATAG
>CAZSBE010000136.1:0-6956 GCA_964604955.1 uncultured bacterium
TTACACTTAGGACAGGTCATATTATAACACGGCTGTCCGGCCTGGTGGGAAGCTTTCATTCCGCAACTCGGGCAGACACAATTACCGCCTGGACCTGCCCCGGGGCGATTTCCGCCCATCCGGCCTCCTCCGCCGCCCCGGCCCGTTCCCGGCCGCCGGTCCCCCGGGACCCAGCGTGAATCTGAGAAGAGCACTCTTGGGAAACTTCCCGGAGCAACCCCTGCATGTCCTCACCGGAACATGGTCTCGCGTCAAACGGCGCGCTCCCTGGAATCCCCTTCTTCGTCTTCTTCCCCCTCGAAGGGCTCCTCTTCGGACTCCCCGGGTTCTTCGTACTCTCCCGTATCCTGTACGGGCTCCGGTTCTTCTTCCACGACTTCGTCGGCGGCTTCGGCCCCGGTCTCCTCGGAGGGCTCTTCAATCGGCTCCTCCTCGACATCCTCCGCGTCCGCCGGGACGAGTCCCTGTACCGCCTCCAGTATATTGCCGGCCATCTTCGCGCCGATCCCGCTTATAGCCGTCAGGTCCTCGAGCGCGGCGCCCGCCAGCTGGTCAGCCGTCTCATAGCCGGCCTCCATCAGCCTCTCGCGGGTCTTCTGTCCGATCCCGTCGATTTCCGCGATCGGTACCGCCGGGGCTTCCGCAAACTCCTGTCTCTCAGCATATTGCGATTCGTTTATCAGGTCAATCTTCAAGTTTGTGAGCCGGGCCGCGAGCCTTGCATTCTGGCCACCCCGGCCGATCGCCAGCGAAAGCTGGTCGTCCGCCACGACCACAGTGACCTTGTTCTCATCGGCGTCCATCTCTGCGAGCACCACCTGAGCGGGGCTTAAGGCCCTTGTGACGAACTCGACGGGATCTTCGCTCCAGAGCACGACGTCAATGCGCTCGCCCCCGAGTTCCCTTACAACAGACTGCACGCGCGAACCTTTCATTCCCACGCAGGCCCCCACGGCGTCGACCTTGTCTTCATTCGAATGCACCGCTATCTTGGACCTCGAACCCGGGTCCCTGGCCACGGCCTTGATTTCCACGATGCCTTCCTTGATCTCGGGCACTTCGACCTCGAAGAGCTTTCTCAGGAACTCCGGGTTGCTCCTCGAGAGCACTACGGGAGGGCCCTTGGAAGTCTTGGACACGTCTACTATGTATGCCTTGATGGAGTTTCCCTGCCGGAACTGCTCGCGGGGTATCTGCTCGCGCTGGAGGAGAATGGCCTCGGTTCTTCCGATATTGACGATGATGTTGCCCCGGTCGATCTGCTGGACTCCCCCCGTCACGATCTCCCCGATGCGGTCTTCGAACTCGCCGAAAATGCGGTCCCTCTCGGCCTCACGCACCCTCTGCACGACAACCTGCTTGGCCGCCTGGATGGCATTCCTGCCGAAGGCGACCAGCGGGATCTCCACCCTGAGCTCGTCGCCCACCTTGATGCCGGGCTCCGCCTCCACGGCGTCCTTGAGGGACACCTCCAGGGCCTCGTCCTCAACCTTCTCGACCACTTTCCGTACCCTGTGAATGACTATGTTGCCGGCTTCCTGGTCGACTTTGACGACGATATCGCTTTCCTGGCCGTACTTCTTCCTCGCGGCGCTCACCAGGCCCGCGACAAGGGTCTCGATGATCAGCTCCTCATCTACGTCCTTCTCTCTTGCGATCTGTTTAAGCGCCTGGATGATCTCGAAGCCCATTGCCATCTGTAGGTCCCTCTTCTAAAGACTCAGGTTAGCCCTGGCTATCTCCTCAAAAGGTACAGCGATTTGCGTACCATTCTCAAGCTTAAACCCCAGTATGTCGTTATCCAGATCCCCTATGATCCCCTCTATGATCTCTATACCTGCCTTTTCAGACCTCACCTTGAGGCGGGCCTTGCGGCCGGCAAACCTCCGAAAGTCCTCACGGCCCCTGAGCGCCCTCTCCGCGCCCGGCGACGAAACCTCCAGGAAATATCTCCCGTTAAAGAGGTCGCTGTCGTCCAGGATGGCGCCTATGGCGCGGCTCGCATTGGCGCAGTCGCTCACGTTGACGCCCCCGGGCTTGTCTATGAAAACCCGCAGGGTCCGCCTGCCGTGGGAGACGACCAGACTGGTCTCGACCAGATCGTAGCCGATCTCCGCCAGCACTGGCACAATCTCCGCGCTCACGTGTTCCTGTAACTTCGCACGGTTCATAGACTTACCATGGCCGCAAATAATCCAAAAGTGGGCATGGCCCACTCTGCTCAAACTTACAATAGGTTCAGATCAAATGCAAGCGAAATCCTAGAACTTAATGAGAACAGAGACATTGAGGCCGATGGTCCTGCGGGTCTCGCCCAGCTTCTTATTCGAGATCTGCTCGAACCTGGCGTTGGCCGAGCCCGTGATGCTCTTTGAGAAGCCGTAGGAGAGCTTGGGGATAACGCTGAATCTCGAAGTGTGGAGGTCCACCCTGTTGTCGACCGCGGGGGTCCGGTTGATCTTGGCTTCATACGTGACATCCATTGCCACCGACAGGTTGCTCTTAAACCTCAGGGTCCGCCCCGCAAGGGGAATGGACACGCCCTGGGGGGCGCTAAAAGAGTGCTTTACCGAGACATTGACCGACGTCGTCCTCTGGGTCTTCAGCGACGAGGCCGCGAGGAACTCCTCGGTCTCGCCCCTGGAGTGCCTTATGTTGAAGGTGGTTCTGACGCCGTTTTTCCAGGTGGCGTCCCAGCCGATAAGGGGCGCAAAGTCGGTGGTGCGGTCCTCCCGCGTGATGCTCGACTTGCCCTGCCCGTCGGAGTTCTTTGTGAATTTGTAGCCGAAGTTGAGGGAGGAGTTGGTCAGGGCCCCCCCGAACAGGGCTGAATAGAAGGCCGAAGAGACAGTGCCCGCAAGTTCCGGCCAGGTGTCGACCTCCTTGTAGGTCGTTCCGCCGGAGAACTCCCGGCTGGTCTTGTCGGTCTTGTACTTGACGCTGAGCGAGAGCGCCTGGAAGGGCCGGAAGTCCGTGGACACGTTGAAGCCGTCCCTGCGCGTGAGCTCGTCACGCCTCTGGCTTGTGGCGTCCAGGGCGTAGTTCAGCTCGTCGGGCACCCTGACCGTGAGGCCGAACTGGTAAGCCAGGTCGGGACGGCCCACCAGCTTGTAGTACTTGGATTTCCGGTCGAGCACGTAGCTCATGGTGACGTCGGGGAGCTTCGATATGGTGCGCTTGAGCCATGAGGCCCCGGCCGTGTCTCCGGCGGCGGGCATGGTGAACATCCCCTCGGGCGTGATGATGAAGTCCACCGTCGAGCGGCTGGATGACTGCGTTCTCCGCACGCCGGGCGGGTCGCCGCCCTCCTTCACCTCGGGCCCGGAGTTCTCGTTGTAGTCGACATCATACACGAAGGTGGGCCGCAGCCACCTTCCGACCGTGGGAGTTATGCGCATCGAGTACCTGTGGTCGCGCTTGATTTCCTCACCGAACCCGATGCTCTGGGGAATGGCGACATTCCTGTTCGTATCAAGGTCGCGCGTCATGTTGATATTGTAGTCGGTCTCCAGGCCCCGCCCCGAGATGGGCTTGACCGCGATACTGATGTCCCCCTTTATGTTCCGGGTGTACTTGTCGGTGGCGACGACTCCCTTCCGGAGGTTGATCTTCTTGGCGTCGTTGACCGAGCCATAGACCTTGACGTTGAAGGCATCGGGCATGAAGGATACCGAGTAGCCCTTGAGCAGCGTGAGAGAGTGCTTCCACCAGGGCCTCAGCGAGTAGGTGAAGTTGCCGTTGTAAGTGATGTTGGTGTCCGCGAACTCGGGCGACCTGTCCTGCTTGCGGCTCATGCTCACGCTGGCCGCCATGAGGTCGACGGTGAGCTTCATGAGGAGGTTTTCAGACTTCGCGCTCTTGGAGACGCCGAGGCTGTAGGACTCGGTCTGCCGGGTGGTGCTCTCTGCAAGGCGCTCGTCCCCATCGAGCACGATGTCCGACCGGCTCTTCAGGGTCGGCACCGAGCGGGACTTGGAGAACCTCGCACCCAGGGGAAGGGAGACTCCGAGGTTGGGAAGAAACCGGTCTATCTGGGTCGAGGCCGTGAGCGAGATGTTGGTATCGTCGCTGCCTTTGCGACTTGAGCCCCTGGTCTGGAACTCGGTATCGGTCTGCTTGATGTCGGCGTTGAGTGTCAGTATGTCCGAAAACGACGCGCCCAGCGAGAGCCGGGTGGCGTACCCCGCTTGCTTGCGGACATCCGTGAGCCTGATGTCGTCGAACCACACCTCCCCATCCACGCCCTCTGTGCCCTGGTTGATGACGCCGCCGGTAATGCGCGAGATCCTGGTGAGCGACGGGTCGCCGTAGACCGCCATCCAGCCGCCGCCCACCTCTACCCTCCGCCTCGGGACATTCTCGACGCCGTATATGGTCACCGAATCGGCTTCCTCCAGCTTGAGGCCGGTAATATCGTCAAAAGGGACTTCTACCGTTTGCCAGCCGGGAACCACCCTGACGCCGTATTCATAGAAGTTGATGCTGTCGGCGCCGAACCTTGCATAGTGGTAGATCTCCTGGCCGTCGGAGAACTCGTCGCCGTGTACATAATATGTCAGGCTCTGGTAAGTCGTGTAGTCCTCGGGGTTACCCGGGATGGTCCTGTAGCCCGGCGCCGTGCTGCCCGGCTGGAGGTTGGTGTACCGGAACACCAGCGACTGTTCCCGCTTTCTGTATCCCTCGGCGTCGGTGCCCGGATCGTAGGGCGGCACGTAGTCCGGGTCGTCGGTGGTGTTCTTGGAAGTCAGCCCGTAGAACTCGCCGGGCGCCACCGGCACCTGCTCCATGGTCACCGCGTCCCTCAGCCCCTCCTCGAGCCAGCTCGTGCCGACTATCTGGAGATAGGCCAGCTGGAACTTGTCGGCCGAATCGACGCCCGTGAGGAAGAAACGGATGTACCGCGTGGAAATCCAGTTGGGGGAGCCGCCCAGCGTGTCGGCCAGCTCGAGCGGCACTCTGAAGTTATACCAGTCGTTGCTCTTCTTGGCGAAATACGGCGAGTCCTCGGACAGCTCAAACGAGAACCGGAAGTGGGTATTATCGACGTCGAGGTTACCGTCGCCGTCGAGGTCCTCGGTGTTGGGGACGCGGCTGGGGTCTTCCTCGTAACCGTTTATGTGCGCGTACCGTATTGATTCCGGGTCGTCCTCATTGTAGGAGTAGTGGTCGTTGGGATCGTCCCCCGGCAGCCCGTTGGCCACGCCGTCGAGCCCCGTGTTCTCGGTTGCCGAGAGCTCGCCGTCGTTGTCCTTATCCTCGGTATTGAGGACGTCCGCCAACCAGGGCCGGTAGAAGTCCTCGCTCACCGTCCCCAGGTCGACGTTCATCGTGCCCGTGTTGTCCCCGGCTGTCTTCCTTACCCACATTTCCAGGAACTTGAGCCTCGAGTAGTCGGCGCCGGTCTTCGAGGCCAGCCTCATGAGACCCGCCCAGCGCTGGTCCGGGTCTCCGGAGGCCCCGGCGTAACTGGCGCCCCTGATATTCATCTCGAGCACCGGGATATAGGCCTGCCCGGGCCGCGACTCAGCCGCCGGGAAGATGTCTTCTTCGACCACTTCGCGGTCCTTGAGATACCACCACAGGCCGAGCATGTTGGTCCAGTCGTAGTTGGTGGGCGGGCTCGCGGGGACCCATGACTCCCTCGTCATGGAGAAGCTCCTGGTGTCGCTCACGCCCTCCATGTCGTCGACGTAGACATCGCCCTTGGTATTGGGATTGGGGAAGCTCGTGGCCACCTCGGCTGCGATGTCGAACTTCGAAGGCTGCGTCGCATTGACCACCGGAAGCGCGTCCATCATGGACGTCATGAACTGGGGCCGCCAGCCGAACTGGGCGTTGAGGTCACCCATGACGAGATTGCTGGGTTCCTGGCCGAGCCGGGGCCGCTCTTCGGGCGATTTCTTGCTCTGGTATATCCAGGCAGTCGCTATGTGCGACCTCTCGTTGATTTGGTAAACGCCGTGCAGCCCGCCGAGGAATTCCTGGGCGAATGAAATCAGCGGGACATACTCATAGTCTATGGTTATCTTGGCGTCCGGACTCGAGGCCTCCTCGGTCTTGAACCTGATCTGGCCGATGTCGTAGTAGATGTCATAGTCGACGCCCCTGACCAGCCGCCTGCCGTCTATGGTCACGACTTCGCTGCCCTGGAGGATGTTCATGCGGCCGAGGTTGAACGTGGTCTGGGGAGTGGTGTAGCGCACCACGATGAAGTACTTCTGATGGCTCGCGATGTCCTGCGCGAGCTCCTTGTAATGGACGTCATAGATCTCCGGATTCGTATCCTCCAGCACTTCCGGCCTGGACCCCTCGGGGAGGGGCCCCGGGTCGAATGGCCTGAGGTCGGGAAACTCGAGGAGCCCGAGATCGCCGTACACCCTTCCCGGATCCACATAGTCATCGGTCTGCCAGCCCGTGGCCGCGGACGCCCTGTTCGAATTCTCATCGTAGAGGTCGAGGCCGATGATCTTGCTGTAGGGATAGGCGTTCTGGATCTCGTTCCCGCCGGTTCCGGCCTCTTTCCTGTAGATTTCCACCTCCACGCCCTGCTCCGAGACGTAACTCGCCCTCAGCGAATAGACGTTCTTCCGCTCGAGCTTGATGGTTTCGCCCCAGTAGGCGGGGTCAGATTGGTACTCGTTGTAGGGGAGCCTTATCATCTTGAGAATGAGCCTCCCCTTATCGTCATTGCCGCGTTTCAGAATGGCCGGCACCACGGCTGGCGGGCAGACTCTGCCGCGCTCAGTCGTTATTGCTGACTGCCGCACGCCTTGTTCATGACCACGATCATGATCGCCACCGGCTCC
This sequence comes from uncultured bacterium, assembly GCA_964604955.1. Lineage (GTDB taxonomy): Bacteria > Arandabacterota > Arandabacteria > Arandabacterales > JALGWA01 > JALGWA01. Next base: position 6,807 of record CAZSBE010000136.1, read on the forward strand.
TTGTCTGGGAAGGCCAGCATCGCATCGACCACACGCTTCATAGTGTCGTCGTTCCGATAAAACGCGTCGTTGATGCAACGCGCGCGCTGGCGGTTCCCGGCCAGTACCGCCTGATATGAGAGCATATCGACCATGCCAGTGATGTAGCCC
>CAZSBE010000137.1:0-6874 GCA_964604955.1 uncultured bacterium
CGGGAGTTGCCGCTGTGTTGACCGGCCGGCGAGTGCGGTGGGTAGCCCAGGTGGTGCGTCATCTCGCCTTCGAGAGCCCGATTGACCAGGCGCCTGGTCAACTCATCGAGCAGACCGTGATGTACCCGATAGCCAGCGGCAGCAAAGTCCCGAAGTCGCCCAGCGACCCGGCCAGTTCACGAAGGTTGAACTCAAAAGCGCGCAGTTTCACCGTCTCCCCCGCCTTTCACTCCGGGTTAAACAATCCACTTGCGCCGGATGTTCCTGAGACTCACGGCGAAGAGGGCGCCGCAAAAGCATCCCAGCACGACGAAGTCGAGTGTCAGCGGCATTCGGCTGGGCTGGCCCATCGAGGCATGCAGGACGTCCGCCCCGTACGTCAAGGGCAATGCATACGAAAGGGGGCGAAGCCATGCAGGAAGCTGCGTGATGGGGAAGAAGAGCCCGCAGAGGAAGATCATGGGAAAGCGGAAGAAGTTCGAGAAAGTCTGGGCCTCGAAGACCTCGCTCACCGAGACGGCGATGAAGAGCCCCAGAAAGGTGGAACTCACTGCGATGAGCACGACGGCGGGAATGAGGGTGAGCCAGGCGATACCCGACAGGTCTGTGAGCAGAGCAGCCATCGCCAGGGGCACGAATGCGTTCGCCACTCCGAAGAGGATGGCGCCCGTGGTCTTGGCCAGCATCAGCACCTCCAGCGGGATGGGAGCGAGGAGGAGACGCTCAAACGACCGTCCCTTTTTTTCGAAGGTCACGGTCACGGCGAGCATGCTGGTGGTGCCGAAGAGCACCGAGACGCTCATGACACCCGGCAGGAGGCCCGGGATGCTCTCGAGCCCGCTGCCGGAGCGGACGAAGAACATAGCGGTCCAGGCCAGGGGGAAGATCAGTCCCCAGCTAATGTTGGGCGGCTTGAGATAGTAAGAGCGCATGTCCTTCAGCAGGATGTTCCAGAAAGCGATCCATGCCTTCACCGGCCGCCTCCCGCTTTTTCCTTTTCTTTACGCATGGCTGCCACCTGGACCCCGGTGATGCGGACGAACACGTCCTCGAGAGACGGGCGCATCCTCCTCGCCTCGGTCACCTCGGCTCCCCGCTCTTCCAGAAAGCGTACCAGCGGGCCTACGGGAACCGCTCGGTCCGCCTCGACACGGATGACTCCCGGGGATATGTCCCGAAAGCTCAGGTCCGGGAAGGCGACGGCGAGCCCGCGCGCGGTGCAGTTATCCGGGCCCGCGCAGGATATCTGAACAACGTGCTTTTCGCGCACAGGTTGGATGAAGTGGTCCACCGTGTCGATCCCCGCAATCCTGCCGGCGACAATGAAGGCGACCCGGTCACAGAGGCGCTCCGCCTCCTCGATGTAATGGGTGGTAAGGAAGATGGTCGTGCCGGCCGCATGCAAGTCCCCTATCAGCCCTCGGATCTGTCGGGCGCCGGCTACGTCTATCCCCGTCGTCGGTTCGTCCAGGAAGAGGATCTCCGGATCATGTATGATCCCGGCGGCGATCGTGAGCCTGCGTTTCATGCCCCGCGAATATCCAGCGAACTTGCGGTCCGCGGCGTCAGCGAGACCGAATACACCAAGCAGCTCCCTCGACCTCCTCCGGCGCCTCGCTTTCCGCATCCCATAAAGCGCCCCGCAGAAGCAGAGGTTCTCAAAACCCGTAAGCTCGGGGTAGAGATTGCTCTCGTCCGGGACAATGCCAATCCGGCCCTGGGCGGCCTTGGAGTTACGCAGGCAATCGATGCCTCCCACTGCAAGGGTCCCCTCATCCGGCCTTGCCAGCCCTGTGAGGAGGTTGATGGTGGTTGTTTTCCCCGCCCCGTTGGGGCCGAGGAAACCGAAGAGCTCACCCCGGCTGACTGCAAAGGAAATACCGTCGACGGCCCGGACCATCCCGTACTGCTTGGAGAGGTGCCCCACCTCGATGGCCGGAAAAGCGCTCGTCATTCCATCTTGCCTTTCTTGCCGGCAGATCCGCCAGGGCATTGGCGCAAAGCGCGCGGTTCCTGAGCAGTTGCACTATCTGTGTGGCTTCAGTATAACGGCCTTTGCGCGCTCGTTTCCCAGATAGCACTCAACCCTGATATCACACAACTACTCTGCCTTCAAACACCCTCCGGACCTGCCCATGCCTTGCCGAGTCGTCTGCGCTTTCCAGATAGAATGCACTACTTCCGGGCGGATTGAATCATCGACCACACTCGGTGCCATGTTCCGCACACCGCCCCCAACGGAACGACTTTCGCAACTCCCTCATGAGTGAGGGATGCACCGAAATGGCCCGCACGCATGCCTTTCATCTTCACATGCCAATCTCCTCAATGGACTGCTTCAGGGTGGCAGCCGATGCATAAAGTGCGGCGTGCTCGTGATCTGGAAGTGGGCTTTCGATGATCTTCTTTACGCCCCTTGCGGACACAATGCAAGGCACGCTGAGACAGACATCGTGAAGCCGGAATTCGCCTGTGAGCATCGTTGAAACTGTGAGCACACTGCTCTGCGCTCGCAGGATCGCGCCTGTGATCCGAACCAGCGCAAGACCCACCGCGAAACAGGTGGCCCCCTTGTAGTCGATTATATGATAGGCAGAGTCCCGAACCTCTTGCTCGATACGGCTGCGCTTCGCCGCCCAGTCGGCGCACTGGCCGCAGATTGGGCAGTATGCGTCGATCTGCATACCAGCCACGTTAGTCATCGACCACGCCGCAAATTCAGTATCTCCATGCTCTCCGAGGATGTACCCATGCACGTTATGGACGTCGACCCCGGAATGAACGCTGATAAGATGCCGGAGTCTCGCGCTGTCCAGAACCGTGCCTGAACCTATGACGCGCCCCCTCTCCCAACCAGTACCCTTGAGGGCGACGTACGTCATCACATCCACGGGATTCGTGACGACGACCATCACCGCGGACGATCTATGACTAAGGACTTCCGTGACGACGGCACGAACGACGGCCGCATTCTTATGGACCAGTTGGAGCCGTGTTTCACCGGGCCGCTGAGCAGCACCTGCTGTGAGCACGATCACTTGCGCATCGGCATAATCGGATGGACTGCCGACATCGATGGACACGGTGGGGAAAAACGATTGTCCATGGACCAGGTCCAGAACCTGCCCCTCCACGAGTTTCTCGTTCTTGTCGATCAACTTGATCTCGTCGGCCACACCGCTTTGAGCAAGCGCATAAGCGAATGTCGAACCAACGGCACCCGCGCCCACCACCACGACTTTGCGACGATTCATCGAGCAGATCTCCATGAAGGTCTCCTTGTTGGGCTAATACTCGGATTGGCCCTCTAAACTGCGTTATAGGGAGCTACTTCCGCATATCCTCGGCAACCAGCACCTTGAGACTCCACCAGGTCCAACCGATTGTCAACACTATAGCATGCACGATGCGTGTTAGGCTGTCTTTGAAAGACTCCGGGCGGAGTGATAGAGTGACGTGGGAGATAGCCTGTCGCGCATTTCATCCGACCGTGCTCTGACATCTAGTAGGAGACTCGGGTTATCCCAGTCATCGTTCAGTTACATGTTCCGCACGCCTCACCGAACGGGGTTGGAACTAGTAGGTCTGGGCACTGCCACCGGAAGTTGAATCCGCATGGAGTAGAATCGAAGTCATGTTCAGGTAGATGTACTTTCCTCTATGCGCGCCCTCATCTCCAGCACCTTCGCTGAGAGCATCCTGAAATCCTCGTCCTTCAAGAGCTCCTTGAGCATCTCGTAGTTCTGCCTGCTCTCGGCCATCTGCTCCTGCACCACATTGAACCGGTCGCTTGGCTCGCCACGGACGACACGCTCCTCCTGGACTGCCTTGAAGTATGCGTCGGCCGCATCCCCGGTGTTCCGGAAGCCACTCGCAACCACCTTGCCAACGAAGTGGGACGCTATGAGAGTTGGTCCAAATACACAAACAACCCGCCCTGAGGGTGGTGTAATCTTTGACCAAAGCAACGCACTTTTGGTAGAGTGTTGTTGGAGGGTTGCGATGAAATGCCTGGTGCCTGCAACATGGATCTTCCTCGGCCTATTCTGGCTTCTCACCTCAATGACAGGGTGCAGCGATACCGACGAAGAGGATGGATTCTCCCACTTACTTAAGATCGCCGATGGCAACGTGCTCCTTGTACACGGTCATGTTCTCACGGATGATGTACAGATTACCTGGGTACCCGGAGATAGCCTGCGAGTCAACGGAATGGCGGTGTTTCCTCCGCCACCGGTACCCCCGAAGGTTTTCTCCGAGGAACGCTTGGCAGAGCTCTATGGCAGTGCTCCTTTCGTCACAGCCCTTGTCGAAAGTGGTTTCACGTGGGCTGAGGCCAGCCGGGCATACTGCGCGCGGCGGGCCGAGGTGTGCCGGTCAATCCAGCGAGTCTACTGGCAGGTAAGGCAATCCTCGGGGTCGCACGGTGCTGCCGCAGCTGCCGTCTTGGACTCTGTAGACCGTTCACTGCTAGATCCCCAGTGCGAACCAGAGGTCACCAGTAGCGCTGTTCTCATTCGTTGGAAAGGTGGAAGATGTGAGGAACTGGTGTTCCTCGGGCACGGGCCTCCGTCACAGCATCAAACCCCTAGAGACAAGCTCACCAGGGAGCGCGCGGAGAGCGAAACAAGGAGATTGGTGACCTGGCTCGACGGGAAGCGCACCGGCCCACATTTTGTTCTGATAAGTCCCCGGGCTTACGCCATGTGGGGTGGCAAGAGTGCAAGGGAAGCGCTCGGGCAGACCAAAGAGGCCATGGCTGGCCGCAAGACAGGGGGGCCGATTGATGAGATCGAACTGGACAGGATAATCAGCGTGCATCGGGCCGATTGATCCCTTCGACGCCACCATACGCCACCTAATGCTGCCTCCCATTTTGTGCGCATGGATGGACCCCCTCCGAAAACACCGGGGCCCCCTTCCTACCAAGTAGGGGTTCGGTGACTATTGACGTGGACTGCCTGTGGCGGATAGAGTGTTGTAGGAGGGTTGCTATGGACCACGCCGTACTTATCTTGTGGGTTTCTCTCGGGGCCATCTGCACCATTGTAGCACTCGCGGGATGCGCCAGCGACGACGAGGGCATCGTCTTCCCATACACCGTCGCGATCGCGGAAGGCAATCACCTCTTCGTCATGGGACACCACTTCACAGGGGTAGTGGCCTTCACGTGGGAACCGGGAGACAGCGTCAGAGTCGTCGGAATGGCAGTGTATCCTATACCGAAGGCTCAGCCCAAGCAGATATCCGAGGAGCGCCTTGAGAAACTCTATGGAAATGTTCCTTTTCTTAAAGCGCTTGTCGAGCAAGGTAGCACCTGGAAAGAGGCTGCTCATCTCTACAGCGTAAGACAAACCAGCCTAGAATTGGATGCAATGAGGATGTATTTCCGCAAACTCGAATCCACGGGGTCACCAGAGGCCGCCACTCGAATCGTCTTAGATTCACTAGACAGGTCAATCTTCGATCCCGACTTTGAAATCGAGTGGGCCCCCAAGCCATTGTGGCAAAGTGGGACGGGCTTCTGCATAGGCACTACTTCGATCTTCATCAGGAAGCAGTCCTCTCGATGGATACGACTAGAACCCGACCGCCGATTTCACGAGATGATGCTGGATCATTTGTCAGAGCCGTATCCGGGCGACTGGAGGGGGATTACGGCAGCATTTGGATGGAGGTGTTTTCAACCACCCATTCCACATACAGCGGTCGGGCTGTTCAGAAAGCGCTGCATCAGATCGAACACTCGAGGCCAGGCAACGTAGCAGAAGGCCCTCTATTCAACGCTGATGTGGAGCGGATACTGAAGGTGAGGGGTAACGTGAGGGAGCTCAATCAAGGCCCTTTACAGATAGCCCCCCTCTCTTCCAGCCGCATCTGCGCGTCCAGCACCTTCGCTGAGAGCTTCCTGAAGTCCTCGTCCTTCATAAGTTCTTTGAGCATCTCATAGTCCTGTCTGCTCTCGGCCATTTGCTCCTGGACAACATTGAACCGGTCGCTGGGCTCGCCACGGACGACACGCTCCTCCTGGACCGCCTTGAAGTAGGCATCGGCCGCATCCCGGGTGTTCCGGAAACCATCCTCTATGACCTTCTGAAGCGCTTTCGCCTGGACCGCCCTGGCCTGTTTGGCTTGACGGGCCCGCATCTCGGCAATCGACTCGTCAATCTTATCCTCTGCCTTCCTGCTGACGCCCCGGAGCCGTTCATCCCATCGATCCAACCTCTTGTAACGGAGGGCCGTGGTAGGAGACACCGAACAGGTCCTTGCCACGTGCTGGATGGTCTGCATCTCGCAATAGGCTGCGAAGAGCTCGATTCTCTTCTCCTGTGAAACTGGCTGAGCCACTTGAATCAGTCCTCCTCTGAATCATCCTCGGCCTCGTCATCGTCCTTGCTGCCATGCTCCGTCCAGGTTACGACAATCTCCGTCCCTCCGGGACCGCCCGGGCCCTCTGTCAGGTACTCTTCAAGCCTGATAAGCCGGTCGAGGTCGGATACGGTCATCTTGACCTTCCCTTCAGCGATCGCCTTAGCCACCTGGACGAGGCTCATCTCGATGATCTTGCTGTTCCTGAAGCCGCGCTCTATCCCCTTCTTCATGCTCCGGTCGGCCATGGCCCGGGCAACCTCGGCATCCCGCTCCTGAATCCGCCCGTTCCAGTCAAACGACCTCCCCCAGAGCTTCACTGTGCCCAGCGAGACAGAGAACTCATCAGCTACCTGCCTGTAGCTCCTGCCCTCGCCGAGCGCGTAGTAGAACTCGAACGCCTTCTTGTGGTGCTCACGCTCGGTCATTCGGCCTCACCCTCGGCGGTGTAGGCCCGGGCGATCTCCACAAGGGCTCGGCCCCGTGTAAGGCCTCCGTTTCGCCG
>CAZSBE010000138.1:0-6830 GCA_964604955.1 uncultured bacterium
CTGCGGAGAGTGTACCTTCGTACTTGATGCCCAGCTGGAGAGGCAGGGCAAACTCATCCGGCAAGCCCTCGAGACGGAAGGCCCGCGTCACCTGGTGCTGGTCGAATGGTCGATCCTTAGACGAGGCGAACAGCTTTAGAGTATGATCTCCGTCGAATGCCCCGGCTGGAACCGTGAGGGAAAGATCCTCAGTCTCGACTGTACCTCCCGCTGCTCCGATGGTCTCGGTCCCCTCCAGCGTGTATGCGTAGTCCTCAGGATCAGTACCGGTGGGTGAGTCCCCCGAGCATCCCAGCAGCAAGCAGAGTATGAAGACCAGAGACAGCAAGCAATGCTGATTCATTAAGGCCTCCCTTTGAGATCGCAAGTAGGATCGTGCGCATTTATGATTTCCTCCCGTTGGGCCAGCACTCGGAATCAGGAGCCTGGCGTCAGCGTCCTCTCACTCGATTCAGATGTGTAGATCAATCCGCAAGAGAGCGGACCAGATCAAGATCGAGATCACCCTTGGCACCCCATCCGCGTTTGCCTTTGGGAATCACGGGACGAAACTTCTCATACAGCGGGTACGCTCGATCAGAAAGCTCATCTGGTTCGAGAGACCCCGCCAGATCCCGCATGGCTGCTTTCACACGGTCCAGATCATCGCCGAACTTCTTCTCCAGATATTGTTGAACGGCAGCAGGATCAACGGGCTTGTCCCTCACGACGGCGCGAATGCCATCATCAGTATTCTTTGAAGGGATGCCCCGTCCGCATAGCTCGATCCAGAACTCCTCGCCTAAACCGGCTTTCCTGGGCGGTCCGCCGTCTGAGGCTCTCTTCGGGTGAAAGATCCCAAGGCTTCGACCCTTCGCCTGGGCGTTCAATCCTGAAAGGGCCTTGCCGAGCGAGAGAGCAGATAGCGTATCGTACCCGAGTCGTTCTGCAACGACAGCTCCCCAGAGGGTCAGAACGGGGGCCCGGTTAATCTTGACGATAGGTTCGGTCATGATCGATCCCTGACTGCGTGGCTGAGCGGCGAGCGGAGCCGGCATGATCTCGTATCGCCGCTCAACGAGTGGCCGGGCGCCAACGCCCGAATTGAGCCGCCCCAGTGTGCTATGCAACACAGCCATTATCCCAAAACAGTCTCTCAGAAGCAAGCCCGGGCTCAAAAACGGATGCCCCTGGGAAACGGCGGTCGCCGTCCACAACATCCCGGAGGGCGTTATCGGCTTTATTGTGGGAGGCACCGCCGGGCTGATGATTTACATCACCGCTGATGAATTCATCCCGTATTCATACGCCGGAACGAATCATCGCACCCTATTCTCACTGATCACCGGCGTGGTTTTCGTCATTCTCCCGGGGGTCATCTGAGACGACCTCAACCGGGGGCGAAAGGAGCGTTTTGGTCAGCTCCTCAAGGGAAGTTGCTTCCGTCTGTTGGGCCTTCACGCCGTAATCGTCGAATACATATCCCGGCCCCTTCCCGTGCAGGTCTTCCCGGGTAATGATGATATCGGGCTTGTTCTTCATCAACCATTCCGCCACCTGTATGCCCCTGGTTTCGGTTTTCTTGTACAATGGATTCTGAAGCACCTGTCGGGCGATCAGACTCTTGCTTTTGGTATCGATATCAACCAGAGCGAAGTAGGGTGCTTCTCCGAAATGATCCGAGATGGTGGTCTGATTGTCAGAAAGCGGCACCCCATAACGAAACTCGGTCTTGGGATGCGGTTCGTAGTGGATTAACATCCGGTCCACATTGGGAATCTGCTTTTTTATCTTCTCGCTGAGATGTTCGCTCAGATCATGGGCCTTCTCCAGATCATCAATCCGCAGCGTGATCGTGGCCTCTACGAAAACGTACCGCCCTGAGTTGCGGCCGGTGACATCTTCCACGGTGACGACGGCGGGGTCTGAAAGCAGAATAGAGCGGATCGTCTGAATGACCGATTGATCTACCGAGGCATCCAGCAGGACGCGCATGCTGCCCGAAAGAAGGTCCCATCCGGCCTTGACCACGAAAAGGGAGATCAGCCCGGCGGCGATTCGGTCCAGCGGAAGGCCGAATCGCTCGGCGATCAGCGCGAAGAACACCACGGAGGACGACATGACGTCTGCTTTGAATTGTGTGCCGTCGGCGATGAGACTGGGCGAGTTAAATTTGCGTCCCTGGCGAACCTCATAGCGGCTGAAGAGGTATGGAACCACTATCAGGCTTCCCACAACCACCATTACCCACCCGCTGTATGAGCTTTCACCAGAACCGCCGACGATGGCTTCCCGCACGATCTCATAGGCCGTCACGAAGAGGAGAATGGAGATAATCACCGATACGAGATTCTCGACTTTATAGAGCCCGTAGGGGAAAGCCTTGTTTTTTCGCCCGGCGATGAGCAATCCGATAATCAGAGCGCTGGAGGCGAAGACATCGACCAGCGAATGGATGCCATCTGCGCGCAGCGCCAGGCTGCCGGTGATAAAGGAGAGCGTGAGCTTGATTACCACCAGAGACAGGTTAACGCAGAGCGAGTAGATTCCGGTCCTGAGTATTGCAGACATACTGTCCCTCAAACTCCCTGCACCATGCCTCTTGCAATCTAGTATCGGACCGAGTTCCTGCAGTCAGGCAAACCGGGGTTGCTAATGGCCGGACACAGCCTCCACGGCAGAACTGTGCTGGGCCGGCAGATGAAGATGTATCCATTTCCGGGTTCGGCCCACAGCACGGAATGCTCCCGCATGTAGACCTCTGCAAGACGCCACACGTTGTAACGCGCGCTGAATGTGATTCGTAATGAGTTAAAGAGCCATGGCGTGACATCTGTTGCTCCGAACAGAGCATTAAGCGAGTCCAGATCGTTGTATTCTCCCTGCATGAATCTCTCATAGTCGTCTCCATAGAGCGCGACTGCCAGGTCATTGCTCGGCTGATACGGCTGAAAACTGATCGCGTTAAGTTCCGGGATGCTGTCCCCCCACCCGGCGCGAATCAGGGCAAGGTCATCAACGAGCAACTCGTAGAGTTCTTGGGGCGCAACAAGACTGCCCGAGAGCCAAAGCGCTGCTTCTTCTGCCTCAGCATCCTCGCGTGGCGTTAATGCAGGATCAGCACAATACGACCAGGAGCTGTCGGTGGGGATGCATCGGGCATTGTCGTAGCAATACTCGATATCTCTCACGGCATCAAGCCATCCGGGTATCTCTTGTCCATCGCGGGGATCGTAGTGACCCAGGTAAGTGCAGCTGCCCGCCTCACAATCGAAACGCCAGTACAAGTACCAGCAGGGATCGCAGCCCATGCACATTCTCACTGCTTCGCGGAAGATGTAGGTCATTCTAATCTGAACAGGTTCAGGCTCTGTGCATTTACATCCGTCCGAGCTGCATGATAGGCAGAAGATGATTGCGACCAGAACCGGGAGTAGCCCGAAGCGACCTCGATTGCTCATATATAGTCACCTCGTTAACATGTTATCATGCCGGCCAGGATAACTCAAGTCATCAGACCAGCTCTTTTCAGGTGACTGCTTTCAAGGCTGTCCTTTAGGGCCCTAACGTATGCATAACCTGCAGGTACAGCCCGGCGCGGCGGTTGCCTTGCAGGTCCCGTGGCGGCCAAGTCCTGTCAGGTCCGTGCCGCAGTCAGACGGTATCTTCGCGCTCAGGCTCAATTCGATCCCCTGGTACCCAGCCGTAGTCTCCCGCACTGTTGCGCCCCCAAGCCCACCCGCTTTCCTCCAGTTCCACCTCAAGGATATCGCCCTCCCGGACGCGCAGCTCTCTGCTGTCATAGTCCCGCGAGACCACACAAAACTCGCCACTGACTTCCACCCACGATTCTGGTACCCACGCCGCGTCACCATTCGACGCGGCGCACCAGATCCAACCAGACCAGTGAGTTGGCTTCCGCTCATATCTAAGCTTCTCGCCTTTGCTGACGACGAGAGCTTCAGAGTCCCCAGGTTCGTGAGGCTTGATTACCCTATACTTCACGATTCAAACCAATCCGTCTAACGGCAGGAGTAATCTGGCGCCGAGGGGCGAAGCCCCTTGGTGATCAGCTTGACTTCCTGGTTATGCGAGAATTCTGTTCTTTGGTTTATCATAACTTATTGCCCTAAAGGGACAATCGTCAACTATGGTCTCCATATGTGGCACGTTCCCCAGGTGGAGCCCACGTCGAATCAAATTCTTCATATCATTCATGCTGCCCGTAACGCTCCTGTTGCCATTCTTGTGGAGCGGGAGTGAGGGGTTGGAACTGACCTGAGGGACTGAACGCTGGATCTCCTCAACGAGCTCATCGAGGGAACCGATCTCCTTTTCGGGACGTATGATAGTGTACAGACTGTCTTGGTGAGTGCAAATAAGAAGGAAGGGCCCTTTGTGGAGCTTCATGCGGTCTACAACCCACGCTCCACTGGCAACAGGAGTTAGTGTGGAGTAGCGTACGCCGAAACGTTTAGCCGATTTCATGGTTAGAGCAATCATCTTCTTCCGCCTAACGTCCCATTTCAGCCGCGGTCGCCAGGCTGGCGCGGCGCTTGCCCCCGAGCAGGCGACGTAACGCAAGCATCGCCCGCTCCAGCCACTAGTTAGCTGGTGAGTCTATCACCACCAGATCCTTGACACCAATGTTATTCGTTTCGTTTGTCTCGACAATAGTGTTGCCTGCATCAAGCGTGACCTTCATGTGATGGGTTCCTGCCTGGTCTATTGTAAAGTTGCAGTTACCGGAGCCCCAGCAACCGCCCATGGGCGGCGAAACGTGTGACCAGACCTGGCCGATTACTTCGCCGTCCAGCTGGTACTCTATGAGAAATGAGTCATCGGTCGGATCCATCCAGCATCGCTCGCATATTAGTATGCAGAATCGTTGCCCCACCGAGACTGTGTCGACTTCCCCGGCTGAGTCTAACAGCCTTACCGTGACCTCCCCCGCGATAATGTCCGGGGGCCTCGGAAGCAGGGGCCGGAGGTCCAATGAATCGGTTGTCTCACCCGTCTGGCCAGCCAGGTCCCTCACTTCGCAGCGCAGGTGCCATATAGTGTCACAGAGCGAACTCGGTCCGGCGTCCCACCGGGACTTCATCGGACCGAAACCGGTGTCCCACGTTCCGTCAGCATCGAAGTCCCACCGAATCTGTAGGTCTTCATAGGGTGTCCGATCATCCTCGCTGCAGTCAGGATTCGCGTGGAAGCGAATGGCAAGAGGGCAGTGGCTGACAAAGCGAACCACACCCATACGGATGCACGCAGTGGGAGGCAGATCTCGCGGGCAGAGCCCGTCTTCACTGCTACATCCCGCGAGAATTCCCAGAACGACAACAGCTAGGAGATGTTGTGACTTCCATAACCTATGACTCAATCCCACAGCTCTCACCATCTAACGATTAGCATGACCTGCGCGGCTAGCTGACACCGACCTTTGCCGCGCAAAGATCATGACCGACCGGCGCCGGCAGGTCAATGCAGAGTTAGATGGCTCTCGACCATCGGCAGACCGCGACGCCCTAATGGAGCTCGGATTCGATCACCCTCCAGGTAATCCTGCCTCCCGGGGCGACGTCATATTCCAGCAGACAGCGTCCGGCGATATGGCCATCCTCGAATTCCGCGTATACCCATCTCAGCGACAACAGCGCTATTCTAGACCTGACGAAACCCATCGTTCCGCCAAGGACTCCCTCGTACGGGATGAGCTCCGGGTGGCCCATAAGGTCATCCCTCAGATCATTCACGGGATCCTCGAGCCCCCTCTCCTGAAGTCTCTGGATCTCATGGTCCCAGAGCAGCATGCGCTGGTTCTCTCGCGCTCTCCTTGCCTGAGTATACCAGAAGCCCGCATTGTTTTCGGGCTCGCCACCGGGTGAGATTGCCGCCATCAGACTGTCAAGAACAGCCTGGAGCCGGGCGTTTTCCTGCTCAAGGGTCGCATGCCCGGACAGATCCTCCACCGTCCCTCGAGCCGTGGTCAGCCAACGATGGGCACAGAAAGCGGTGGAGGCGGCTAAGAGAACTATAAACACGATGCAAATCCGTTTGCCCGCAGCCATGACTCTCCCTCACAATGACACTTAACGATGATACTCAGCGGCGGGCCCCATCCGGTCCCGCTTCAGTATCCGGCTCGCCAGCAGTCCATTCGCTTACCGACAGTAGCCCGGGGAGCGACCACTTGACAAGACCTTTGGCGGTCCCGATCCAGAGTGTATCGCCATCGAGAAGAAGCGCGTTCGTGCTCAGCGATGGAATCCGGTCGTCGGCGCGCACATAGCCCCATCTGTCGGCGGCACGGTCGAGTATGAGAATCCCCCCACCGCTTACGAGATCCTTCTTCTCTCGATCAAAATCAACGTTTGCCAGCCCGGCGAGCACGAAGTCATCTGTGAACGCAAAAGAGGTCACTGCTCCGTCATGAGGCGGGAGTTCCTGAATCTGCCATACCCCGGATCTGGGATTGTAGCAGACTACAGTGCCACTCGTGTAACCAAACCAGAGCAGGCTCTCATCCGACTTCACGACGGAGGCGGCACTGTTTGGCTGCCCGGTCATATCTTCGAAGGTGGCCCACAGCCCCTCATGGTCGACCAGCATCGCCTGGCCGAACCACAACCTGCCCCCGAATACCGCCAGCAGGTCCGTCGGCGCCCGGCACATCGATTTCCAGATGCCGCGGCTGTAACCCAATCCTGAGGGAATGAACCTGATTTCGCCGGTGCTCCTGTCATGCCGGTACACACCCTCTTTCTCATATGAGACATCCGGATACTGCCCCCAGACCCAGACGGAAGAGGTGTCGAAGGCGATCGAATAGGCCCTGCTGCTGACCTTGCCCA
>CAZSBE010000139.1:0-6815 GCA_964604955.1 uncultured bacterium
TCGACCGGATCGACTACATCATAACCAACCACACCGAGCAGGACCATTCGGGCTCCATCCAGGCGATGCTGCTCAGGAACCCCGAGGCCAAGGTGGTCACGAATGCCAAGTGCCTCGAGATGTCCCGGCATCACCTGGGACTCGACGAGAAGGATTTCATAGTCGTCAAAGACGGCGAGACTCTGTCGCTCGGGGACAAGACGCTGGAATTCATCGTCGCGCCCTGGGTCCACTGGCCCGAGACCCAGTTCACGTATCTCAAGGAAGACAAGATTCTCTTCTCATGCGACTTCCTGGGCTCCCATCTCGCGACGACCAGGGTTCTGGCCGACGACCTCTCCGGTTTCTACGCCAGTGCCAAGCGCTACTTTGCGGAAATCATGATGCCGTTCAGGAACAATGTCGTGAAGCATCTCGACCGGCTCAAGGATTACGAAATAGAAGTCGTGGGCCCGAGCCACGGCCCGGTGCATACCAATCCCCGGCACATCATGGACGCCTACCGCGAGTGGGCGTCCGATGACGTGAAGAATGAAGTGCTCATAGCGTGGGTCTCCATGCACGGCAGCACGGAGAAGATGGTCCGGCATCTCACCGACCATCTGGTGGCCAGGGGGATTCACGTCAAGCCCTATAACCTCGTCGCGACCGACACGGGCGAGCTGGCCATGGCCCTCGTGGATGCGGCGACCCTCGTGGTGGCGGCGCCCACAGTGCTCGTCGGGCCGCACCCCATGGCGGTCTATGCCACGTATCTTGCGAATGCGCTTCGCCCCAAGACCCGCTTCCTCAGCATCATCGGCTCGTTCGGCTGGGGCTCGAGGATGGTGGAGACGCTTGCGGCCATGATCCCGAATCTTAAGGTTGAAATGCTGCCAACGGTTGTAGTAAAAGGTTATCCGGACGCTGCGGCCCTCAAGTCGATTGAGGGACTCGCAGACGAGATCCTGAAGAAGCACAGGGAAGCCAATCTCGTATCTTAAAGGAGGTACTTTATGCCCACGGGTTTCAATGCCAGCGAGATATTCGAGATCGCCGTACAGATAGAGGAGCATGGCGAGAAGTTTTACAAGCACGCCGCGACGATCTGCGACGACCCCAAGATCAAGAAGATGTTCGAGTTCCTCGGGAGCGAAGAGGTCAAGCACCGCAAGACCATCGACAGCTTGCTTTCCAAGATAGACCATTACGAGCCGCCCGAGAAGTATCCCGGTGAGTACTGCCAGTATCTCACCGCCTATTCCGAAAACCTCGTATTCTCGGATGCGGAATTCGACAAGCAGATGAAGGAGATCGACACGGTGGCCGACGCCATCGAGTTCGCCATAGAGAAAGAGCTGCAGTCGATTCTCTACTACCTCGAGGTGAGGAACCTCGTGCCCCAGGGCCCGCAGCAGGCCGAGATCGACAAGATCGTTGACGAGGAACGCCGCCACTACCTCAAGCTCAACGAAGTCAAAAGAACGATGTAGCATCTTATTGGGGTCAGGTCTTAAAATGCACATTCCCAGGTGCGGACCGCAGGCGGTCTCCCAAGGCTTCGTCATCTTAAAGAAGCCACTGGGAGACTGCCGAGGTCCAATTGTGCATTTTAAGACCTGACCCCTTCGCTAGGGGGGCCATACGCATGAAGGTCTATCGCGACTTCGCCAACCTCTACATGAAGGGAGACTACCCGCGCTTCAGCGTGCGCATGGCGACACTTCTCCCTCCCATCTTGAAACACCTAAGGGCCGAGCCGCGCGAGGTGCTCGATCTCGCATGCGGCGAGGGAAGTTTCGCGGTGGCCCTGGCCGGCCGGGGCTACAGCGTGGCCGGCGTCGACTCTTCAGCCGCCATGCTGCGGCTCGCGCGTGAGAAGGCCGCGGAAGCCGGCCTCCCGGTCGAGTTTCTGGAGCAGGACATGCGCGCCCTCTCCCTCGAAAGGCGGTTCGACCTGGTGACCTGCTGGTACGACAGTCTCAACTACCTCCTCAGGGTGGATGATCTCAAGGCCTGCTACTCGGCGGTGCACGGCTCCCTGAAACCCGGCGGACTCTTCATGTTCGACATGAATACGGTCTACGGCCTGGGCGTACTGTGGCAGAGGCGGCCCTGCGAGATCTGCCAGGACACGGGCGGGGTCTTCGAGGTGCACCGGAAGGCCTACGATTTCGAGAGCAACATCGCCACGATGATAATCACGGGCTTCATGAAGACCGGAGACGCGTGGGTGCGCGTGGACGAAGAACATCAGGAGCGCGGGTACACGCTTGGAGAGATCCACTCCGGCCTCCGGGCCTCGGGCTTCGAGATCGCCGCCACCTGGGACAACCCCGAGGACATGTCCGATCCCAAGCCCGAGAGCGGCAGGATATGGGTAGTGGCCAGGAGGCCGAAATAACCTTGAGTTTCCGCGCCGATGTCCTACTATTGAGTCCGGCTTATTTCAATGGTGCGCATATATGACCGCCGAAAACCCGGCTGACACAGGCAGATCGCTTTCCCGGCCCGCGACCGTAATCGTCCTCGTCGTGCTCTTCGCCATCGGCGCCTTCCACTGGGCCTGGTTCATAAACTACGGCGACGTCTCCTTCAGGATTCACGACTGGGGCCAGGAACACATCTACTATTCCGTGATAAGGCAGGGCATTAATACGGGGAGCATCCCCTTTCACATGTCGATGCGCTTCCACGGGACCGACAGGTTCATGTCCATCCCCGACACCAATTACATGCCCTGGGTGCTCCTGCTTCCCGGCATGAGCGCGGGCAGGTTCATCACGGTGGATCTCCTGATACTCTATGCGCTCGGCTTCGCCGGCTGCCTGCTGCTCAGGCGGAAGTACAGGCTGTCGCTCATACCTTTCACGCTGTTCTTCCTCATCTTCAACTTCAACGGCCACATCGTCGCCCACCTGGCCGTCGGCCACACGGCCTGGAGCGGGTATTTCCTGCTTCCCTTCTTTTTCCTCTTCCTCTTCGAGATGCTCGGAGGCGGCGCCGCCCGCCCTGCAGCGGTCAAGCTCGGTTTCGTGCTCTTCGCCATGATGCTCAAGGGCTCTTTCCATCTCTACACCTGGTGCCTCATGTTCCTGGTCTTCCTTGTCATCTTCAGCTGGAAGCACGCCAGGGGCGCGCTCGGGGCCATCGTCGTAAGCGCCGTGCTCTCGGCTTTCAAGCTCATCCCCGCGGCCTACACGCTTCTCGGCCGGCAGGAGAAGTTTATCTGGTCTTACCCGACGTTCCGGGATCTCATCGACGCCATGATAACCATAAGGCTCGAGTCCCCCGAGCGCCTCCGGTACTGGGGAAACGCCGGCTGGTGGGAGTTCGACATGTATGTCGGGCTCATCGGGCTGGCCGTACTCGTCTATTTCGGCATAATCTCGAGGTTCTCCCGCAGCGACGATCTCAGGGACTTAAAGTACGGCGCCCTCGACCTTCCCATTGTGCTCATGACGCTCTTCTCCTTAAGCTATTTCCACGCCTTCCTGACCAGGCTCCCCATCCCGCTCTTGAGGAGCGAGCGCGTGGCGACGAGGTTCGTGCTGCTGCCCGTAATCACTCTCGCGCTCCTCTCGTCGCTCAGGCTGGAGAGGGTGCTCGATAGAATCGGCAGGAGCTTCAAGACCCGGGCGGTAGGCGTCGCCGCGCTGGCCGTGATGGCGCTCGCATTCCTGGACCACTCTTTCCTCTGGTCGGTCTCGCGCCTCGAGCGCATAACCCCGCTCAAAGCGGAGCCGCCCGTACCCGGGCTCATCGCCCGCCAGGACCCCGGTTACAAGCTCATCGTGGTGATTTCGATCTTCATCACCGTGGCGGGGCTCATTTCGCTGGCTTACATGCTCTTAAGGCCCAGGTTGAAGAGGCAGCCGTCCTAGAATCTCCCGCATGCTGTCCGGCTGTTCCGGGCGCCATGCCGCAGGCCCGCACGGCCCCGGCCCCGGGGGCCCTTTATTCCACCGGGACCTCGCCGGGCCTCCTGGTGGCGAACTCCCAGAAGGCCCGGAAATTCCTCCACCCCAGCGAGAGCACCCGGCCGGCCTCGGGAACGCCTGCCTTTGTGAACTCCCAGCCCCCGCGATAGCCCCCCACCACAAAGGCGAATATGAACCCGAAAACGAAGAGGCCCGCGAAGAGGCAGAAGACCACCGAGAAGGCTTTCCCGCTCACGCGGATGTCGCCCTGGTAGAACTTGAAGTCGATTAATTTGCTCACCAGGTGATAGCCCGTCATGAAGCCCAGCGCGGCGAAGTAAACCGGGTAGGCCGACTCCTTGAGAAGCGGGAAGACGAGCAGCAATATGACCGAGAACGTGGGGAAGTAGTACGGCGCCAGGTCCACGAGGAAGTTCTTGCCCCCCACTCGGACATGGCCGCGGCTCGCCGTCGCGAAGAAGGCCTCGGGCTTCTGGAACATGACAAGCCCCATCACCAGGTGGGTAAGCTCATGCTCGAAGACGCCGAAGAACCCCAGTTTCTTCCTGAGCACTGTCCAGAAGAGCGCACCGGAGAGAAACCCGACGAGGGCGACCTCCACATTGGGCTTATCCAGCAGGCTCCGGTCTATCATGGAAATGAGCCCCGACGCGTAGGTCGCCGCGCCCACCGCCGAGACGATGCCGATTACCACCTTATGCCAGGCTGTTCGCGTCTGCTTTTTCTTCTTCACGATGGCTGACATTCTATACATAGTCCGCGGCTGTTTCAACCACGGGGATTCCACGGCCCCCTATTTACTTGAAATCGCCGCCCCGCCGTGTTATGATGGAGCCAACCGGGGTCTATTGCGAGCCCCCGGGAGGCAAGCCTACCTCTGTCGGGTCGGTCCATGTTCAGGGATGATATGATGGGGCCAAACGCTCGGGAGGGGAAGCCATGAGAACTGCCGCTGCCGCCTGTGTGCTTGTCACTTTCTTGATGGCGCTTTCGGTTGCTGTTTGCGATGTCGAGGCGCGGAACCCCATCCGCAGGGAGTTCTTCAACCACTACCCCACCGCAAAGAACACGCACCTGGATGATCTTCCGAGCAACTCAGGTCACTGCGGCGTGTGCCACTTCGATTTCGACGGCGGCGGCCCGCGCAACGCGTATGGCCTCGGCGTCGAGATCGGCCTGGGAAACGGCCTCTCCAACCTTGAGGCTATCCTGGCCATAGAGAATGTCGACTCGGACGGGGACGGCTTCACCAATCTTATTGAGATAACAGATATGATCAACTGGAGCAACACGCCCACTTTCCCGGGCCTTGCCCATTCCAATTACGGAAACGCGGTCAACGTGGACACATCGGAGGTCAGCCCCTACCTGACGCCCGCCGGCGCGACGGATTCCATCCCGCCCGTCGTTACGGTGAACGCCCCGAACGGCGGCGAGAGCATGAACGCCAACTCCTACTACCCCATCAGTTACACCGCTACGGACGACAGGGTTGTCGCCTACGTTAACATCTACCTCTCGGACGACGGCGGCGCCACATTCAAGCTGGTCGCCAAGAAGGAGGCCCCGGGAACGGGCTTCTCCTGGTTCGTTCCCAACCGGCCCGGGACAGCGAACCGGATACGCGTCGAGGCCGTCGACGGCTCGGGCAATGCCGGCCACGATGACAGCGACGCCGACTTCATCATGATCGCGACCCCGGCCACCGTTGCCCCGACCACGCTCAGGGACGTGGACATGTCCGGAACCCAGCCCTTCGAGGGCGCCATAGTGGCGGACCCCGACGCATAATGCGCAACATGCCACGGCAACTATGACACGGCCGTCGAGCCCTGGTATGTATGGCGCGGTTCCATGATGGCCCAGGCGGCGCGCGATCCCTTCTTCTTCGCCTGCATGGCCGTCGCCGAGCAGGACGCGCCATCGGTGGGCGACGTATGCATCAGGTGCCACTCGCCGGGCGGCTGGCAGGAAGGCCGTTCGGTAGATACCAGCGGCGACCTTCTAAATGCCCTGGACCGCCACGGCGTCCACTGCGACTTCTGCCACCGCATGGTGGACTTCAACTACGTCGCGGGCGTGAGCCCGGCCTCGGACCCGGCCGTGCTGGCAACGGTGGACCCGCTTCCCCTCCAATACGCCAACGGGCAGTTCATAAACGACCCCAGCCCAATCATGAGGGGCCCCTTCGCGGACGCCGCAGCCAGCCACGCTTTCGTTGAGTCGCCCTTCCACCGCGAGGGCGAGGTCTGCGGCACATGCCATGACGTGAGTAACCCCGTCTTCATCCAGGTCTCCCCCGGCGACTACGCGCCGAATACCTTCAACCTCCAGCACCCGGATATGTACGTGCGCAACATGTTCCCCGTCGAGAGGACCTACAGCGAGTGGTCGGTGAGCGAGTACGCCGTCACCGGGGTTTACGCCCCCCAGTTCGCGGGCAACAAGCCCGACGGCATCGTATCCACATGCCAGGACTGCCATATGCGCGACGTGACCGGTAACGGCTGTAACGTACCGGGCGCGCCCAGCAGAACCGACCTTCCCCTCCACGACCTCATGGGCGGGAACATCTTCGCGGTGGACATAATCGACGTCTTCTACCCGGACGAAGTCAACGCCGCCCAGCTCCAGGCCGCCAGGTCGCGGGCCCAGCACATGCTGAGCCTGGCAGCCACACTCGAGGTTACCCCCGAGGACTTCGGCGTCACCGTGCGCGTCACCAACGAGACCGGCCACAAGCTGCCGTCGGGGTATCCTGAGGGCCGGAGGGTATGGCTCAACGTCAAGGGGCTCAACGCCGCCGACTCAGTCGTCTACGAGTCCGGCGAATATGACTTTGCAACCGCCGAGCTCGACCTTGGCGACCCGACTGCCAAGATATATGACATACAT
>CAZSBE010000140.1:0-6765 GCA_964604955.1 uncultured bacterium
TACCGGTCGAAGCCCTGGTTGAGGCCGAACCTGCTGTCGAGGACATGGCTGCTCACGAAAGCCGCGGTCCCGTAGCCACGCTCCTTGAGAACCTCCGCCAGGGTGACGGCCTCCTCGGGCAAAACGCTCTCATGGCTGATAGCCTTGTGCTTGCGGGGATGGAGCCCGGTGAAGATGGACGCGTGCGAGGGAAGCGTCTGGGGGGCGGAACACACGACCTGCTCGAAAAGCACTGACCGGGCCGCGATATCATCGATGCGGGGGCTCGTCGGCCGCCCGTAACCGTAGCACCCCAGCCGGTCGGGGCGTAGCGTGTCTATGGTGATCACGAGAACGTTGTAGTCGGGCTCGCCGCCGCAGCCGGCGGTCACTGCGAGCGCGCTCACCATTATTAAGAGAGATAGTCGCCTCAAAGCGGTCTCCAATCCCGCGGTTTGCCGTCACTTCCTTTTACGAAGGTATATCAGCAAGGTTCCCAAGTCAATCGCCGGAGGGCTGAGTGACGGAGTCCGGAAACTCTATCTTCCAGAGCCCGTAAGCGTCATTGCTGTGGATGGGACGCGTCCAGGCGGTGCCGGCCATGAATCCGCGTCCAAGCGACATCGACTTCTCCGCGATCACGTATCTCACGCCAAGCGCCTCTATCTCCTCCCTCACCAGCCCTTCGAGTGGTCCGGTCTGGAAGAGATCCCTTATCTCGGCATGTGACCTTTGCCCCTCGGTTCTGAACGTGACCGGGTATGCGTCGCCCACGAACCCGGGAATCCTCAAGTTCGTCTGACCCGACCCGAGAACCACGCCCTGGGGAGAGGGCTCCATCGCGAGCGCTCCTAATACGTCCTCAAGCTCCGGCCTGGTCCTCCCCGAATCCCTGGTCGCGGAGAGAGAGGCGAAGTAATTGGCGGGGTTGCCCCTGCAGACGGCTAGCGCAAGCAGGACGGCGATCACCCACGCCGGTATGGTCCGGCGCGCGATCCGTTTCAGGATAAAGGCCGTGGTCAGCCCCCAGGGCAGAATCCACGTCAGACGGTAGAGCATCTTCCTCGTAATAACTGCCGACGTCAGGTTTGCCAATCCGGGAACGAAGGTAAGGGCGAGAACGGTGAAAGTAAGCACTGCAAGATAACGGGCCGCGTTGCTCTGCCGGACATACTTCAGGAGCAGGAAGGTCAGTATGAGTCCGAGTATGGCCAGCGGATAGCGGGTTATCAGAAGGGGATGGCCTACGTGCATCCTCTCCGAGAGGGCTATCACCCTGTCTCCGGCCGAGAACCTCCCGCCGCTGCCCGGGAAATGGGGATCGAAATAGGACGAGACGCCTCCGCCCTCGTGCGGCCCCGCCTCGCGCCCTTCCAGCGTCGATACGGTGGCCACCCTGCCCTCGATGAGAATCAGACCCGAGACCACGAACGGTATCAGGACCAGTGCAAACCCCAGGGCGGTTCGTCTTTTCCTGTTTCGCATAGTCTCTATCGCAATGAACGGAACGATGGCGACCCCGGACCAGACCGCGGCCATGGGATGAACCAGCGTCGATCCGGTCAGGCAGAAGGCGTAGAGAATCCACAACCTCCAGGACCACCGCGATTCCTCTCGCCACTCCCATGTACTGACTCTTTTCCACAGGCGTAGGGCGAGCGCGGTGACGGCGGGCACCATTATGAGGCATGCAACGGTCTTATCCTGCGCCGTTCGGCACAAGAACGCCCAGCCGGCGCTGTCTGAGGGGTATGCGCTCGAGACATAGAATACTACCTGTAGGAAACAGGCGAGATAGGCGATCTTCTCGGATCCGAATATCCGCCTGGCAAACGTAAAAAGCGCGAATACGGCGAGCGGCAGAAGGAGTATCGGCAGGTAAACCTGGTGAAAACGGACCGGGTCTACGCCGCTGGCGCGCGAGAGCATCGCCTCGGCAACCCACCAGCCGCCGTACCACGCCCTGGGGGACGCCGGCTGGCCGTTGTCGAAGAAGGCGCTCTCGGAGTTGATGGGGATGTCGTTCACGTAATCGCGGATATGCGCGAGGTAAAACCAGTCGTCGGTATCTCTCGGAGTGAGAAGAGTGGTGAACGCCAGCATGACTGCGGCACATACAAGGATGATGACCGCGGCCTTCCGGTACTCTCGAGGCCCAAGACGCGCTTCGGATCTGAAGAGCATGATCGTGAGGGCCGCCGCCAATACCAGATGGACCCCCATCATTATGTGAATGAGAGCGGTCAGGCTGAGCGCCGTCAGGATCCCGACAAAGCCCAGCATCGAGAGCAATGCCAAACCAACGGCGGCGCCTACGGCAAGGCCCTCAAGGGGGTGACGCTCCTCGGCGCCCGGGCGAATCAGCAGAGTCAATGCCGCCCCGGGTACAAGAATCAATGCAAGTGAAAGCAAGGCCCTCAGCAACGAGGGGACAGTAGGGCCAAGCCTCCCTGTCAGCGCCGCAACTGCCATGAGGCCCACTATCATGAAAACGTGGGCCGGACAGCAGGGCCTCTCGACACTCCATCCATTCCAGGGGCGTTGCTGCTTATTCTGTTCCTGCTTCTGCACTTTTGACCTGCTCGTTTCCGGGTACCCCGCCTTCATGTGCCGATGCAACACATAGCATACGGCCGGGGTCCTATCAAGCAGGACTATGCGCCTCGGGCTGCAAGGACCGTGTCCCGCCGCCGAAGGCCATGAGTGGACACGCGTGTTCGCCGAATCATACCTCCCCAGGCTATCTGGTAATCCTGTCCACCCGGCCGACGCGGTGCGCCTTGGCGATCTCGAAGACGACGCCCTTGCTCCTGCCGTGTGTCTTCAGCCATTCGCGCGCGTCGCGCACACTCTTCACGGTCTGGATGTTCCTTCCGGCATAGTAGATGACGCGCGGGTCAATTCTCACGTTGTCGGCCCTCGGAAATGCGAACACTACTTCGTCGTCCGAACTGTTCTCCCGGATGGCCGCCCCGAGGGCGCTGTAGCGGTCGGGCTCGAAGCATGCAGCGAAGTGGTGCTCGTAAGTCGCGAGGGACATGAAGAGCGTCAATGCCAATGCGCCCAGCAGGGCGCAGGTCCTAACAAGCCGCCCCGCAGGCATGGTCGCGGCTCGCGCGTAACCGATCCCGACGACGAGCGATACCGGGACGGAGACCTTGAGCACGGAGTAGTCATGGACGGCTGTCCACTTGAGGAACACGACGTAGTGCAAGATGATGGGGGCGGCCGCCATCAGGATCAGCGTGTACTCTCTGCGGGTCACTCCGTCCCGGGTGCCGGGCCGGGAAAACACCAACCCGATGCCAGCTATCACCAGCATGGGAAGCGCCGACAGGTAGGCATGTGCATGGTGAGTCAGAATCCGCAGCGGATCGGAGGGAGAAAGTATGCTCCTCTGTCTCGCCGCAGCGAGGAGGCCCCGGCACAGGTTCCCGGGACCGGCGATGGCTGAATACTGGAGGAGGCAAAGCAGGATTGCCGCCGCCGAGGCCGCGACGGTCGCTATTATCAGCGAATTGCGATCGCGCCCAGTCCTCAGCCTGACCAGCGAATAGACAATAAGCGAAAGCGCGAAGAACGTTCCGTGGTGGTCCGTATAAACCAACAGGAACGTGATGACGCCCAGGAGCGGCACGTATATACCCGGCGGCCTGTACTTGCTGACGGCAAGGTCTAGCCTGGCCACCACATAGAGCCCTCCAATCCACAGGTAATGCCAGAAGATATCCCAGGAGTATGTATTGGAAAAGTACCAGAGGTTCGCCGGAAGGAAGATGAAGACGGCTCCCGCGAGGAGCGCGCCGTATCTCCGCGCCGGGCCTTCCGGCGCTATGGTATCGACGGTAAGATAGATGAGAATCGCTGCAAGGAAGTGAAGTATAAGGTTCATGATCTGGAGCCCCAGCACGCTCGGCTCGATGCGAATCAGCCGAAACAGAGCGTGAGCGAACATAATTGAGAAAGGGGGGAAGCTTGTATAGTAACCCTTCCCATCCTCATCCATGAGGCGCATCCCCCGGTTCATGATGAACCTGTCCGTCTTAAGGGGATAGGTCTGGAGCAGACAGAAGCGGTGTTCGAGGGCCCCCTGGCTCTGCCAGTTCTCCAGGGTGACCATGCTCATTGCCGTAAGGACCTCGTTTTGGCAGGACAGTGGCCGGTTAATGTGCGGGAGGCGGACTACCAGTGCCAACAGGAAGAGGAGGACCATGGCCATAGCGTGTGTCGCCGCATTGCTGCGGGCCCGCCGGCAAGCCCATACTGCAACCAGGAGGCCTATGACAGGCCCCGTGACTGATGCTGCATGTGGCGACAGCAATAGGATTGACGGCATGCACATCGCTCCATTGCAGGACTACCCGGACGCGCCGGCGTCAGGCCACTGGGATCTAGCGCCCGAGATAGGCCGCGTCGTATCTTGTCATGCGGTATATTATGCCTCGCAGCCCTGTCTCGTTGCTTTCGAAGTTCCAGAAGTCCCAAACGATTTCACCGTTGGGAGTCACTTCGAAGACATGTCCCTTCTCACTCTCTGTTATCAGAGTGTTGCCGTTCGGCAGTCTCTGATTGCTTCCCCTCAGGCTGGAGAAGAACATGTCGGGTGGGTCGCTCTCGTACTTCCAAACGATCTCGGTCGTGGCTGGGTCTATCTCTACAATCCTGGAGTGCTTCCTCAGGAGTGTGCCGTTGTCGAAAATCAGTATGTTTCCGTTCTCCAGAACGGTCGGATGATGGGGCCGGTCGAGCATTCCGGGGCCCCAGGTCCAGACAATGCGTTCTTTCTCAGCGTCGAGTATGCCGATCAAGTTGAGGTTCCGGATGCAGAATAGGAGATCGCCCCGCCGGCCGACTGCAATGTCTCGAGGCAGCTCCTCGATGGTGTTGGCATGAAGGACGTCGAATCCTTCGATTTTGTTGAAATGCTTTCTCAGGCGAGGGTATTTCCTCTTTTTCTGTTCGAACGCCGCCTCCGGAATCACCTCCCTGAAGATATCGTATAGAGAGATCTTCCTCTGGGGACGGCCGTCACAATCCAGTACAACGATGCTGTTGTCTCTTATGGTCTTGAGGTTGCCTCTCCGTTTCACATCCCGGACGTCCACCGCCAGCACATAGACATCCCCGTTCTCGGTGACGGCGAAATCGTGGTGGTATGCCACCTTGCCGCTGCTGCTGAGAAGCGGATTCTCGGCAGCCCTGCTCACCCAGATGATGTCGGAGTCCCAATCCATTTTGACAAGACCGACGTCTTCTGCCAGGACAAACAGGTTGCCGGCCTCATCCATCTCGGAGTAAACCCACCCGCGGCCGGTGGCATCGCCGGGAGCCCAGGAGTGCACGATTTCACCTTCCATATTGAGAAGATGCGCTCCGCCAATCAGCCGGGAGGTCAGGAGGTTCAGGCCCGGATAAGAGAGGTCCGGGTCGTAGAGGGCAACCCCTTTCATCTCCGGATTGGGATCGTCCTTAACGTAGGACAGATAAGGCAGTCCCTCGAAATCGCTGATGCTCGCCTCTTCCTCGAATGGGGCCGTCGAGATGCCGATCACGCCCCTATCCCAAAGCAGCCACAGTGCCGCGACGGCGAGCAGGATCGCGGCCGCCGGCAGCATGGTTCTGAGCCTCGGCATTTGCAGCACACTCCCGCGTATGAGACCTCATTGGGAACGAGCACTCCGGCGAACCCATAGACTGGGCAGAACGAGTGCGCGCTCCGCAACCCCGGCCGTATTGTCGCACTCTCTCCGCATTTGTGCAACCGTTCTCGCGGGCCCGGTAAGTGCCGAAGAGGGCCCTATCGGCCATGGTCGAACCGTAAGTGCTTGCGGGTTCTGTGAGAAGCGGATTAGAATCAAACCCATGATTTGCTCACCTCGGGTTCTGACAGGAGCGATGGCTCTGGTCCTGGTAATAGTGGGCGCGGCTCTGTATTCCGACTTCGGCGTCTCATGGGATGAGCCGGTCCAGCGTGAATACGGCAGGAAGGTCTATGAGTACGTGACGGAGGGCAACCAGGAACTCCTCGCCGACCGGCACCAGGTTTATGGGCCCGCCTTCGAACTCCTGCTCTACTCTGTCGAGCGGGGCCTCGGCCTCGAGGATTCCAGGGACATCTACCTGCTGCGCCATCTTATCAACTTCCTTGCGTTCGCGATTGGTGTGGTCTTCTTCTATCAACTCGGTGCGCACATGTTGAGAAGCCGGCAGATGGGCGTGCTCGGTGCGGTATTCCTCGTCGCGAGTCCGCGCATATTCGCGCATGCCTTCTACAATTCCAAGGACATACCGTTCATGGCGATGTTCGTAGTGTGCATGTACACGCTCGTCCGCCACCTCGAACTGAAGAAGCCGCGGGTGGCGCTCATCCATGGGGCGTGCTGCGCGGTCCTCGTGGACATCCGCATAATGGGGATTTTCGTGCCGCTCGTTACGCTTGGCTTCTTCGCGCGCGACATGGTCGCCCGGAAGCGGAGCGGCGGGGCCGCCAGGCTGGCACTCAGCTTCGGCCTCTTCTGCGTCGCGTTCGCGCCGCTCGTCATCCTGCTCTGGCCGACGCTGTGGACGAGTCCCGTCAGAAACTTCGTTTCCGCCTTCGAGGCCATGCGCAAATTCGCCTGGGGAGCCACCATTCTCTTCATGGGAGAGAACATCCGCTCGACGGAGCTCCCGCTGCATTACACGGCGGTATGGATTCTGATAACAGTGCCGCTTTCGTATATCGCGCTCGCCGCCGCGGGCCTGGTCGCCGCGCTTCGAAGACTCGCCGGCCGGGACATAGGGCTC
>CAZSBE010000141.1:0-6680 GCA_964604955.1 uncultured bacterium
CAACGTCAAGGGGCTCAACGCCGCCGACTCCATCGTTTACGAGTCCGGCGAATATGACTTCGCAACCGCCGAGCTCGACCTTGGCGACCCGACTGCCAAGATATATGACATACATCCCGGACTGAGTCCCGGACTGGCCGCGGCGCTCGCGCAGCCCCCGGGGCCTTCCTTCCATTTCGTGCTGAGCGACACCGTCTATCACGACAACCGCATACCGCCGCGCGGGTTCACCAACGCCAACTTCCAGGCGGTCCAGTCCCCGCCAGTTCACTACACGTATGATGACGGCCAGTACTGGGACGATACCCGGTACTACATGTCGGCAGAAGTCGAGAGCGTGACCGTGACGCTCTACTACCAGTCCACGAGCAAGGAGTACGTGGAGTTCCTGAGGGACGCCAACCACACCAACCAGACGGGCCAGAATCTCTACGACGCCTGGGTCGCCCAGGGCAAGGCTCCACCGTTTGTGATGGCCCAGGCTGCAGTCGGCGTGACCGTGACTTCGGGCATTCCGGTCGACGGGCCGGAAACCCTGGTCTTCGGCATGAGCCAGAATTCCCCGAACCCGTTCCGGGCGTCGACCGTAGTCGCCTACTCGGTCGCCGCCAGGGAGCGCGTGAAGATTGCGGTATACGATATTCAGGGCCGGGAGGTCCGCACGCTTATCGATGGAGTGCACGAACCCGACCATTACGAAATAGGGTGGGATGCGACGAACAACAGAGGAGAACCGCTGCCTTCCGGTGTCTATTTCCTGAGGTACAAAGCCGGTTCACATGTCTTCTCTAGGAAGGCCATGCTGATAAGGTAGCAGCATCAAGGAAGAATGCAGTACTCGATCTTTCCAGGTTGAGGGAGAAGGGACCGGGCTGAACCAGCCCGGCCTCTTTCTCTATTTACCTGATGAGCATCATCTTGCGTGTCGCCGAGAAGTCAGCGGCCTTCATCCGCACGAAATAGACGCCCGGGCCGACCTGGGCGCCGCCGGCATCGCTGCCGTTCCAGGCTGCCGAATGCCGGCCGGCCGGCATCACTTCATCCAGGAGGGTCCGGACAATCCTGCCCTCGACATCGATCACCTCGAGCGTGACGAGGCCATCTCGCGGAATATCGTAGGATATTGACGTGGCGGAAGTTAACGGGTTGGGGTGGTTTTGCCTGAGCGCGAACACCACGGGCACCGCGCCGCCCGGCACGTCGGCATATGTATTGAGCGTTGTCGCCGGCCCACCTTCATTGCCGGCGAAGTCCGTCGCCGTCACATGGTAGTAGGTGTAAACATCGCCGGAAATATCTATGGCGACGCCGATGGTGTAACCGATCAGAGCCGCCTCCCCGAAGTCGCCGTCATCCGAACCGTACACGGTGAAGTAATCGAAGTCCTCCTCGGGCGCCTCTTCCCACACGAGATCCGCCGCCGACTCCATGTGGAGCCCCTCCGGCGGCGACGGCGCCAGATTGTCCACCGAATAGCCGCTGTCCACGGGTGAATCGAAATACACCAGCGGGGAAGCCGTCTCGGCCGAGACGAAGAAGTATGACATGCACTGGCCCCCCGAAGTAGAGTCGCATAGCGTCGGGACCACGCAGTTGTATTCAAACTCGCCGCGCGCCGGCACGGTGGTCACATAGTCCCAGCCGCCAGGCGGGTAGCCCAGCCTGCCGGCATCACGCGTCTCATCCACGCCCGGCGACCCGGAGGCAAGAAGCGCGAGACCGATTCTCCTCCAGATGCTGTAGGAAGTGATCGTGTACGAGGTCGATTCCGCATCGAACCAGGACTGGTACCATGACAACCTCACCTGCTCACCCTGGTCGGAGGGTATGTCGGATACGCCCTTGACCAGCGGGAAAGCGCCTGAGGTCCGCAAGAGAAGCGCCTGGCTGTCTCCACCGGTGTTCTTCCGACCAGCCAGTATGAACCCGGCGTTGTTGGTCTCGAATATGGAGATCGCCTCTTCGTTGTCCGGCTCATCACCCACATAGGTGCAGATGACATTGCCGTCTATGTCGAGCTTCGCCATGAAAACGTCGGTGCTCACGCCCTGGTAATGGCCTGCCACCACGTAGTAATCATCAAAGGTGCGGCAGATTGAGGCGCCCCCATCCCAGCCAGTGGAACCGAAAGTCGCCGTCCACACGCTGTCACCCGTGGCGTCCGTCTTGATAACATAAATGTCGCTCCAGGGCGGGCCGTCTGCATTGGTGGTACCCACAATCATGAGGCCGCCGTCGTGGGTCTCGCAGATGTCAGCAGCGTAGTCTTCATATGCCCCTCCGTAGGTCTGCTCCCAGAGGAGGTCGCCTGATTCTGTGATCTTGGCTATGTATACATCGGTGTGCCCGGTGATGTAAGAGAACCAACTCCCCGCAATGACGTAATCTTCGTCCGCCGTCACGCAGATAGCCGTCCCGAACTGGTAGTCTTTGCCTCCATAGGTTCTGGTCCACACGGAATCGCCGTTCTCATCTGTCCTGATGACGAGCACGTCGGCGAGCATCGCCCCGTAGTTGTATGTGGAGCCCACGAGTAGAAAGCCGTCGGGGAGCAGCCTGACATCGTCTAAGTAGTCCTCGTCCCCTCCGCCGTAAGTCCGCGTCCAGACGGTGTCCCCGGCTTCATCCAGCCTGAGCAGCCAGGTGTCCGACCCTCCGGCGCCGTATGACAATGTATTGGCGCCCACTACATATCCGCCTCCCGGAAGCTGCCGTATCTGGGTACTGAAGTCCTGATCGCCGCCGCCATACATCCTGGACCAGATGACGCCACCCTTGTCGTCCGTCTTGACGATGTACACATCCCCATTGGGCTCTCCGTAGGAAGTGGTGGGACCGGTGAATACGAAACCGCCGTCGGACGTCTGCTCGACCGCCTCTGCATGTTCATATCCCGTACCGCCGTAAGTGGTCTGCCATATTACCGACGGGCAGTCGGCGCCAGCCACGTTTGCCAGAAACATCGAGAACACCCATGCCGCCAACAAGACTCTATCCACAACCGACATGTTAGCCTCCTTTGCCGGATTACGAAACGCGTGCAATGCAAGTATAGCACAGCCTGCGGGCAATCTCAATCTTCATGAAATCGGTGTGATATACCACATTCCGGCCGAGAAGCCGGAGTCCGGTTTGAGAAACAGCGCAAGGGCCGTTGCTCGGTTGTACACCACAGGGCCGTAGATGCTCTCTCCGGGTTCTACCTCAATACCACCGCCTTGCGGGTGGCGGTGAACGCGCCGGCCCTCATACGGACGAAGTAGACGCCCTGACCGACTTCGGCCCCGGCAGCATCGCTGCCGTTCCAGGCCGCCGAATGGCGGCCCGCCGGCTTCGCCTCGTCGACCAGGGTCCGCACGACCCTGCCCCCGACATCGATCACCTCCAGCACGACGCGCCCATCTCGCGGCATATCGTAACATATTGACGTGGCGGGAGTTAACGGGTTGGGATGGTTCCGCCCGAGCGCAAAGGCAACGGGAAGGCCGTCGCCCGGAACCCTGGCGAAGTTGTTCTCAACCCTCGAATCATCGCTTTCATTGCCAGCATGGTCGACCGCCGTCACATGGTAGTAGTCATACGCCGCGGCCGACACGTCCATCCCGGCTGCGTACGTGTCCGCGATGAACCCGGCGTCTTCGAAGTAGCCGCTTGAAGACCCGTACACCGCGAAGTGATCAAAATCATCTTCTGGCGCTTCATCCCACGCGAGCTCCGTGGCCGAAGGCATGCAGAGACCCATCGGGGGAGACGGCTCGAGATTGTCAACCGACCAGCCGCTGTCAGGCGGAGAGGCGAAATAAGCGCCCGGGCTGACCGTCTCGGCGACCACGCAGAACACCGACCAGTACACCCCGTTTGCGACCGTCCAGTCACAGAGCGTGGTCGCGACACAGCAGTATTCGTTCTCGCCGAGCGCCGGCACGCTCATGACATAGTCCCAGTCGCCGGGGGGAAATACCGTGCCGCCCAGCACCGGAGGCCGGGCACCCGCTGTCCCGGAATGAACGGGAATCGGATCTTCGCGTCTCCAGACGCTGTATTCATAAATGGGGATAGTGCTCTCGAACTCATCGTACGCGGAGCGGAACCAGCAGAGTCTCACCTGCCCGCCCTGGTCGTTGGGGACGTCGGAAACGGCCCAGATGCGCGGGCTGTACCCCAGAGTCCGCATGGCGTAGGCCTGGTTGGACATCGCGTCTGTGTAGATCCGCCCGGCCACTACCAGGCCGTCATCGGGAGTCACCTGGATACAGCGGCCGTCGTCGTACCCGGTATCACCATAAGTCCTTGTTAGCCCCGGGCTGCCGTCGGACGCCACGCTCTGCACGTATATGTCCATGGACCCGTATCCCCACGAATTGGTGACGCCCGCGAAGACGTAATTGCCGTCATACATGACGACAATGGAATGGGCTGCGTCATACCCGGTCCCGCCATATGTCCCCGTCCAGACGCTGTCGCCCAGGGCGTCGGTCTTGACCAGAAACGCCGTGCTGGTTCCAGGCCCTTCTGGCGTTGCCCCGGCGACTATGAAGCCGCCGCCCGGGATCTCCCGGACGTCATAGCCTGAGTCCCAGCCCGTGCCCCCGTAGAATTGCTGCCACTGGAGGATCCTGGAGCCGTTGAACTTGAGAAGATACACATCCTCGCTGCCGTAGCCGTAGGAGCGCGTGCCGCCCACCACTATGTAGCCGCCGTCGGAGGTCTGCCTGATCCGCTGCGCCCAGTCGGTGTCCGGGCCGCCGACTATGACGTTGTTCTCCCAGTTGCCGTCCTCATCCACCTTCATGAGGAACACGTCGCCCGTGCCCGTGCCGTAGACGTCGGCCACGCCCGTAATCACATAGCCGCCTTCGTAGGCGGGGGCGGCGCTATAGGCATAGTCCCAGCTGGAGTAGCCGTGTGTCTGCATCCACAGGGAGTCGCCGTCTTCGTCTACGCAGAGCAGGTAAACATCGCTCTCGCCGCTCGCCTCGCCCGATATCGAACCCACGACCAGGTAGCCCCCGGCGGGCGTCTCGAGGACGCACTCCGCCAACTGGTCCTCAGGGCCTCCGTAATGCCTCGCCCACACCGCGTCGCCGTGGGCGTTCATCTTGACCAGATAGACTTCCTGGGAAGTGTCTTCCCCCTCCGTCATGGACCCTACCATGATGAAGCCGCCGTCGGAGGTGTTTTCAATCCACTTGGCCATCTCGTAGAACGCGCCCCCGTAATTCTTCTCCCACATCGTCGGGAGAACGGCCATGGAACAAGTCGCCGCGATGAGGACCATGGCGACCGAGAACGTTAGAACAAGCACACACGCACGCATTTGCCCCTCCTTACGGGAAACACATATCTATTTGAGTAACATCGATTTTCTCGTCGCGCTGAATTCGCCGGCCGTCATGCGAATGAAGTAGACCCCGGGGCCCGCCTGAGCACCCGAAGCGTCGCACCCGTCCCATGCCGCCGAATGCCTTCCGGCGGGGCCGTCGCAGTCGAGGAGGGTTCTCACCACCCTGCCTTCTATGTCGATTACATCAAGAGTGACGCGCGAGGGCCGCGGAAGATCGAACCCGACCGTGGTGCTCGCGCCGAATGGATTCGGCCGGTTCTGCCTCAATGCGAACGCGGCCGGAATAACACTGTCCGCGCCCGTATTCTCGTTCTCCACCGTCGCCGGGTCGCCCTCGTTCCCCGCAAAGTCCGTGGCGGTCACGTGGTAGAAGTCATACGCGGCGCCGGACACATCCGCCTCCGAAGATACCGTGTATGCGATGAACTCCGAAGCGCCGAAGTCGCCGCTTTCGGAACCATAAACCGTGAAGTAGTCGAAATCCGCCACCAGCACGTCGTCCCAGTCCAGGTCGGTTGCCGTGGGCATATGGAGATTCCCGGGCTGCGGCGGGGCGATATTATCCACCGAGTAGCCGCTGTCCACGTTGGAAGTGTAGTAGAGGGTCGGGTAGGGTGTATGCGCTATCACGCAGAAGGCCGACCAGCACATGCCATCCGCGATCGTCGAGTCGCAAAGCGTCGGCACCACCGCGTTGTATTCCCCGGCATAAGTGGCGGGCACGGTCGCAACGTAGTCCCAGCTGCCGGGAGGATAGGAAATCCCGGCCAGCATCGCGGGAATGGCGTGCGGCGCCGCGCTCCGGCCCGAAAGCGACCAGGCATCGATCCGCCTCCATACGCTGTACTCGGTTATCGGGCTGGGGCTGCGCTCATAATCATAAGCCGAGCGGAACCACGACACCGTCACCTCGCGGCCCTGGTCGCCGGGCACGTCGGCGACGTTCCAGACGAGCGGGTCGTAGCCCAGGATTCTGGCGGCATATGCCTGGTAGTGCATGCCGCTCACATACTTGCGTCCGCAAATGACGTAGCCCGCGTCTGGGGTCTCCTTTACGGAGTAACCGTCGTCGTAGTCAGTCCCGCCGTAGGTCTCGTCCCACATGAAGGCGCCCGCGGCGCTCACCTTCATGATGTAGGCGTCCATGCTGCCGGCGCCGTAGGACTGTGTGCTTCCCACAATCACAAAGGTATAGTCGGAAGCTATGATTATGGATGAACCCCTGTCGTAGTCCGTGCCGCCATATGTCTTGGTCCAGATGACATCGCCGTCGGCCAGCGTGTGGATGAGGAAGATGTCGAATGAGCCCGCACCGGAGGACGCCGTGTACCCGACG
>CAZSBE010000142.1:0-6593 GCA_964604955.1 uncultured bacterium
CTTCTTGGGCGTTATCTGTATGCCCTTCTCCACGGCGCATTTCTCGCAAAGGTGGTACTCGGTGGTCTCGTCGCCGCGCATTTCCTTGTAGTGAATCGTCGCCGGCTCCTTGCCGCAACTGTCACAAATCATGGCTTATACCTCCACTCGTCCCACCTATATCTTAACTTCCTCCATGACACCGTCAAAGAGTTTTAATACCCTGTCGGCCCTCTGCGCCAGCTCGGTGTTGTGTGTCACCAGGATGAAACTCTGTCGCCGCGTATCGCGGAGCTCGAAGAGCAGATTGTGCAGCGCCTCGCTGTGTTCGGGGTCGAGATTGCCCGACGGCTCGTCCGCGAAGACTACCCCCGGCCCCATTACCAGCGCCCTCGCGACGGCCACCCGCTGCTGCTCGCCGCCCGACAGCTCTCTCGGGCGGTGCTCGAAACGCTCCCGGAGGCCCACCTCATCCCCCAGCACCCGCGCGGCCGTCTTCATGGCCTCCGACTCGGACATGCCGGCTATGAGGCAGGGCATCATGACGTTCTCGAGGGCCGTGAACTCGGTAAGCAGGTGATGGAACTGAAAAACGAAACCGAACGCGGCGTTTCTGAAGCGGGCAAGCCGCGCGTCGTCCATGGAGAAGACGTCCTCCCCGTTCACGCTGACCCTGCCCCCGTCAGGCCTGTCGAGCGCGCCCAGTATGTGAAGAAGGGTGCTCTTTCCCACGCCCGAGGGCCCGACGATGGCCAGCACCTCCCCGGCGTGCAGCGTGAGGTTGACGTCGCGCAGGACGTGCAGCACCTCCGGTCCCGTCACGTAGGTCTTGCTGACGCCCGTCACTTCGAGAAGAGCGGCCTCTTTCCTGCCGGTATCACTCATAGCGTATGGCCTCCACCGGCGCGAGCTTGGAAGCCCGCCGCGACGGGTACAGCGTGGCGGCGAAACTTATGAGCAGGGCGACCCCCGCCACCAGCAGCACGTCCAGGAGTTCCATCCGCACGGGGATGGTCTCGACGAAGTAGACGTCGCCCGGGAGCTGTATAAGCCGGTAGTGGTCCACAAAATAGGCCAGCACCATGCCGCCTGCGACCCCGATCGCCGTCCCGACCGCTCCCACCATCACGCCGTGCATCATGAAAATGCGCATCACTCCCCCCGACGTGGCGCCCATCGACTTCAATATGCCTATGTCCTTGGTCCTTTCCATCACAATCATTATGAGAGTGCCGGCGATATTGAACGCCGCCACCACGATGATCAGCGTCAGGATGATGAACATCACCTTCTTCTCCATCTTCATCCAGGTGAAGAGGACGCGGTTCATCCTTATCCAGTTGGTGACAAGGAGACTGTTCCCCATTACCTCCCCGATCAGGGTGGTCGCGTCCGGCGCCATGTACATGTCATCGAGTTTCACACTCAAACCCGTCACCCGGTTCCCCAGTCCGTAAAACGCCTGCGCGTCCTCGAGGCTCAGGAAGCCCAGGGACGCGTCGTACTCGTACATCCCCGAGTCGAATAACCCGCCCACGACGAAGCGCTCGACCTCGGGCGAGATGCCGAACGGCACCTCGTCACTGAGCTCGGCCCTGGCCAGGAGGACTGTGTCTCCCACGGCGAGGTTCATGCCGTAGGCTATCTCCTTGCCTATGACTATCCTCCCGATGTCCGAACTCCCCCTGTCAAAGGAGAACTGGGCCGGTTTGACGTAGTCGTTAAAACTGGTGACCCCGCCCTCGAGTTCGGGGTTGATGCCCTTGACGAACAGCGCGTCGGTGCCGTCGCGCGACATGATTATGGCCTTGGAAAAGACGAAGGGAGCCACGGCCTCCACGTGGGGAAGGCCGGCGATCTCCTCCATCCTGGCCTCGACATCGGGTATGCCGTTGTCGTTCCGGACGATGACGTGCGCGTTGGTGCCGATGATGCGCTTTATTACCTCGCTCTCGAAGCCGTTCATCACGGCGAGCACGACGATCAGAGCGAGCACTCCGACGGCGACGCCCATGACCGAGATCACGGTAATGGCCGTCGTGAAGCCGCTCCGCCTCCCCGCGCCGAAATACCGCCTCGCTACAAAGAAACTGTAACCCATGAGTTAATCGGCTCCTTCGCCCTCTTCGCCGCCAGTCGCGCCCTCATCCTCGTCGGCCGCGATGACCTCCGGCCGCATAGGCGGGAACAGGATAACGTCTCTTATCGACGGGCTGTCGGTGAGAATCATCACCACGCGGTCGATCCCGACGCCCAGGCCCCCGGCGGGCGGCATCCCGTACTCCAGGGACCTCAGGAAATCGTGGTCCATCTCCTCTTCACCGGCAAGCCGCTTCTGCTCCTCGAACCTGGCGCGCTGCTCCGCCGGGTCGTTCAGCTCCGAAAACGCGTTCCCCACTTCCACGCCGCAAACGAAGGGTTCGAAGCGCTCCGTGAACCTCCGGTCCCTCCTGGAGCGCTTCGCCAGGGGCGAGGTCTCCACCGGATAATCGTGAAGGAACGTCGGGTCCACGAGATTGGGCTCGACGACGTGGTCGAGAATCTCGTCGAGCAGCTCGAGGCGGGTCATCGACTTCACGTCCCCCTCGCCTATCCCGGCGCAGGCCGCGCGGAGGTCGTCATCGCTCGCATGGCCGAGGTCAATGCCCGCGTACTCGCGATAGGCGTCCTCGACGGTGATCCGCTTCCAGGGCCGCTTGAAACTCACCGCGCGCCCCTGGTACGTGACCTCGGTCGTCCCGAGGACATCTTTGCATACCGTTTCCATCATCTCTTCGAAAAGGTCCATCATGTCGTTGTAATCCGCATAGGCCTGATAGAGCTCCAGCATCGTAAACTCCGGGCTGTGCGTCTTGTCCACTCCCTCGTTCCGGAAGTCCTTGCAGAACTCGTACACGCGCTCCAGGCCCCCCACGAGGAGCCGCTTGAGATAGAGCTCGTCGGCGATTCTCAGGTAGAGTTTCATGTCCAGCGCATTGT
This sequence comes from uncultured bacterium, assembly GCA_964604955.1. GTDB lineage: Bacteria > Arandabacterota > Arandabacteria > Arandabacterales > JALGWA01 > JALGWA01. Next base: position 2,959 of record CAZSBE010000142.1, read on the forward strand.
GGAACGTCGTAAACGGCTTGGCGCTCGCTCCGCCGTATATGGGCTGGAGGATGGGGGTCTCGACTTCGATGAAACCCCTCCCGTCCAGGAAGCGGCGCATCGCGGCGATGACGGCCGCCCGCCTTATGACGGTCTCGCGCACGTCGAGGTTCACGAAGAGGTCCACGTAGCGCTGGCGATACCGCGTCTCCTTGTCCTTGAGGCCGTGCCATTTCTCGGGAAGCGGGCGCATGGACTTCGTGAGCAGCGCGAACTCGTCGGCCTTGACCGTGATCTCCCCCGTGCGGGTCTTGAACACCGTGCCTTTTACGCCGATGATGTCGCCCAGGTCGAGAAGGTCCAGGAGGCCGAACTTCTCATCGCCCAGCTCGTCCTTCCTGAAGTAGACCTGGATGTCGCCCCTCAGGTCCCGGACGTTGGCGAAGGCCGTCTTGCCATGGGGCCTGAGCGCCATCACGCGCCCCGCCACCGAGACCGCCGCCCCGCTTTCCGAGAGGTCGTCGAAGCTCTCCCGGACCGCCGCCGAGTGATGCGTCACGTCATACTCGTACGGGTACGCGTCTATCCCGCCGGCGGCGATGGCATCGAGCTTGGCCTGCCGCTCCTCAAATATCCGCTTCATCGCTGCTCCTTCTTCCGTTCGCCGCGCCCACCCTCAGGTAGGCCTCTATGAAGTCGTCGATGTCCCCGTCCAGGACCGCGTCGACATTGCCCGTATCGAGCCCCGTCCGGTGGTCCTTGACGAGCGTGTATGGCTGGAGCACATAAGACCTTATCTGGCTGCCCCACGCGATGTCCTTCTTGTTCTTCTCGATCTGCTCCATCTTCTTGCGCTCTTCCTCGAGATAGTGGGCGTGGAGCTTGGCCCTCAATATCTTCATCGCGTTGTCGCGGTTACGATGCTGCGACCTCTCCGACTGGCACTCCACCTTGATGCCCGTGGGTACATGGGTTATGCGCACGGCCGACTCGGTCTTGTTCACGTGCTGCCCGCCGGCGCCGCTGGCCTTGTATGTATCAACCCTGAGGTCGGATTCGCTGATCTCGACTTCGATATCCTCGTCCATCTCGGCGTATACGAACACCGAGCCGAACGACGTGTGGCGCCTGTGGCTGGCGTCGAAAGGCGAGATGCGCACCAGCCTGTGGACGCCGTTCTCGGCCTTAAGGTAGCCGAAAGCGTAGCGGCCCGCAATCTCGAGCGTCGCGCTCTTGATGCCGGCCTCCTCGCCCGACTGGCAATGCAGGATGTCCACCTCGAAGCCCCTGCTCTCGGCCCATCTCACGTACATGCGCATGAGCATCTGGGCCCAGTCCTGAGCGTCTATACCGCCGGCGCCCGGGTGGATTGCGAGCAGGGCGTTCTTCTCATCGTCCTCCTCGCCCATGATGGACTCGAGCTCCATGGCCGCGACCCGGCCCTCGAACCTGGCCAGCGCGTCTTCGAGTTCCTTCCCAACCTCCTCATCCGGCGTCTCTTCGTAGAGGTCGAACATGGCCTCCAGGTCACCGGCCTGGCTCTTGAGCATCTCCCAGGACTCGACGATCGCCTTGTTGCTCGACGTCTTGCGCATGACGCCCTTGGCCCGCTCCGAGTCGTTCCAGAACTCGGACTTGCTCATCTCGGCCTCGAGCTCCTTGATAAGTTTCAGGCGTCCGGGGACGTCAAAGATGCTCTCCGAGTTTGTCAGCCCTGAGCCTCAGACTTTCAAGGTACTCCCTGCCCTGCTCAATCACCTTCATGACTCCTTTCGCTGGAGGTCGAGAACCTTCTCGAATGCTCTTCTGGCCTTCTCCACGAGATCCTGCTCGCTGCCGTCGTTCAATATGACGAGGTCGGCATAAAGTTTCTTGTCCTCGCGCGAGAGCTGGCACGCCATTCTCGCCCGCACGGTGTCCTCATCGAAGCGCGAGGTTTCGACCATCCTCCTGACGCAGTCCTCCTCGTCCGAATCCACGACTATGAGAAAATCGAGCCATGCATGGGCGCCCCACTCCGGAAGCAGCGCCGCGTCGACCACGATTACTTCCGCGCTGCCCCTGAGGCCTTCCACCCTCGCCATTATCTCGCCCACCAGCGGGCCCCGGGTGATGTCGTTGAGCTTGATGGCCGAGCCGCAGTCGGCGAAGGCGGCCTCGCCCAGCCTGTAGGCGCTTATCTGTCCGTCCGGTGCCAGTACGGCCTCGCCGAAAGCCTCGACGATCCGGCGCTTGACGGCACCGCCGGCAAGAAGCGACTTGCCGACCTCGTCGGCGTCGACCTTCACCGCGCCCAGGTCCTCGAAGGCGCGCGCCACGGTGCTCTTCCCGGCCCCCATCATTCCAGCCACCCCGACGGCTATGGCGCCCCGGCGCCCGGACGGTCCCGGACGAGCGCCGTCGGCGCCGGCGGACTTCGGACCCGCAGGTTCTGCACCGCCGCGCCTTGGATCAGTGTGTTTCATACCAGTTCCCGCCCGTGCTCATGTCGACCTTCAGCGGGACCTCGAGTTCATATGCCCCGCCCATTTCCTCTTTGAGGATACTACTCATTTCGGCCTGTTCTGCAAGCGGACAGTCGATGAGTATGTCGTCGTGCACCTGTATGACTATACCGCCTTTGAGCCCGCTCCGCGCTATCCTCTCATGAACGCGGAGCATTGCGAGCTTTATGATGTCCGCCGCCGAGCCCTGCACCGGCGTATTGACGGCCATGCGCTCGGCCGCCGATCTCAGGGGCGGGTTGCTGCTCGTGATATGCGGCAGATAACGCCGCCTGCCGAGCACGGTCTCGACGTAGCCCTTCTCCCTGGCCCCATCTATGGTCGCCTCTATGAACTCGTAGACCGCCGGGTAAGTCTCCCTGTGCTCGTCCAGAAACACCTTGGCCTCCTTGACGGGAAGCCTGGTGGTCCGGGCGAGCGCCTGGACGCCCATGCCGTAGATGACGCCGAAGTTCACGGCCTTGGCGATTACCCTCATCTCCCTGGTGACGTCGCCGGGCTCGACCTTGAAGACGAACGCCGCCGTCTGCGTATGTATGTCTTCATCGCGTTTGAAGGCGCCAATGAGCGCGCCCTCGCCCGACAGGTGAGCCAGGATGCGGAGCTCTATCTGGGAGTAGTCGGCCGAGACGAAGCACCAGTCGCTCCCGGAAGGCACAAAGGCCCTGCGCACTTCGCCGCCGATCTCGCCCCTTATGGGTATATTCTGGAGGTTGGGGTCGCTGGAGCTCAGGCGGCCCGTGGCCGTTACGGCCTGGTTGAAATGCGCGTGTATGCGGCCCGTCGATGGCTCCGCGAATTTCAGGAGCTGGTCGACGTAGGTGGTCTTGAGCTTGGAGACCTGCCGGTAGTCCAGGATCTTCCTGGGGAGCTCGTGTTCGGCCGCGAGATCGGTGAGCACAGAGACGTCGGTAGAGTAACCCGTCTTGGTTTTCTTGACCGGCCTCAGACCGATCTCCTCGAAGAGCACCTGGGAAAGCTCCCGGGGCGAGTTGAGATTGAACTCGCGGCCGGCCAGCGCGAAGACGTCCCTCTGATAGCGGAAGAGGTCCTTATCGAGCCTGTCAGCGAGCTCTCCCAGCAACGCGGTGTCGACGCGTATCCCGCGCGTCTCCATGTCCACGAGGACGCCTGTAAGCGGCATCTCTATAT
>CAZSBE010000143.1:0-6585 GCA_964604955.1 uncultured bacterium
GTCGACGCGCTCCTCGCGGATCTCGGATGCATGAGGGTTGGTTTCCCAGTCGGCGCCGGCAGCGTCCGCATAGATCCTGGCAATGTACTTCCGCCCGGGCTCGAGAAACGCGAGATCGATCACCAGTTCCCGCGCTTCCTCATCAGTTATGCTGCCGACGTACCACCTGTCCCCTCGCCTCCTCGCGATTGTCACGTAGTCGCCTATCTTCCCGTTCAACACTATCGTCTCGTCCCAGTCAACCGGCGTATCCTCAATGAACTGAAACGCCGGGTGGTTCTCATAGTTCTCTATGAGGTCCGCGGCCATCTGCACGGGGCTATAAAGCACGACGAAGAGGGCGAGCTGCTTCGCGATAGTGCTCCGCACCCTGTTGCCCGGCTTGTACTGGTCGTAGAGAACGTCGAATATCACCGGAGTATAATCCAGGGGCCCGGCGAGCATGCGCGTGAAAGGCAGAATGGTCTCGTGCTCGGGCGGATTACCTTCGCTCCACGCATTGTACTCCTGCCCTCTCACTCCCTCGCGCGTCATCATATTGGGGTAAGTGCGGCTTATGCCCGTGGGCTTGATGGGCTCATGCACGTCGAGCATGAAGCCGCGCTCGGCGGCCTTCTTGACGACCATTCTGTAATGCCTGACCATGAACTGGCCGTGATGAAACTGGCCGCGCGGGTAGATCTGGCCGGCGTACCCGGTCTTGATGGCCGTTATGCCCACATTCTCATAGAGGTCGAGCGCATCATCGAGCTGCTCCTCATACGAAGGCACGTCCCCGCCGGTCTCGTGATGACCGATGATAGCCACGCCCCTCTCGCGCGCATACCGCGTCACCTCTTCGAGGTCGAAATCGGGATAGGACTCCGTGTAGGAATACGCGTCCTTCTGGCCCCACCTGTCCCAGCCGGTGTTCCAGCCCTCGATCAGCACTCCCGGTATGCCGTGATCGCTGGCGAAGTCGATGTAGCGCCTCGCGTTTTCCGTCGTCGCGCCGTGGGAGGGCCCGATATGAAACGAGTACTTGCCTATGTGCATGCCCCACCATATGCCGATGTACTTCATCGGCTTTATCCATGAGGTGTCTTCAATGACGCAGGGTTCGTTGAGGTTCAGGATGAGGCTGGACTCTATGAGCCCGCCCGGCGATGTGGCGATCTGGACTGTTCTCCAGGGCGTCACCAGCGGGGTCGTCCCTTTCACCCTCGCGCCGTCAGGCCACGGGATCAGGTTGGACTGCAGCGTGAGGTCCTTGCGCCAGACCGCAGAAAGCGTCATCTCCGGGTAATCAGTGAGAGCCGCCTCGTGCAGGCTGACATAGAGGCCGCCCTCCACCTCCATGGTAAAGGGCGTGGCCGCCGCGACGACCCCGGAAAGCGGGGTGTTCCGGTAGAGATGTTCATAGGAGTCGGGATCGGCCGGGATATACCACGCCGAATGGTCGGCTGGAAAAGTGAACCGCGTCTTCTCCGACATGATCTCGAATTCCCCGAGGCCGGGTTGCCGTGGAATCTCGTACCTGAAGCCCACGCCGTCGTCATACACCCGGAACACGACGGCCATCTCCCGGCAGCCGCCGCCGGCCTCAACGAGATTGACGCGGAGCTCGTTATAGTGGTTCCGTATCTCCCTGCGCTGCCCCCAGACCGGCTCCCAGGTTTCGTCGACCGAAGTGGTCTCCGCCCTTTCGATCCGGAACCCCTCCAGGAGGGGATCGGCCTTCCTGAACGTGAAGCCCATGGAGGATGGAAGAATGACCGGCCTGCCATCGTAGCCTATGCGGTAATTCGGAGCTCCCCTCACGAGCGAGAAGGCGACCTCAACCTTGCCGTCGGGGGACATCACCACCAGGGCCCCGGTGGGGCCGGACCCCGCGCATGACGCACCTGAAACGCTCATTATGATTGACAACCCCCCTGCGATCAGGACCTTTCTAATGTAATCAGATTTCATCTTCATGACCAGATCACCGGCATGCGGACGGCCTATCCGATCCGGAGGACCTTGGCGCCCCGTACCCTGCACCCCTTGAGCTCGACGAGCGCCTCGTTGGCGCCTTCAAGCGGGAACTCCTGCACCTCCGGCCTGATGGGTATCCCGGCGGCGATTTCCAGAAACTCGCTCACGTCGCGCCGGGTGACATTCGCCACGCTCTTTATCTCCTTCTCCATCCACAGATGCGTCGCGTAGTCGCACCTCTGGAGATAGTTCTTATCTGTGTCCTCTTTCCGGATGGCATTAACGACGAGGCGGCCGCCGGGCTCGAGATTCTTCATTGCCTCCACCACGGGCTTCCACACGGGAGTCGTGTCTATGATGGAGTCGAGCTTATGCGGGCACTCCTCTTCTGTATCCCCTGTCCACACCGCCCCGAGCTCTCTTGCGAACGCGCGCTCTTTGTCGCTTCTTGCGAATACATAGACTTCCGCCTCCGGGAACCTGTGCGTGACCATCTTGAGGACCAGGTGAGCCGACGCCCCGAAACCCGTGAGCCCCAGCCTGCAGCCGTCGCCGATCCCGGACAGCCTCAGCGACCTGTAACCTATTGCGCCCGCGCAGAGGAGCGGAGCGGCTTCGGCGTCCGAGAACGCCTCGGGAATCGGGTAGGCGAATTTCTCGGGAATGGTCATGTACTCGGCGTAACCCCCGTCGGCGTCGCGGCCCGTGGCCCGGAACCCGGAGCACAGGTTCTCGCGGTCCGATCTGCAGAACTTGCATGCTCCGCAGGCCGAATATATCCAGCCCACGCCGACCCTGTCGCCCTCCCTGTATTTCCGCGCACCGGCTCCAAGCGACTCGATTGTGCCCACCACCTGGTGGCCCGGGATTACGGGAAAGCGCGGCGGCGGCGTACGCCCCTCGATCTCATCGAGCTCGGTATGGCAGACGCCGCACGTGCGGACCTTGATAAGGACTTCGCTGTCGCCGGGGACGGGCCGGGGAAGCTCGGTGAGCCTCAGAGGGGCCGGGTTGACGGCGACGTCGGAGAGGCGCTCGAGTACCATCGCTTTCATCTGCCTTCGGCTCCTTGTCACGCTTTGCTGCCGGGATTATTACAAGCATAATCACCTCTGGTGGCGGGTTTGACAAGCTCGAAACATGCGGCAGGCGCTTCATCCGGCGAAGGTCTTCAGTTGTCGAACGCGTGCACCGAACCCAGCACTTCGCCGGAGAAGTCGAAGAGCGTGACGTTCTCCCATGCGGACCCGGCCGACGGCGACGAAATCCACTCCGGCTCCCAGTAGAAGACCCCACGCCCCTTTCGGTCGGGCGCGTTTGCCACTGTGTCCATGAGGGCTTCGAGGAACGCCCGCTGCCCGTCGACGGTCGCCGGGTAGCCCGGGAGAAGATGCTCGGGCAGGCCCACCATGTTGTGCGTAGCGTCATCCCACTCGAGCGTCCAGGGATAGGCGGTCTCGGCAATTACGATGTCCTTCCCGTACCTGGCCGCAAGGTCGGCAAGATTGGCCGCAAGGTCTTCAAAGTCGCCGTGCCACCACGGATAGAAGGACTGGCCGATAATATCGAACTCCACGCCCCGGGCGGCGAGATTGTCGAAAAACCACCTGCTGGCAACATTGTCGCCACCCCGGTCGATGTGGATCATTATCTCGATGCTGTCCGACGGAGACGTCGCATCCTGAACTCCCAGTATCCCGGCCGCGACCAGGTCACAGAAGACGTCCCACTGCCCGGGGCTGTCATAGGAACCGCAGACGCGCCCGTCGTCCCAGAGCATCCCGCAGGTTATCTCATTGCCGATCTGGACCATCTCGGGCAGAGTCCCCTGCGCGTTGAGCGCCGCGATGACGCGTGCCGTGTATGCGCGAACGCTGTCCGCAAGCTCCTCGCCGCCGGCACCGGTCCAGGCCGCGGGCTTCGCCTGGTGGCCGGGATCGGCCCAGGTGTCCGAGTAGTGGAAGTCCAGCAGCAGCCCGAGCCCTTTTTCCTTGATCCGCCCAGCCATGCGAAGCGTGCCTTCGAGACCGCAATAGCCCTCGCCCGGCGCGTACCAGATCCTCAGGCGAATATAGTCAAACCCGTGGCCGGCGAGGATATCCAGAGCGTCGCGCGGCTCGCCGCCTTCGGTGTAAACACCGCCTCCGTCTTCCACCTGCTCGAGAAATGAGATGTCGGCGCCCTTGATGAAATGCTCCTGGCCGCACTCGCCGTCGCAGGCGCCCGCCAGCACGAGCACCAGAAGGAGCAGCACAGGGCCGCGGGCCGGGCGCAGGGATTCGCTGCCTGGATACGCGCGCACTATCTTAGCCTTACCACCTTTCGGCTGATGCTGACTTCGCCCGACTGCAGCCGATAGAAGTAGGCGCCGGGCGAGACTTCGGCTCCCGCGTCGTCGGTCCCGTCCCATACCGCCGAATGCGAACCCGGGCCGGCCGGACCCGAAAGCAGCGTCTTCACCCGCCTGCCCGCGATGTCGAATACCTCCAGCGCGACTTCGGAGGGCGCTGGCACCGTGAAGGAGACGACGGTACTCGCGGTAAAGGGACTCGGGCAGGCCGAGTCCAGCGTGAATCCGCCCCGCATCTGCTCTTCCGTACTGACACCGGTATTGGCGTTCACCACGGTAAACGAGTCTATGACGGAGCTTCCGGTGTTGATGGCCTCGAAGTGCAGCAAGGGGCCGTCGATATCTATGGTGCAGAAGTGGAACGTCTGCACCGCGGCTACCACGTATGGGTAGCCGGGGTCCGGGGCATAGAGAGGCGCGCCGCCTCCGCCTGTGGTGACATGGTGAATGTCGTTTACGACCGCGCGGGCATAGTAGTGGTTGTGGCCCGCGAAGATCATGGTCACCCCGTACTCCATGAGAAGCGGCTGGATATACGTCTGGACGCTCGTGTTATTGGCATGGCCGCCGGCCGACCAGCCGGGTTCATGCAGGTAGACTATCTTCCAGGGCTTGGCGGTCGTGGCGAGGTCGTTCTCGAGCCAGGTAAGCTGGGCCGAACCCGTCCCGTAGCTCACGTACTGGTCCACGATGGCGAAGTGCACGGGCCCGTAGTCGAAGGACCAGTACCTGTCGGCCACGTAGGGATACGGGAAGTACTTCTGGAAGAGGAGCCCGTCTCCCTCATGATTGCCGATGCAGGACTGATACGGCAGGTTGGCCATCATCTCCCGGATATAGGCGTAGGTCGAGATGAAGAACTCGCTGTCCCACTTGCTCTCGATGTCGCCGTCGGAGACGAGGTCCCCCATGGATATGATCATGGTCTGGAAGCCCGGGTCCGCCGTATACTCGGTGATTATGTCCTGGGCCACCAGGTTGTGGGGCGCGGGATAAGTGCGGGTGTCGCCGTACGCGAAGAACTTGACGCTGTTGGCGTCATCCGCCGGAGCCGCGCGGAAAGACCCGGTGTACTCCTCCTCGCCCGCCGCCACCCGGTAGTAATAGAGCACTCCGGGCGTGAGGCCGGTTACGGTGTAAACGTGCTGGAAGTCCGCCCCGTAAGCGCCCGTCTGCGCGCTTCCCATGGAATAGGAAGTGTCCGTGCCCCACTCTATGGTGCAGGAGTCGGACAGCGAGAGTTGCCAGTGAACTTCCATCTCCGTGTTCACACCGGCGTATATGAGGTAGGGCTGCTTTCTCATCAAAGGCTGGAGTGTTTCAGACCCCGCGAGCGAGCGGTCGACGCTCATTTCCGGGCCCGACCCGGACTTCGGGTGAGTCCCGAAGGCGAGGGCGCCGGTGCCGGCGCCGGGGGCGGCCGCCGAGATGACGAGCAGGAGCAGAATTGCGCCGAGCAGGCGGCTTGAAGTCTTGGAGGCTGCGGTCATTGTCACATTTCCTTTTCCGTGAAAGTACACTGATGATGGGCTTTGCTCTTGTATTCTAGCAGAGTCCGGGCCCTTTCACAAGCGCGGTCAGGTTTCTTGACATTACCCCCGCGTCTCTTGGATGCGCGCATGCAGCCCGGGGTTCGCGTGCGGTCCGGGGTTCGCGCATGCAGCTCGGGGTTCTTGCATGGTCCACGGCCGCCGTCGCGGGCGGCCGCCATCGCGGGCCGGCCTACTTCTCGAGAATCCCCTTCTCGACCGCGTCCCGGATGAGACCCGCGGCGTATTCCCAGATCTCCGGAGCCGCATCGGCTACGGGCCGGGCCCGCTCGAGCACCCTGTCGCTCGTCACGCCGTGCTCCTGCCACGACCTGCCGTTGGTATGGTAGTTGAGCAGCAGCGGCTGCAGCCGGTCCAGCGCGTTTGCGAAGCGCGACTCCGGTGTAACCGCCTCCTCGAACTCGTCCCAGAGCGCTCTCAGGTCAGCGCCCTGGTCGTCGGGCAGCAGCGCGAAGATGCGGTCGGCGGCAAGGGTCTCGCGCTCGAGCTTGCCCCGGGCAGCCCGCTCGTCGTAGCAGTAGGTATCGCCCGCGTCTATCTCCACCAGGTCATGAACGAGGACCATCCTGATAACTTTGAGGATATCGACGCCCGCGCCCGCGGCGTACTCTGCAAGCAGCATCGCCATCATCGCCAGATGCCAGGAGTGCTCGGCGTCGTTTTCATGGCGGTCGCCGGTTATGACGCTCGTGCGCCTGAGCACCTGCTTGACCTTGTCAATCTCGACTA
>CAZSBE010000144.1:0-6499 GCA_964604955.1 uncultured bacterium
GTGAGCGGGACATAGACTTCGGGCTCATCCCCATCGTTGCTGTAAAGGGTCAGAGTCCCGTTGGCCACACCCTCTGTCACCGGCGTGTAGACGACCTCCAGCATTCTCGCCTCTTTCGGATTCAAGTCGAAAGGTGTGAGGTCGGTCGTGAACTCGGGATGGTCCACGCTGAGCGAAGTGACCTGAAGGAGGTCCGTGCCCGTATTCGACACCTCAACCGTCAGCGTCTCAACCAGGCCGATGTAAAGCCAGCCGAAGTCGAGCGCTGTCGGATCAACGGCTATGTCGGGCGCTCCGGTCACATGGAGATTCGCATCGACGGAGACAAGACCGTTGTGCGGGTCATTGCTCATGATATCGACGCTGCCATTGTACCAGCCGCCGTAGAGCTCGGCCGCGTTGAACCGGACGTTGAGGTCTTCGAACCCGCCCGGAGGCACTGTGCCCTCTGTGGGATTCACAGACAGCCAGTCGGGCGCGTAAGCGAACTGCAGGGCAAGGCCATCGTGCATGTAGACATCATTGAACACGACCGTGAGACCGTCGTCCTTGAGTTCATTCTGAATACCAACGGTTGCGTCCTCTATCTCACCGGTCATGGTCAGGTACTGATACACGATCTTGCCGTTCGGGTAGAGCATCACCTCGAATGTGAAGGTTCCCGGATAGGTTGAACTCAGGCGCGATACTTCGTAGAACTCGATGATACAGCGAGTCCCATCGTAGTAGTAATAGGTCCTGTAGTCACCCGTGTATATCCTGAGATCGTCCCACCACGGCGCAAGCAAGTTCTCGCATACCCTGTAATAGTCATTGGGCAGAGGCTGATTCGAGTAATAATCGTCGTCGCACGTGAAGCTTATGAAACCGTTCGTGCAGACGTAGAACTCGCCGAAAGCATTGCCGTAGAACGGGAAGTCGAACCCGATCGGGAGAGGCCCGTAACTGTTGTCGTCACCGTCGAGCGGGATAAGCGTCCCGACCGTTGTGATGTCGACCCAGTCGAACACGGGTCCGCCGGGCTCGTCGCTGTCGACCCAGGAATAGCCGAAGTTATCCGGGCCGCCGGTAGCCAGGAGCTGCGGGCCGCCGCTTCTCGGGTCCTCCTCGCCCTTGGGAACGTCGAGGAAGTCGCCCGGGACCACGTCGGCCGCCAGGGCAACCGCGATCATGAAGTCGAGGTCGCTGTCTCCGGTATTCTCGACTCTGACCGTGTGGTTGCTTACCTCCCCGGTGAAGAGACTGTCCGTAAGAGACATCGGAGTAACGACGATAACCGGAGGCTCGAGGCTCGTGCCGGCAAGCGGTACGACCAGCTCGGGCTCATCCGGGTCATCGCTGTAAATGGTGAGGAAGCTGCTCCGGTCCCCGACAGCCGACGGCGCGTAGCTCACGTCGATCAGCTGGCTGGCCAGCGGCTCGACCGTGAAACTCATGAGATCCACCGAGTACTCGGGGCTCCCGGTCGTTATGTCGGTCACCGTAAGCAGATCGGTGCCCTGGTTCACGACCTCGAATTGCCTCACCGTGCTGAGGCCGAGATACACCATACCGAAGTCGATGTTATCCGGCTCAGCCGCGATGTCCGGCGCACCCGTTACGTGGAGATGTGCCGGAACGTCATAGCGCGGGACATTGGGATCATTGCTGTCGATATGAATGGCCCCAAGGTAGTCGCCGCCGAAGAGGTCGGTGGCATTGAAAGTGGCGACAAGCTGAATCGCCCCGCCGGCTGGAACGGTGCCGCTCGCCGGCTGCACTGAAAGCCACTCTGGCGTTGCAGCGAACCTGATCGCCAGGTTGTCATGCACGTAATCGGCATTGTGGACCACGGTAAGACCGTCGTCCCTCTCTTCGTTCTGAATGCCGATCGTCGCCTCGTTCAGCCTCGTACCCACCATCGAAAGGTACTGGAAGATGATGGTCCCGTTGGGATAGAGGATGATCTCGAAAGTGTAAGGGCCGCCGGTCGAGTAACGCGGCACGTCCTTGTACTCGATGATGAGCCTCGAACCATCATAGTGGTAGTATGACTCACCGCCGTAGGTGAAGCGGAGATCATCCCAGAACACCGCCAGCAGGTTCTCCGGCACGGAATAGCCCGTATTCGGAAGCTCGTAGTTGGTGAGCGCTGTCATCGTGCTCGTGAAGCTCACCCAACCGTTCGAGCAGGCGCGGAACGTGCTGAACGTGTTCCCGTAGAACGGGAAATCAAACCCGATCGGGAAGGGCCCGACATTCTGATCGTCGCCGGTAAGGTCCAGCGACGTACCTATACCCGAGATCTCGACCCAGTCGAACACCGGGCCGTCCGGCTCGTCGCTGTCCGTCCATGAATAACCGAACACGTCCGGGCCGCCGCTGTTCTCGGTCTGGGGACCGCTGGTCGACGGGTCATACTCTTCCTTGCCGTACTCGATGTACTCGCCCTGCTCCACCAGGCCGCTCATGAAGAGCTCGACGCTGGCGGTGAACTCCAGTTCGGACCCGCCGTTATTGGTGATAGTGAGCGTGTCCTGCTCGCTCTCGCCGGTCATGAGGTCCGCGTAAACCGCATCGGGGTCAACGTCGAATTGCGGCGGAATAAGGCCCACGCCCTGCGCCGACACGTCGACGGAAGGCTCATCCGGGTCATCGCTCTCGACAGTGAGAGTCCCGGCAATCGGTCCCTCCAGTGAAGGCAGGAAGGAGACCTCTACCAGCTGAGCCTGCCGCGGAGCCAGAACGAACGAAGTCGGGCTGGCCCAGAAATCGGCATTGTCGGACGTGATGTCGCTGATGGTGAGGTTGTCGGTGCCCGGGTTGCTGACCACGATACTTGTCGTAACGGTGGCGCCGATAAAGACTTCACCGAAGTCAAGAGAGGTTGGATTCACTGCAATGTCCGGAGCTCCGGTAACGTGCAGCGCAACCGGAACGCTCACAGGGTCCTCATCCGGGTCATTGCTCCCGATTACTATACTGGCGTCATAGTCGCCACCGAGAAGACCCGTCGCATCGAAGACCACCGCGACATCGAATGAATCGCCGCCGTACACCCTACCCGACTTGGGCGCCACATCGACCCACTGGGGCATCCTGGCAATCTTGATGGCAAGATCGTCATGAATATAGTCGGCGTTGAACACCACCTGCAGACCATCGTCCTGATAGGAGTTCTGCAGGCCCACGGTGGCGCTGTTGGTGGGATCACCCATGGTAAGGTACTGATAGAGAATAGTGCCGTCGGGGTAGAGTATGACCTCAAAGGTGTAGTTCCCGCCGGCGCTGTAATGCGGCACGTCGTAATACTCAACGATGAGCCTGGTGCCGTCATTGTAGTAATAGGCCTTGTCGGCGCCGCTGAAGTTGAGGTCATCCCAGAACGGAGCTACCAGGTTCTCAGGCGCGCCCACGTTGGGTATAGGCTGGTTGGAATAGGCTGTGCTCGTCGACGTGAAGGAGATGAAACCGTTGGTGCAGATATTGAAGTCGTCAAAGGTATACCCATAGAACTCGAAATCGAAACCTATGGGATAGGGACCTGTGTTCGAGTCATCTCCGCTCATCGAAATCAGCGTACCGACTCCGGTTATGTCAACCCAGGCGAAGGTCGGGCCGCCAGGCTCATCGCTGTCTATCCAGCGATAGCCGGTGGCGTCGGGCCCGCCCTGGCCGTCGATCACCGGGTCGCCCGCTCTCGGGTCAACAGCGCCCTTGGGGACATCGACATAGTCGCCCATGACGACCGTACCCAGAATCAGGGTGGGCTGGGCGATCTCAAAGTCGAGCGTTCCCTCGCCGACGTTGAATATGGTCAGCGTATGGGCGGCCGCCCCGCCGGAGATCAGGTCCTCGGAGAACGAGGCCGGGTCCACGTCTATGTCGGGAATGCCGAGCGTGGTGCCCGTCGCCAGGTTGGAAATGCCCGAGTAGTTGCCGTACTCGTCGATAGCCTTGACCGCGAAGTAGTAGGTCGTATTGAAGTCCAGGCCCGTGACCATCATGTGCTCCGGCGTACCGGCAGGGCCGGGGTCGGGAGCGCCGTAGTCGCGCGTGGCATCGAAGAAGTTGCCCTCATCGATGGGCATCATCGAGTAGCGGACATCGTAATAACTGGCGCTTCCGTCATAGCCGTCATCGCCTGTCGCGGTCCAGTCCAGGTCCATGGTGTTGGACGCGGGATTACCGGCCGCGAGATCGTCGATGGCTGCGGGCGGAATGCTGTCGGGCTCGGCGACACAGTTGAACACGTTGAGCCTTCCCTCGCTGACGCACTTGCCCGTGAGCGCGGGAATCGGGTCGACCGAGTTCAATATCAAAGCCTTGACCTGGTCGACATTCATCGCCGGGAAGCGGCCCATGACCAGGGCCACGGCTCCCGAAACATGCGGGCACGCCATCGACGTTCCGCTCAGCGTGCCGTAAGAGTTGCCGGGGAAGGTGCTGTAGATATCGTCCCCGGGCGCTCCAACGTCCACCGAGACGAGGCCGTAGTTACTGAAACTCGCGAGGTTGTCATTATGGTCGGTCGCGGCAACCGCGATGATGTTGCCTGTAACGTACGACGACGGGTAATGCGGACTTATGTCCGTGTTTGCGGAGCTGTTCCCGGCGGCCGCCACGAACATGATACCTGCCGCATATGCGGCCTCTATGGCGTCTTCCAGCGCCTCAGAATAGCCGCCTCCGCCCCAGGAGTTGCTCATCACATCGGCGCCCATCATGATGGCGTAGTTGATGGCATCGATGGCATCCGACGTCGAGCCGCTTCCGCCCGAACTCAGGAACTTGCATGCCATGATGCTGACATCCCAGTTGACGCCTGCGACGCCGATTCCATTGTTGCCGACGGCGCCGATGGTGCCGGCGCAGTGCGTGCCGTGCCCATGGTCATCCATCGGGTCAGAATCATCATTGTAGAAATCCCAGCCGTGGATATCGTCAACGAAGCCGTTGCCATCGTCGTCGATGCCGTTACCCGGTATCTCGCCCGGGTTGGTCCAGGCATTGGCCGCGATGTCCGGGTGGGTGTAATCGGTTCCGGTATCGATAACGACCACGACGATATCATTCGTACCCGTAAATACATCCCAGGCGCGAGTCGCGTCGATATCCGCTCCAGCCGTGCCGCCGGTCTGGCCGGTGTTCTCGAGCCCCCAGAGCTGGTCAAACATGGGATCGTTCGGGGTCTCGAAAACCGTTACGATGTAGTCAGGCTCGATATAGGCGATATGATCGTCGACCATATACGCCTCGACCGCACCGGGCACGCTGTAGTTCTGGACTTCCAGGACTTCAGCGCCGATCAGGTCCAGCGTCTTGATGACGCTACCTCCGAGATCAGCTCTGATGGCTGCCCTGTCTGCGGCAGTCGCATCGGGGCTGTACTTGATTATGACCCGTCCGGCGGCGAAATTCGCCTGCGGAGGTTCACTCGCCAGGGCAACTGCCGCCACGGCCACGGTAAGCAGAAGAGCAAACATAATTGCTATCCGCTTGGGCATAGTACAATCCCCCCCTAGGGTTTGGGTTAAATGCCTGAGAGGTGCCGGCACACGCGTACACCCCACACCAACGCTTCACCTGGATATTAGTTTGATTACTATTCGGGGAGGGAGAGACAGAGCAAGATGACATCTATTGATCCCCGCTGAGTGAGCCACAGATACTTCATACCTCGCGTCCCGGAACGGGATTGTAGCACAAGAAAAGACAAAAAGTCAAAAGAACAAAGAGTTCTGTGGAGTTTTGCGGCTAACCCGTCAAAGCTGCCCAGAAGATCGCAAACTGCCGCCGGAACGGCCCTGGACCCGCGCGGACCTAGAATTCCCGGCGGGAGGTGACTTCGAAATACCGCACGGGGCCGTCGGCGGTCATGGACGGGGCGTTGATGGCGGTGACAATGTCGTCGAGGCTGACTTCGCTCGGGGAGTACATGATTATGACCCGGTGCTTGCCGGCGTATGCGACCATGCTAATGAGCCCGGGGACCGCCTCTATATGCTCTCTCAGAAAGTCGGCCGTCCCGTAGCATCTGACGCCCTGCACGATGAGCTCCGCGCCGGCCGCCTCGCCCGCGAACTCCGAATCGAACTGGTGTGTGAGCGTCGGAACGCTGATATAGTTCGCCCCGACGACGCCTGCGGCGGCGAGGGCGGCAACGACCACCGGGATGAGATATACGCGACGCGTCAACACAAACCCCCTAGATGCCGATATCCATCGCCCCTCGGACCTTGCACTTCGATAGGCAGTCGAGGCAGTTGGTGCAGTCCACCCCGGTAACCTTCTCGAGGCGCGAAACCGGAATCCGCTGCAGGCAAGCCCTGTCGCAGGCCCCGCAGGCCGTGCAGGCGTCCTGGTTCCTTCTCACCTTGACAAGCCCCAGCCTGGAAAGCGGGCTCATAACCGCGTTCAGGGGACACAGGTACCGGCACCATGACATCTCGAAAAGGAACGCCGTGGCAAGTACCCCGGCAAGTATGAGCGCGCTCGCTACAGGGATCGTTTCGTGGCC
>CAZSBE010000145.1:0-6479 GCA_964604955.1 uncultured bacterium
TAGCAGGTGTTTATGACGATCTTGGGCCGGCCGCATTCCGCGAGGAGGCGCGAGATGGCTTCGGTCCCGTCCATGTCGGGCAGCATGAGATCCAGCACCACGACCCCGGGACAGGCCTTCTTGGCCAGCCTGATCGCCTCCAATCCTGAGCTCGCCACCAGGACTTCATGCCCATCCTTGCGAAGGAGACGCTTATAGAAATCCAGATGGGCAGGTTCGTCTTCGACTAGTAGGAGTTTTGCCACACTTTCACCCCCTTCAGGGGTCACCAATTCAGCCTAGTCCGCGCTTGAAACCATGTCAAGGGAAATAATACAATGCAAAAGGGAGCAAAACCATGATCGAAGCGTACCGGTTCGGAAGCATCACGGTGGACGGCGAGACCTACACGGGAGATATCAAGATCGTGGAAGGCCTGGTCGTGCCGGGCTGGTGGCGCGTCGAAGGCCACAGGCTCGCCGCCCGGGACATAGAGGATATCCTGGAGGCCAGGCCGGACGTCCTGGTCGTGGGGACGGGCAACCCGGGTCTCATGGAGGTCGCTCCGGAGACGGCCAGGCGCCTCGAACAACTCGACATCCTGCTTGTTGCAAGGCCCACCGCGGAGGCCGTCGAGGTCTATAACGACATGCTCGGCCAGAGGAAGGTCGCCTTCGCCGCGCACCTCACCTGCTAGCCAGGCCCCGGTCGGAACCGGTCAGGCAGGCGTGGTTCGGGATGAAGAGCATATGGCGCGATGCGCCGTCTCCATTCGACTCACCCCCTGCTCGACTCGAGGTAGCTCTCGGGTATCTTCACGCGGAAGCGGCAGATGTCGTCGCCGGCGAGCACGCTCTTTAAGACCTCCACCTCGGTGGGCTCCCCGAAGACGACGTCGAACTTCATCTTGTTAAAGCCGCCGCTGCAGTAGCACCAGTCGAGCGGTATGTCGGGGTCACCTTTCAAGATGGCCTCCCTTGCGAGCGGGCAGTGGCAGGAGTAATACCGCTTCATCACCGGGTCGGTGGCCTCCAGGTAGTCCCTGGGGGCGTACGGGAACTTGGTCATGTAAAGGTAGTCGCCGCGTCGGACGGCCGAGAGCATCTCGGGGTTGTCCCTCACCAGGTCGACGGTGGCTGGAGTGATTATGGATTCGTACCACACCCGGCCGCTCTTCGCGTACCCGTCCAGCTCGGCCACGGCCTCGTCGTGCATCCGCTTGAGGAAAGCGTCCAGGTCGTCGGCTTCTTCAAACCACTTCTTGTGCTTGTTGAAACTCTCGACCGGGATACCGTGATGGTTGCCGGCGAGCACCTTGTGGGCGACACCCGGTCCGAGCGCCATGAGCCTCTCGACAAGAAGCGCGGTGACCGCGGGTGTGGCCTTGGGCGGCGAACCCAGGGGCGGGAGCTCGAGCCCCTCGAACACTTTGTCCCGGACATCCTCGCCGGCGATTTCGGCAAGGCGCTTTGCAATCGATGGAAACACCTCGCGGCCGTGCAGGATTGTGGTGAAGTATATGTATATGTCGCCATCGTCCGCGATGTAGAAATACCGCGCGAGCGCCACCAGCCTGTCCCAGGTGTTCAGCTCCCGGGCGATGAGCCCGGCGATGTATGCCTTGATGTCGCTGACCTCGGCTTCCTCGAGGCTCTTGCCCCCGCCGGCCAGGAACATCTCGAACTCTCTGACCTCGGCCACGGCCGACTCGACGTCGTCCTCGTCCTGATTCCGATTCTTGAGAAACTCGACGAACTCTTTCTCTTTCATAACTGATCGGCCCTCCGACTCGATTGGTTTTAAGCCCGCCCTATCTTACAAGCACGATTCTCTCCGTGCCAGTGTAACCTCCCGTGATATCGCCGTCCGCCATGAGGCGCGCGTCAATGCCGGCCCCGGGCACGAACTGCCGGGATCTCAGCAAGAGGCTGTAATCGGCCCGGCGGGACAGGGCTTCGGATGAAGCCGAAGCCGCGTGGACGGTTGCCATGAAGGCGGCAAACACCACGGCAGCAACCCTGGCCGCACGCATATGCGTATCCTCCTCAGGGGCATGACAGGGACTGGCCGTGGTTCAGAAAACGATTGAAGGATGCATTTCCGCGCCCATGGCGACAGTCATGCTTCCACGAGGACTATATTCAAGGTAGCCAGGACCCGCAAGGGGCTTTCCCTGTGGCACGGGAGGTTGGCGCCGAGGATGCGCGTATCAGTCAGCCGCGGCCGCCTCTATATGCCCCCAGGATGTGTAGCCGATGACCTTCGCCCTGACGAACCGGCCGGGCTCAGCGGCCGAGCCAGCGACGTGGACTCTGCGGTCGACATCGGGAGCGTCATACTGCGAGCGGCCGACGATCCCCCCGCCTTCCGTTCTCTCCTCGACGAGTATCTCGAGCTCCCTGCCGACGAGCCCGCCGATGCGGGCCTCCGAGATCTCTTCCTGAAGCCTCACGACCTCAACGAGCCTCTCCTGCCGGATGAAATCGGGAACCGGATCGGGAAGCCCCGCGGCGGCGGTCTGCGGCTGGGGTGAGAACTCGAAAGCCCCCACGAGGTCGAACCCGACCCGCTTGAGGAACTCGAGCAGAAACTCGAAGTCCGTTTCCCGCTCGCCGGGGAAGCCGACTATGACCGACGTTCTCACGGCAAGGTCGGGAATCCGATTTCTCATGTATGCGATCTTCCGGGCTATCGCGTCGGGGTCGGGGTTTCTTCCCATGGATTTCAGGATCCCCGGGGCGGCGTGCTGTATGGGAAGGTCGATGTAATGGCAGATATTGGGATGCTCCAGCATGACGTCGGCAACGGCGGGGTCGAGATTGTCCGGATGCGCGTAGCAGAGCCTTATCCAGTGCGCACCGCTCTCGGCGCCCAGACGCGCCAGGATGCGCGTGAGGTCGGTGGTCCCCAGGTCCCGGCCGTAAGAGGCAATGTCCTGGCCGGCCAGCACTATTTCCGAGGCGCCGCCCTCGACCAGAGCCCTGGCCTCCCGGACGACGTCGTCCGGCTCGGCGCTCCTCAGGTTGCCCTGCATCTGCGGAATGGTGCAGTACGTGCAACGGTTGTCGCAGCCGTGACAGAGAAGGAGCGTCCTGGTCCACTTCATCTCTCCGGCAATGTCCCTCCCGGGGCCCGGGTCGAACTCGATGAACGGGCGGCTGAGCCAGACCTTGCGGACCTCCTCCCCGCCCAGCACGTACTCGATGATCTCCGGCAGGAGCGAGAGCGAGGAGGTGCCGACAAAAGTGTCGACCTCGGGTATGGATTCGGCTAGGTCATCGCCGTACTTCTCGGGAAGGCAGCCGGCTACAATCACGGCCTTCGCGCCTCCGCCCTTCTTGATCTCAACCGCGCCCAGTATATCCTCAATCGACTCCTGCTTGGCGTCGTCCACGAAGCCGCACCCCCAGGTGACGATCACGGCGGCGTCCTCGGGCCGCGCGGCTATCTCGAACCCGCGAGCCCTTATGAGGTGGGCGAGCTTCTCTATGTCGACCGAGGCTTTGGGACAGGGCGAGGTGAGAAGATAGACCCTGGCGTCTCTCCCGGCATCCGGGCGTCCGGGGCGGGCGGTCATCGCTTGGGTATGGCGTCGATATCGCTTACGAGGACCTGGCGTGCCTTGCTGCCTTCAAAGGGCCCCACGATACCGGCCTCTTCGAGGAGATCGATGAGCCGGGCGGCGCGCGAGTATCCGACGCGGAGCCGCCTCTGGAGAATGGAAACCGACCCCTGCTGGGTGGTCACCACGATCTGCGCGGCCTCGGTGAAGAGGTCGTCCTGCCTGGCGAGCGGTATGTCCCTGGTCTCGGGAGTCTCGAGCGAGAAGCCCGGCTGCGCGAGATGCGACTGCTCGTTCAGGAACTCGACAAGGCCGCGCGTCTCATCCGACGATACGAACGCGCCGTGTATTCTCAGAGGTTCGGCCGTGGCCGGCGGCATGAAGAGCATGTCGCCCTTGCCCAGGAGAGCCTCGGCTCCGTTGCCGTCCAGTATGGTGCGCGAGTCGATTCTGGAGGCGACCTTGAAAGCGATCCTGCAGGGAAGGTTGGCCTTGATGACACCCGTTATGACGTCAACCGACGGCCGCTGCGTGGCCACCACGAGATGGATCCCGACAGCCCTCGCCATCTGCGCGAGCTTGGCCACCGCCATCTCGAGGTCCTGCGGCACCGAAAGCATGAGGTCTGCGAGCTCGTCTATGATCACGACTATGAAAGGAAGCTCCCCGTCCATGGCCTGGATGTTCCTGACGCCCCGGCCGGCCAGGAGCTTGTAGCGCATGTCCATCTCTTCGATGACCCAGTGAAGCGCGCGCACGGCTTTCTTGGGCTCGGTCACGACCTCGCAGAGAAGATGCGGGATACCCTTATAGATACTGAGCTCCAGCCTCTTGGGGTCGATGAGCAGGAGCTGCACTTCCCTGGGGGAGTTCCGGTATACGAGACTGGTGATGATGCTGTTTATGCAGACGCTCTTGCCCGAACCCGTCGCACCGGCTATCAGAAGATGCGGCATGCCCTCGAGGTCCGCCGTATAGGGCTTCCCCGAAACGTCCTTGCCCAGTGCTATCTCGAGTCTCGACTGGGAGCTTGCGAATTTCTGGGAGGCCAGAATCTCCTTCATGCTCACGATGCACGGGTTCCTGTTCGGTACCTCGATGCCGATGGTGCCTT
This sequence comes from uncultured bacterium, assembly GCA_964604955.1. Taxonomy (GTDB): domain Bacteria; phylum Arandabacterota; class Arandabacteria; order Arandabacterales; family JALGWA01; genus JALGWA01. Next base: position 4,656 of record CAZSBE010000145.1, read on the forward strand.
TGCCGGGTATGGGAGCGAGTATCCTGATGCTCGTCGCCTTCAAGGCGAGCGCGAGGTCGTCGGCCAGGTTCACCACCTGGTGCACCTTGACGCCGCTTCCCGGCTCGAGCTCGAAGCGGGTAATCACGGGCCCGGGATGGATCTCGACGACATGCGCCTCTACACCGAATATGCCGAGTTTGCTCTCGAGCGTGGAGGCGAGCTCGCGGAGCTCGTCCTCAGTCATGGTCGTCCCGCCCGGGGCGTCCCTAAAGAGGGTGAGCGGCGGGTACTCATACTCCTCGTCCGCCCCGACCTCGGCGGAGGCCGCGAGCGGCTCGTTGTGAGCCTTACCCAGGAGTGGCCTGGCCGCTTTCTTCTGGGGTGCCTCCTCCCCGCGCTTTATCAGCTGGAGTTTCTTCTTAAAGAGGCTCGGCTCTTCGTCCTTCTCCTGCGCCTGCCCGGCCCCGGCCGGCTGTGGCTCCGCCCTGCGCGCGGCCCGCGGCTCGCGCCGCGGCTCCGCCGCGGGACCGGCCTTCACGGCGGCCCTCTTCGAGGACCCCTTGATGACCTTCGGCCCCAGGGCCAGAAGCCTCTTCACCGGGATTTGCCCGGCCCTGGCGGGAATGTCGGTGATGAAGGACTCGAGTTTGAGCGCCCCCTCTCTCAGGCTGAAGCCTGTCGTGAGAGCGAAGAAAATGACAAGTCCCGTGATGGTCGCTATCTCGGTCCCGGGCGTTCCGACGACGCCGTGGACGCGGGAGGCAAACGCGCCGCCTATCTTTCCCCCTGCATTCACGCTCCCCGAGCCGCCGAGGTGATAAGAGAAAATGGATATTGTCGCGCATATCGCACCGATGAGCAGCGTGAAGAATACGCCCTCCTTGAACCCCTTGCCGGTGAGGAGGCGCCAGCCCCAGTAAAGGCCCAGCAGGGCTACGGCCCAGCTCATGTGGTTCAGCAGGGGATAGACGCTGGCGCGGAAATAGGCGTTGAGCCTGGCTCCCGAATCATCACCCCCGGTATATACCAGGACGACGCTCACAATCCATATTGCGCTGAGGGCGATGAGGACGACACCTGCCAGCGAGGTGCTTCTCTCACTCCTGCCTTGCGACATATGAGGTTATCCTTCCCTGGACCTGTCTATCGCCGCCCTGAGCCCTGCCGCCGCCTCGCGGGGCGAACCCGTGCCCCTCAGCGCCGAAATCACGGCGACCCCGTCTGCGCCATGGCTCATAGGCACATGGGCGTTCTCTTCGTTTATGCCACCGATAGCCACTATAGGCAAGCTAATTTCTCGCTTGAAGACCTTTATCAGCGCGGGGTCTATGGGGTCGACCCCGGGCTTCACGGCCGTTGCAAACACCGGCCCCAGACCTATGTAGTCGGCCCCCTCATCCCGGGCCCGGAGCCCGTCCTCCAGGGTCCTGGCGCTCGCGCCCACGACGAACTCGCGCACGGCGGCGGCCGCCGTACCTCCTGCCACCTGCGCGAGGCCCTCCGCGATCCGCCTCCGGGCCTCCTTGATGGGCATGTCCTCCGCGCCCAGGTGCACGCCCTCGGCCCAGACGGTAAGCGCGGTTTCCAGGCTGTCGTTTACGATGACGGGTATCCCCGCGGGGCGCGCGGCCGCAAGCACCCGGAGCGTGAACTCAAGTGTTTCGACATCCGGCAGGTTCTTGCATCTCACCTGGACACATGTCGTGCCGCCCTCGATTACAAGGCGGACGAATTCCTCTATGGGGCATTCGGTCTCTATGGCGGTATCCACAATAGCGCACAGGGTGAGATCAATTGCCGCCAAGTTCGGCCTCCACCGCGAGAAGGCAGGACTTTTCGAGG
>CAZSBE010000146.1:0-6470 GCA_964604955.1 uncultured bacterium
CCCCGTATGGCGGTAGGGCGCGACCATCAGGTGCCCCGTGGTATAGGGATAGAGGTTCATCATCACGAAGGCCGCCTCGCCGCGCCTCACTATGAAGTGCTTCCTGTCATCCCCGGCGGCGGGCTTGGTGCAGAAGATGCAGCCCTCATCGTTTCCTTTTTCGATGTACTCCATTCGCCACCCCGCGCTCATTATCTCCATCCCGTTTTCTCCTAGCATGAATCGCCCTGACGGCCTGAAGGTCCTTTCCGGTGTTCACCCCCAGGATCTCGGTGTAGTCTTCAATGATACTCGCTTCCACCCTCCCGCCTCTCGATTTTATCACATCCAGGGTGTCCGGCAGATAGTACTCCATCTGGGCGTTGTCGGACGTGAGCATGAGCAGAGCATCGAACAGGGGCTCGGCCTTGAAGCAGTAAATGCCCCCGTTTATCTCTTTTATCCTGCGCGTCCCGGCGTCGGCGTCTCTTTCCTCCACTATCTTCCGGAAGGACCCGTCCCTGGCCCTCACTATCCTCCCGTACCCGGATGAGTCGGGAACCAACGCCGTCGCGAAGGTGACGACGTTGGCGTGCCTGCGGTGGTCGGTAAGCAGCTTCCTGAGCGTGGACGCCCTCACCAGCGGCACGTCTCCGGAGAGGATCAGGACGTCCCCCGCAAAGTCCTTGAGCAGCGGGTATGCCTGCAGCACCGCATGGCCTGTTCCCCTCTGCACGTCCTGCACGACGGTTTCCACCCTGAGCCTCCCGAGGACCGGGCGCACGCGGTCGCCGCCGTGACCGATGACGGCGACGACGTCCTTGACGCCCGCCGACCTGGCGGCCTTGACCACAAGGCGGACCATGGGCTTGCCGTCGATAAGGTGCAATACCTTGGGGAGGTCGGACTTCATGCGCTTGCCCTCGCCGGCGGCCATTATCACGCCGGCGATCGAGCCCCCGGCCCTGCGCCTGACGGCGCCCCGAGCTCCCGCCTCTACGGGCACATTGTCTATGAGGCGCGTGGTGCCGACCCATGCGGCCACGGCTATTCTGACGTCGGTCCGGATGTGTTTTTGCTCCTCAAGCGTCTCGGGATCGACTATGGCCACGTATTCGATCCTGTCTACGCCGCCATCTATGAGCACCGATACGATCCTGTCCCGGACCTCATTGGCGCGCCGTTCGCCTCCTGCGATGAGCAGCCTGCCGAGCTCCAGAGACCTGAAGAGCGCCGTTGCCTGCCGCCGCTCCTTCCGGCTGAGGTAGGCGTTCCTGGAGCTCAGCGCGAGCCCGTCCCTGTCTCTCACCGTCGGAACGCCGACGATGTCCACCCCCGCGCTGAGGTCCTTCACCATCTTCCGGATGATGACGAGCTGCTGGTAGTCTTTCTCGCCGAAGAAGGCGACGTCCGGGCGCACAATGTTGAGGAGCTTGAGAACAACCACGCAAACGCCGTCGAAGTGCCCTTTTCTGACGCGGCCGCACATCAGGTCGCGAAGCCTCTCCACGCCTACACCGGTAAGAAAGTCCCGGGGATAGACGTCTCCTGCCTTAGGAGCGAAGATGAGGTCGCAGCCTTCCTTCTCAAGAAGGCGCCTGTCCCGTCTCATGTCCCGCGGGTAGCGCTCGAAATCCTCGTCGGGGCCGAACTGCCTGGGGTTCACGAAAATGCTGGCCACGACGTAGTCACAGGTCTTTCTGGCCTCGCGCACGAGCGCGAGATGCCCCTCGTGAAGATAGCCCATGGTGGGCACGAGGCCGACGCGCTTCCCGCTCCTTCGCGCTCGCGCGACGGCTTTCACAACGTCTGCTTCAGTCTTTGCCGTTCTGAGCATCCTTGTAGCTTTCCTCCAGGGTGGGAAACGCGCCCTCCCGGACATCGTCGACATACCGCGTGAACGCGTCCAGCATGGCGGTCTTGAGGTCTGCGTAACGCCTCACGAACTTCGGCATGTAGCCCTCGAAGAGCCCCAGGATGTCATGGCCTACGAGCACCTGCCCGTCGCAATGCGGGCCGGCGCCGATGCCGATGGTGGGAATGGAAACCGACCCGGTGATCTCGGCGGCGACCTTGTAGGGTATGCCTTCGAGCACAATGGAGAAGCAGCCCGCCGCCTCAAGGCAGCGCGCGTCCTCGAGAAGCGCCTTCGCGGCCTGCTCGGTCTTCCCCTGCACCTTGTAGCCGCCGAGCCTGTGCACGGCCTGCGGCGTGAGCCCGATATGCCCCATGACGGGAATCCTGGCCGCAGTGAGCGCCTCCACCGTCTTCGCCATGCACCTGCCGCCCTCTATCTTCACCGCCTCCGCCCCGCCTTCCTTGAGCATCCTCCCGGCGTTCCGGATAGCGTCTTCGGGCGAAACCTGGAAAGACAGGAAGGGCATATCCGCTATCAAGAGCGCCTTCGTCCCGGCCCTCGCGGCGGCCTTGACATGGCACAGCATCTCTTCCATGGTCACCGGGAGCGTGGTCTCGTAGCCGAGCATGGCCATCCCCAGGCTGTCGCCGACGAGTACGGCGTCCACTCCGGCCCGGTCGGCCAGCGCCGCGGTGATATATTCGTATACGGACAGCATGGCTATTTTGCTGCCCTTCTCTTTCTTCCTGACGAGACCCGTGACTGTGACCTTTTTTCTTTCCACGCTATTCAACGCCTCCACCGTAGAGCACCGTGCCCTTCGGGTTGGAATCAATCATCTCCATGAGCTTGTCGACATTGGCCGGGTTATTTACGAAATCCACTGTTTCCGTGTGAACGATTATGAGGGGCGTGTCCTCATAATGAAAGAAGAAGTAGTTGTAGGCCCGGTTGAGGGTCTCGATATAGTCCCGGGGCATGTTCTTCTCGAACGGCCGCCCGCGCCTGTGGATGCGTTCCATCAGCATGTCGGTGCCGCCCTGCAGGTAGACCACGACGTCCGGCCTGGCGATGTTCTTCTCCAGTATGTCGGCGAGCCGCTGGTAGAGGGCCAGCTCGTCATCATTGAGGTTGATGTGGGCGAATATCCTGTCTTTGGCGAAGATGTAGTCGCTCACAATTTTCTGCGCGAAGAGGCTGGCCTGCATGAGGTCCATCTGCTGCCTGTACCTCGAAAGCAGGAAGAAGATCTGGGTCTGGAAAGCGTAGCCTTCCATATCATCGTAGAACTTCGCAAGGAACGGGTTCTCTTCAACCTCTTCGAGCTGCGGCTGGGCTCCGAGTTTCCCCGCGAGTAGGCCGGCCAGCGTCGTCTTGCCGACGCCGATGACGCCTTCGATGGCTATGTAGTTAGCTTCTCCCATGAAACCTCTCCGCATCGCTCCAGTTTCTCAAGGCTCTCGGCGAACCCCACTCCCGTCGCCGGATGCACCAGGTCCGGCGCCAGCTCCAAAAGCGGCACCAGAACGAATGCCCTCTCATCCATTCCCGGATGCGGGATCTCGAGACCGTCCTCCTTGATGACCTCTTCGCCGTAGAGGAGAACGTCGATGTCGATCTCTCGCGGCCCCCACCTCACCCGCTGTCTCCGGCCCATCTCCTCCTCGACGCTCTTCGCCCTTGCGAGGAGTTCGCGCGGATTGAGGCCCGTTTCGACCTCGGCGACGGCATTTACGAAATCCGGCTGCTCTTCGAGGCCCCAGGCCCTCGTAACATACAGGCTTGAAAGCCTCGTTACCTCGACGTCGCCGCCGGCTGCAATGAGGCGCGCGCCCTCGCGCACCGCGCCCGCCCGGTCGCCCAGATTACTCCCCAGTCCAAGATAGCATCTCGCCACGTCTATTTCCTCAAGTATCTGGTGACCTCAACGCCGACCGAGCCCACGCCCGTCGCAATGGGCAGGTTGAACTTCTTGACCCTCACGGTGACCGCGGGGGGCGTGAAGCGTTCGAGTACCTTGGCCGCTATCTCGGCCGCCAGGCTCTCTATCAGGAGAAACTCCTCCTCGGCTGTGACTTTCTCCACGAGATTGCAAACGGCTTCGTAGTTCACGGTTTCCTTTATGTCGTCGTCGGCAGCGGCCAGGGACAGATCGAGGTAGAGCTCCACATCGATCACGAGCCTGTGGCCGACCTTCCTCTCCGCCTCTTCCACGCCGTGATGCCCCAGCACGTTGATGCCGTGTATGGATATCCTGTCGAGCCGGTCTAGGTTCTCCAACTCCCGCTTACCTCCTCGATGCGCTCCATGGCCCGCGAGATGTCTCCGCGCGGACAGGTGATCGAAAGTCTGAAATAGCCCTCACCCCCGGGGCCGAACCCGATGCCCGGGGCGACGATGACTCCCGCGTTCTCCACGAGCATTCGCGCGAAACCTACCGAATCCGCGCCGCCCGGAACCTTCGCCCAGACATAGAGCGTGGCGGGGGACGAGTATACTGGAATGCCCGCCGCCTCCAGGCCCTCGCGCACCAGGGCCCTGCGAGCGGCGTATTCATTCAGGGTACCGCGCAGGTGGCCCCCTCCGCCTTCCAGCATGTCCCTCGCGGCGAGGAGAATCATGCCCGGGACTCCCGAGTCTATGTTGGACTTGAATGTCCTGAGGGCGGCGATGGCGTCTCTCCTGCCCGCCGCGAAGCCCACTCTCCAACCCGGCACGCCATAGGTCTTGGAGAAGGAATGGAACTCCACCGCCACTTCACGCGCGCCCTCGTACTCGAGGACGCTCGGCGAGACATACCCGTCGAAAGTGATCTCGCTGTATGCGGCGTCGTTTACGATGCACGCGCCGGTTTCCTCGGCGAACTTCACCGCTCCGGCGTAAAGCCCCGGGCCCGCTACGGCCGATGTGGGGTTGTTGGGGTAGTTCAAGAAGACGAGCCGCGGCCTCTCGCGGCTGAAGGCGCCCAGTTCGGGAACGAATCCGCCGGCTTCCCTGAGCGGCATGAAGCGGACCCGGCCGCCGGCGAATCCCACGCTCCGCGAGTAAACCGGGTAGGCGGGGTCGGGCACCAGCGCGAGCGCACCCGGGTCCACGGTGGCGAGCGCGAGGTTGGCTATGCCCTCCTTGGTCCCGATCACCGGCGCTATCTCCGCGGCCGGGTCGAGGTCCACCCGGTACCTGCGCTGCATGTAGCGCGCGACGGCCCCGTTGAATTCCTCCACGGCCCAGGCCGGCGTATACTGGTCGAGCCGCCGGTCGCCGGCGTACTTCCTGAGGGCCTCGACGGCCGCCGGAGGAGCGCCCGTGTCCGGGTCGCCGATGGAAAGGTCCACGATGCACGCCCCTTCAGCGCGCTTCCTCATCTTGAGCCGGGTGAGCTCCTCGAAGAGGTATGGCGGCAGCGCCCGCAGCCGGCCGGATTCAAGCACAGGGGCCTTCCTCTCTGTCTCCTCTGCGGCCACTAGGGCTTCGCTCTCTCTATAAACGGCTTGAAGAGGTCGATCGGAATCGGGAAGAGAGTGGTCGAGTTGTTCTCGGCCGCGACCTCGGTAAGCGTCTGCAGGTACCTGAGCTGCAGCGCTATCGGGAACTTGCCGATGACTTCCGCGGCCTGCGAGAGTTTCTCGGACGCCTGGAGCTCGCCCAGGGCCTTGATGACCTTGGCTCGCCTCTCGCGCTCGGCCTCGGCCTGGCGGGCCATGGCGCGCTGCATCTCGGGCGGAAGGTCCACGTGCTTGACCTCGACGTTGGACACCTTGATGCCCCAGGGGTCGGTCTGCTTGTCGAGTATCCGCTGGAGATCGGAGTTTATCTTGTCCCTGCTCGCCAGGAGCTCGTCCAGCTCGGCCTGCCCGAGTATGCTCCTCAGAGTGGTCTGCGCCAGCTGGCTGGTCGCGTACATGTAGTCCTCGACCTCGGTAATGGCCTTGTTGGGATCCATCACCCGGAAGTACACCACGGCGTTCACTTTGATGGAAACGTTGTCCTTGGTTATGACGTCCTGCGGCGGCACGTCCATCACCAGCACCCTCAGGCTGACCTTGACCATCCTGTCGACGATGGGTATGAGCAGGATGATCCCGGGGCCCTTGGCCCCGATCAGCCGGCCGAGCCGGAAGATTACGGCCCGTTCATACTCGCGCAGCACTCGCACGGCATTGGCGAGAATGAAAAGACCGATCACGATGGCGACAATGTACTCTATTCCCATTTCAATCCCTCCCTTGCGGCCCGCCCTGAGTGCCGGCTCGCCGTATACGAAGCCTCAATCCCTCCATGGAAATCACTTCCACGACCTCGCCCTTTCCGATGCTCTCCGCCGCCTCGACGCTCCAGAGTTCGCCGTGTATGAAGGCCTGGCCCGAGCCGTCGACTTCGGTGGTGGTAACGCCCCGCTCGCCGATCAGTCCCTCGCTTCCGGTGGTGGGCTTTCTCCTCTGTGCGCGGATCCCGGCCCCCGCCGCGAAAATGAAGAAAACCGCCGTAGTGAGGACCGCCGGCACTATGACCTTGTATGAAATCCGGAGGAAAGGCGCGGGAGATTCGATGAGCATGAGCGAGCCCAGGAACAGGGATACAGTCCCCCCCACTGTAAGCATGCCCGCGCTCGTTATCTTGACTTCAGCGATAA
>CAZSBE010000147.1:0-6334 GCA_964604955.1 uncultured bacterium
TTGATAACCGCCTGCTGGCGCACAATGACCTCGGCTCATCTCTAAGGCTTGCCTTTGCTGGCTCCGCAGGATTCTCAGGAGATGGCACGATCATGCATATCACATTCGAGAAGAAGCTGGCGGCCGCCGACCGAGATGCGGCTTCGCCTGTTCTGGTCTCGGCTTCATTCGACGGCCTCGCTGCTGAGATAGTCGAGACCGGCGATGAGCGCCGTCCAAGCAAGTTCCAACTCGGACCGGTCGTACCGAATCCGTTCGCTGCTACTACCGTTGTCAACTACAGCGTTGCTCGTGATTCCTATGTCAGGCTGAGTATATTTGACGTCAGTGGCAGGCTGGTTAAGAACCTCTACACTGGTGCACGCCAGGCCGGTGCCCATACAGAAGTATGGGACGGAACCGACAATGCAGGCTTGGCGGCGGCCAGGGGCGTGTATTTCTGCAGGATGGAGGCCTGTGGACAGGTAAAGGCCGCGAAGGTCGTATTGCTGAAATAGCATCAAGTGAATTCATGAGGCTCCTGGCCGCGCCAAACCAGGCCGGGAGCCTCATTGTGTCTATGAAGTGTCGTACGATGGCGCGCGGTTTCCGCCGGATTACCAATAGTGCAACGAGGGACTCTCTTCCCGAACAGCCCGGGATTGGCGGAGCAGTACAAAGGTAAGAAGAAGTTGCTGCTACCGGAGTATTATGGAGGGCAGGTAGTACCCCACGAAGATCCCGTATATGTAATCGAACCAGACCACGGTTAGCGCATTGGCGATGTAAATCGCCACCACCAGCGGAAACGACAGAATAGCCAGGGGATTGGCCGACCGCGCGGCCTTCTTGGCCTGCTGATAGAGATTGTGGGCGTCATGGGTCGACGGGAACGCGTGCATTCCGATGGATACGCCGAGCCAGAGCAGCAGGTATGAATACGCACTGCTTACATCGAAGACCCTCATTGGCAGGTACGTCGGGAAGCAGATGAGTATGCATAGCAGCGTATTGGTCACCAACGGGCCCACGGATACCAGGAAGGCCGTATTGAAATCATTAATCTCCTCGTGAAGCACGAAGCCCGCGGGGTTGCCGAACCTGAAGAAGCGCACGTCGAACACGGCGACGTGCCGGAGCTTGCATGCCAGCATATGCCCGGCCTCATGAACGATCACGCCGGGGAACGTTGCAATGGCGACTATGAATCCCGGTATGAAAAACACTCAATCATCTCCCTTCGTCCAGCCGGAAGGATACCTTTCGTAGAACTCATCTGCTTTGAGGACTTCTCTTGAGTGCAGGCGGTGCAGGATCCGCATCTCGTATTCGCTGATCGCGGGGTCGCCAGGGCTCCTGACGCGAGCCGAATCCAGGTGCGCCAGGGCGTTCTTGTGGTATGTCATGTCTCCTGTCTCTGCGTATTTGCAGGCATATGCGGACGCGGCGCGGGCCCATTCGACGGCCTCATCCCGATACTCCCGTCTCATGCGAAGGGCGATCCGAAGGAACTCATCATAGTCCTGGTGCTCAAAGGCTACGTTGCACCTGGCGACCGATATCACCCTCTCGAGTTCAAGTTCCGGGGGCACACCATCGCGGGCCCTTTCCAGATACGGCAGGGCCTCCTCGGACAGGTCTTCCTGGAGAAGGCCGATTCCGACAATGAACGCACTGTAAGATTGAAGACCTGCGTTTTCGGGAACCCTCTGAGCGGCTGAGGCGTAAAGCGCGGCGGAGGCAGAGAATTCCTCTGTCTGACCTGCTTTTTTTATCTCCTGGTAGGCCAGCCAGAAGCGCCTGTTGTGCGCGACGTGAAGGATGACCACCACAATGAGCAAGGTGAAAGACACTTTCAACCAGGTGGGGAAGGGGCGATTTCTGAAGTAGGCGATGCAGGTATCGCATGTAGGGATGCCGGAAAGCACCTGGAGTTCGATGTTTCCGTTGTCTCGACCGCAATTGACGCAGAGCGTGGGGTCCAGATGGCGGTCTATCTCGCCTCGCTCCACAGTATCATCCTGCATCAATACCTGTTCCAGACAGGCATCACATGTGAAGCCCCCTCTGAAGGTGAACATGCTGTTCATGGGGACGTACTTCTCGCACTTTGAGCAGCGCTCTTTCCTCAAGACTGCACCTTCCGCCCGGAAATGTGCTGTGGCCTGCCGGTATCCGTGCAGGCGCCATATAGATCTCTTGCGGTGATCATAAAGAACTCCAGCTCCGTTCGTTCTTGGCCCCGCAAGCTTATAGGGAATTGTACCACGGGTCAAGCAGAAGGTCGCCGAGCGGCCACTCGTGCCGCGGTTGTCAGGTTTACTTCGGCTGATACACGGATGGGTCAGCTCCAGCTGGTTCTGTTTGAAATGGGTGGCTGGTAATGCTAGGATTGTAGCGTGATGGCTCGACCATATAGGCCTGTATGAGTTGCGATTCAGCCTGAGTTTCGCCTGGCGCCGCCCGGGCATAGGCGTTGGCCCAGATGGGCTGTGGTTTTGCAGAGTGGGTTAAGTCATGCATGAGACGATCATGCCATTTACGCTTGTCGTCATTCTGGTAACAACGGCGATATCTGTGAAGGCGCTATTCTCGGAGAGGATACTCAGGTCCTACTCCCTGGAAGTCGAAGCGGTCTTGTGGCGCAAGCAGTATTACAGAGTCCTGACTTCAGGTTTCCTGCATGTGGGCATCGGCCATCTCTTGTTTAATATGGTGACGCTTTATGCTTTTGGGCCGGCCATCGAACAGGCGGGCGGCTGGATTGGTTTTGTGGCGATCTATTTCGGAAGCCTTCTTGCCGGGAGCCTGCTGGCGCTCCTGATCCATAGAAACCACGCGAATTACACTGCTGTGGGTGCATCAGGAGCTGTCAGCGGGATTGTCTTTTCGTTTGTGCTGCTTTTCCCTCGAAGTAATTTGATGGTCTTTCCCATCTATACGGGGATCCCCGCCTGGGTGTTTGCTGTCCTGTATACGGGTATAACCATATACGGCATACGATCCCAGTCCGGCCATATCGGACACGAAGCCCATTTGGGAGGCGCTGTTGCAGGAATGCTCATCGCCTCAGCGCTATTTTCTCATCTCCTTAGGACTCGCTACGTAATCGTGCTTGCGACGGCAGGCACTGCACTGGCCTTCATAGTAATGTACGCGGGGAGAACTCATCTTCTGGGACTCCCGATACGGGCCCGGCTTGCGTCGCTCCGCCGCCTGTCCCGAAGGCCCAAAGAGCAATCCGTTGATCTGGACCGCGAAGTGCTTCGGGGAGAGGTGGATGCGCTCCTTGACAAAGTGGGTACACAGGGGATGGGTAGCCTCACAGTAGACGAGAGGGAACGACTCAAGTCAATATCTGCCCGGATTGGCTCCGGAAGATGAACGTGTGAGCTCCCGCAGTGGAGCACTCTCATGATGATGAGGTCCCTGTCGGGGCGCAATTGAAGAATTACCCGCCGGGTAATTAAGTCTTGCCAGCCACGGGCCGATTCTGTAATATGCACGGAGCAGTTAGACCAAGTATAAGCGGAGCAATGATTATGTTCTTCCAGCGTCATACCTACCATCACTGTACGCGCGGTCGGTTTCTACAATAGCGGACCGACCGTGAGTGCCGGGCGCACATTGGCGCCCTAACTCATCAGCAGTACGTCCATTGGTCTCGCCAGGGTGAGGTACACCCGCCAGGGGGCCATATTACACCATTGGGGTAGGTCCGCTCCTTAAGGGGGCGAAGGAAATGACGAAGAAGAAGCGGGAGAAGAAGCGCAAGAAGGCGGAGAACGTCAGGGCATCGCGGAAGGAAGAGCGGCGCCGGAGAAGAAAGGAGCAGAGCGCCACCCGGCGGGCCGAGAGAGAACTCCTTCACGCCGGGTACATCGTGGAAACCGAGGCTGTCCACAGTGTGCTCGCGGGCGAGATTGACATCTCGGACAGGCGCGTGCCGCAGCCCTGCAGGAACTTCATCTCGGAACTCCGCAGGGTCAAGCGCAAGAAGAAGGAAAAGCTGAGGAGGCTGCTGGCAATCGTTCTGGCCCGCTCCCCCAAGATCGCGACCCGCGACTTCTGGGAGCCCCATCTTCAGCTCTCGTCTCTGGCCTGGAAGGCAGAGCCTGAGGACTGGGAGCCCAGGGGCAAGTCCACGCACACGATCTTCTCGTCTCTCGTGGACCATCTCATCGTGGAGTATCCGGTTCCCAGGTTCCTTTACGGTGTGTTCTATCATCATAACATCTGGGGTTATGATGGGACTCTCGCCATGTTCTTCGCCCATCTTGCCTCCGGTGGCAGCGCATACAGGCACATGAAATCAGGGTTCATGCCGGTGGTGATGACGAGGAAGATGTGCCATATCTTCCTCAACATGCCCAGCGGGACGTTTTTCTTCCACGCCATTCGCGCTGCCCAGGTAGAGGCCCTCGGAGGTACCAGGGTACTTGCCGAGGCGATTTGCGAGAGCTCTCTCGGGCGCGGTTTCAAGGATGATGAGCGGTTCTGGCTCACCGTGATGAGGTGGTTCTGCGAGAACCCCATCGGCGATAATGCTCAGATCGCCCCTCTCATAGATTACATCGCCGAAATGCGCCGGCGCGGCAGGGGCTACTCCATGAAGGGCCGGACCGTCAGGTCGCTCGTCCGCGGGATGGAAGCCTGGCACAGGGAACTCGCACGGGCCAGGGGGGTCAAGGCTGCGGTGTACGTCCCATCCGGCCTCAAGGCGGGAAGCTGGAAGTTCAAGACCGATGGCGATGATGGCGCCAACACATATACCACGTGGACGATGACTGAGATTCTCTCGACGGCAGCGCTCGCCGCTGAGGGGAGGACGATGAGCCACTGCGTGCTCATGTATGCAGGGTCGATTTCGAGGAGGAAGACCTCCATCTGGTCGCTGAGGTGCGATGGCATCCGCAGGCTGACGGTGCGCGTGTCGAGTGAAACCAAGGCCGTTGTGGAGGCCAGGGGCAAGTGTAACCGCCGGGCGACGCCTGCCGAGATGAACAAGCTGAACCGCTGGGCCCAGATGAACGGCCTCTCGATCAAGATAAGGTAGCGAACCGCCCCGGGATTGCCGGAGTCTCCGTTTTGTGAGAGGATGGAGGCAAAAGCCTGAGTCTCAGAGCGATACATAAGCCGGGGACGGGCCGCAACCGCCGGCATAGCGCGTCGGGGTAGGGTTTCCAGGCGTCACGCCAGGCGCGATTCTTATTGACATCTCCCGTGATTTGAAATACTGGATCATAAAGCGGATCTGCGATTCGTGGACTCGATAGAGTAGAAATCACACCTGAGCAAGGAGTCCTGGATGAAGAACCTCATAGCGTCGGCCCTCGTACTTTCCGTGGTTCTGAGCGCGCATGCGGCATCGGGCGCAATCGATCTGAACGATGTCACGTGGGAGGTCGCGGAGCTCGACCATTCGAGAGCCCGCGCCGATTCGATGCGGTGCTCCGGCGACTTCGACGGAGCTCTGGAGATAGCCGCTGACGTCCTCAGGCGGGCCCCGGGGGACGGGTTCACCCTCCGGATCCTCGCACTCGTGGCTCTCGACATGGGGGAGCTGTCGAAGACCGCCGGGCTCCTCGAGCGCGGGGAGAAACCGCCCTGGCTTGAAGCTGTAGCGCTTGAAGAGGCTGACCGGGAATTTCTTCTCGGGCTCGTCCAGTATTACCGGGGACGATGCCTGAGCGCCTCCAAGGGGTTCGAGGCCGCCATGGGGGAGAGGCCGGGGTGGGGGTGGCCGGTCTTTTATCTCGGCAGGGCGATGGAGGAGCTGCTCCGGCCCTGGGAGGAGTGCGAGGAGAAGTACAGGGAGGCGCTGGCAGATCCGTCGGTCGCGCCCGCTATGGTGGAGAACTTTCTGTTCAGGTATTATCCGCATCGTCTTTGGGCGATAAGGGAGTCTGCCCTGGAGAGGATATCCGCACTTCCCGCGGTGCCCTGGCTGGAGAGCGCGGAGCTTCATGGGGCTCTCGGTGAGATCAGGGACCTGGGACAGCAGACCCCCGAAGAAGCTGCGAGATGGTGGATATACATGCGTGAGCGCCACCGCATCCGCCTTCTCAACACTCTTCACTTCACAGCCGCTCTTCTGACCCGTGACTTGACGCCGGCGGGTTTCGATGAGTTTATCCGCATAGTTGATGCAGAGGGGTACGAGGGCAGACTGCTGGAGATAGCCAGGGCCGACAGGCTCTTTCACGACGACAGGATGCTCGAGGCCTCCCTCATCATCGATTCGCTGGGGGTCACCACCTCCGAGGCCCTCAAGATAAGGCAGGAAGCGGCAATATATCACGGCTCTCCGCGGGAGGTACTTGAGAGCTCCTTCGCAGTTCTCGAAGAGTCCATC
>CAZSBE010000148.1:0-6299 GCA_964604955.1 uncultured bacterium
GTTCCGGTCGGGAGAGAGCCAGTTCTTCATCAACAAGGTGCCGTCCAGGCTGAAGGACATCGTTGACCTCTTCCTGGGTACCGGCATGGGCCGCCGCGCCTATTCGGTCATGGAAAGGGAGATGATCGACTGGATACTCGAGGACACCGGCGGGCAGAGGCGGAAGATCATCGAGGAAGCGGCCGGTATCAGCAAGTACAAGATGCGCCGCAGAGAGACGCACAACAAGCTCGAGCTCACGCAGCGCGACCTCAACCGGGTCGAGGACCTGATAAGCGAAGTCGCGAGGAGAGTGCGGCAGCTCTCGAGGCAGGCGGCCAGGGCGAGGCGTTACGAACGGCTGTCGAAGAGGATAAAGGAAGTCGGCGTCTATGCCGCCGCCGGGGAGTATGACGGCATGATGCGGAAGCTCGGCATGCTCAGGAAGCAGGCGGTCGACGTCGATACCGACATCTCGTCGAGGGCCGGGAACATAGATCTTCTGGAGTCCGAGATCGAAAACAAGCGTGTGACCATCATCGAGACCGAGAAGGAAGTCAATGAAGTCGGCAAGAGGGTGGCGGACGTCAACGGCCGGCTGCAGGCGGCGGAGAACGAGAAGATAGTCATAAGGGAGAGGGCCCGGGCCACGGCGGACAAGATCAAGGAAATCGGCGACGAGAAGACCCGGCGGAGCGAGGCAATAGAATCCAGACGGGCGGAGCTCGAAACCGCCTCGGGGGAGATTGAGACGTGCACCGCCAGGATAGCCGACAGGACGGCGGCCCTCGAAACCATGGAGAGGGAGTACACGCAGGCCGGCGATAAGCTCGAGGCGCTGCGGGATAAGTCCGTTGCAGTGGCAAGGGAGAAACTCCAGAACATTCAGCGCGAGATCGACGCGGCGTCGAGCCTGACTGAGGTGCGATCCAAGCAGACCCATATTACCGGACTTCTCTCCAGACTCGAAGCGAAAGAAAGCGCTATCGCGTCCGACCTTGAAGCGCTCTCGGCGGAAGTCACGGCAATGAAGTCCGAAGCCGAAAACCTCAGGTCCGAATACGAATCGGGAAAGAAGGACCTGTCAGGTCTTATGGGCCTTGTCGCCGAGCTCGGCGGCAAGATGGACTCGATAAGGGAAGAGAGAGCCAGGCTCGCGGAAGAGGCCGCGAAGGCGACGTCGAGAAGCGACCTGTTCCGAGAGCTCGTCGAGCGCTACGAAGGCTATGAAGGCGGGGTCAAGACGCTCATGGAGAAGGGCAGGGAAGAGCCCTCCGTGCACGGCGTCGTGGGCGACCTGGTGAGGTGCCGGGAGGAGCGGTACGAGCCCGCGGTCGTGGCCGCTCTTTCGAACGCCCTCCAGTATGTCGTCGTCGAAGGCAAGCGCAACGCCGTCGAGTCCGTCAGGCTTCTCAAGGGCGCCGGCAGAGGGTCGGCCACGATGGTGATGCTGGACAGCATACCGGAGACGAGCAGGCGCTCCGACATCGACCTGGGCCGGGCCGGGATCGTCGGCAGGGTGACCGACTTCGTCGATTGCGAAGCCAGATACCAGCCGCTCGTAGAGTACCTTCTCGGCAATGTCGTGATCGTGGAGGACCTGGACAGGGCCTTCTCGCTTTCGGAAGGCGACGGCGACGGCGTCTCCGGCTTCGTGACTCCCGACGGTGACGCCCTGTTCAGCGGGCACATCGTCCGCGCCGGGTCGGACGGTCACTCGCCCAACGTCCTCGTGGGGAGAAGGGACAAGGTGCGCCAGTTCGCAGAGGAGGCCGGCGCGCTCATGAAGCTCGCAGAAGAGCAGCAGAAGGCCTTTGAGGAGCTGAGAGCCGGCCTGGCAGACCTCACGGCCCAACGTGAGGCCAAGGAGAAGGCCTGCGAGATTCTCGACCGGGAGCTCACGGCAAAGGAGAGACTTCTGGAGAGCAAGATCTCGGAGCTGAGGTCGCGCGAGACAGCGGGAACGGAGGTTGCGAGCGAAATTGCAGACCTTCGCACGTCGCTGGCAGCTGTCGAAGACGAGTTCGCGCATTTCACGGGGCCCGGCGGGGCGGCGGCTGAAGGCCAGCCGGACCTTTTCGACTCCTCGGCAGAGGAGAAGCGGCTCCACGGCGAAGTCGCGGCTCTGCGGGCTGGGGTCAGGGAGACGGGCGAGGAGATCCACAGCCTCAAGTCGACCAGGGCGCTGCTGGAAGCGAAGGTCGAGAGGCTGGGCCGCGAGATCGATGCCCTCAAGCGTGAGATCGATGGGCTGGAAGCATCCGAATCCGATCTCACCCGAGCTCTGGAGGAGTTCGGCGTGAAGGAAGAAGCGGTGAGCGGACGGATCAACGAACTCATGACCGACGCCGAAGGCGTGGACAGGGAAAGGCGCGGGGTCGTGGAGAAGAAGCACGGGATCGAGAGCGAGATCGACGACGCGCGCAAGAAGATAAAAGAGCTCTCGCGCGATAGGGAACAGCTGCTCGAGAAGAAGCGCGCCATCGAGTCGGAAGGCAACCTGATCCAGGTTAAGGGTGATACGCTGAAGGAGAGGGCGCTCGAGGAGTACGATACCGACATATCATCTCTGGACTTCGCGATGCTTGATGAGATCGAGGGCTACGGGAAGGAGCTCGAGGGCCTGAAGCGTCACCTGAAGGATCTGGGGCCCGTCAACCTCATAGCCCTCGAGGAGTTCGATGTCGAGAAGGAGAGACTCGATTTCCTGGAGTCCCAGCGCGACGATCTCGTCAAGGCGCGGCAGAGTCTCGATGAGGCCATAATCCAGATAAACAGGAAGGCGCGCGCGGAATTCGCCGAGATTTTCGAAGTCGTGCGCAAGGACTTCCGCATGAATTTCCAGACCCTCTTCGAGGGCGGTGATGCGGACCTGAGGCTGACCGACGATGCCGATCCGCTGGAGTCGCCGGTTGAAATCCTTGCCCGCCCCGGGGGCAAGAAGCTCGAGCACATTTCTCTCCTCTCTGGGGGCGAGCGCGCGCTGACGGCCATTGCCTTCATCTTCGCCGTATATCACACGAGGCCGAGCCCGTTCTGCCTGCTGGACGAGGTCGATGCCCCGCTCGATGACGCCAACATCCTCAGGTTCAGGAGAATGCTGACCGACTTCTCGCGGAACACGCAGTTCATCATCGTCACGCATAACAAGAGGACAATGGAATTGGCCAGCTGTCTCTACGGCGTCACGATGGAGGAGCCTGGCGTATCCAAGCTCGTGTCCGTGAGGATAGACCGCGAGCGCGAGGAAACCGAAGAACCGGCGCCGGTTGGGTGAGGGACGGAGTTGGGCGGTAATCTGTTTTCACGAAGACTGGAGTCGCTCAGGAGGGGACTCAAACGTAGCCGGGAGGCTTTCTCAGGCGGCATATCGAGAATTGTCCGCGGCGGGCGCGACCGCGAGGAGACGCTGGACGAGATAGAGGAGCTTCTCATAGGCGCCGACCTCGGTGTCAGGACGGCCACCGAAATCGTCGACAGCGTCCGGGAGTCCCGTGAGAGCGTTACGGCGGACCTCATCAGGTCGACCGTCCGGCAGCAACTGATCGGAGTACTCACCGCCATGCCGCGCGCCGAAGTCGACCTGGCGCATAAGCCTCATGTAATCATGATGGTCGGCGTGAACGGCACCGGCAAGACCACGACCATTGCGAAACTGGCCCGCAAGTACTGCTCCGAAGGCAAGAGCGTCCTGCTTGCGGCGGCAGACACCTTCAGGGCGGCTGCGATCGACCAGCTCGAGGTGTGGGCGGGAAGACTCAATGTCGGCGTGATCAAGCACAAGCCCGGAGCGGATGCGGCTTCGGTGGCGTATGACGCGTGCGAGGCGGCCAGGGCCAGAGGTGTGGACGTACTCATCATAGATACGGCCGGCCGGTTGCAGACCAAGCGCAATCTGATGGATGAGGTCTCGAAGATAGTGCGCGTCGTGGGCAAGGTTGTGGAGGGGGCGCCCCATGAAGTGCTTCTGGTTCTGGACGCGACCACGGGCCAGAACGCGCTCCGCCAGGCCGGGTCCTTTGCGGAGGCATGCGGCGTCACGGGCATCGTAATGGCGAAGATCGACGGCACGGCCAAGGGCGGCATCGTGGTCGCCATAGCCAAGGAGCATCGCATACCGATTCTGTACGTGGGCACCGGGGAGACGCCGGACGACCTGGCCCCGTTCGAGCCCGGGCCCTTCGTGGATGCCCTGCTGGGGCCGGAGGCGGCCGGTGGTGACGGCGGCCCGGCCGGTTAGGGCCTGTTCTCACCTGCCCCGTCCTTGCACCCGGCCTCTGTTGTGCATTTCAAGACCTGACCCCCTTGTGCATTTTAAGACCTGACCCCAATCAGCTTGACCGGGGCGGGCTTTTCTGCTACATTTCGGACGAAAGACAAATAAGAGCCTTCGGGGCGGGGTGAGATTCCCCACCGGCGGTCAGAGCCCGCGAGCGGCGCAAGCTGCAGATCCGGTGGAATTCCGGAGCCGACGGTACAGTCCGGACGAGAGAAGGTTTGGTGAAGACCACTTTGTGACCCGAAGGCCGACTTCGGGTTTCTGCTTTTGGGGCCGGTTATGGGAAGAGCACAGGACGAAGCCATGATGGCCGAGGCGCTGCGCCTGGCCAGGAGGGCCGCGGGGACAACCTATCCCAACCCGGCCGTGGGCGCCGTCGTAGTAAGGGGAAAGCAGGTGGTCGGGCGCGGGTACCACCGGAAGTGGGGCGCTCCGCATGCGGAGGTCATCGCCTTAAGAGAGGCCGGAGACCTGGCCCGCGGCGCAGACCTCTTCGTGACGCTGGAGCCCTGCGCCCATCAGGGCCGCACGCCCCCCTGCACTGGCGCCATCACTGACAGCGGCATCAGACGCGTGTATGCGGCTACAAGCGATCCCAATCCCCTCGTCCGGGGAAGGGGCATAAACACGCTGAGGAAGGCGGGCATCGAAGTCCATGTCGGCCTCCTTGCCGGACCGGCGAGAAGGCTCAACGAGTCCTACTTCAAGTTCATGAAGACCGGCCGGCCTTTCGTGACGCTCAAGGTTGCCCAGACACTGGACGGGAGAATCGCCAACGCGCGGGGCGATTCCAGATGGATCACGTCGGCAGCGTCGCGCGCGGAAGTCAAGTCGATGAGGCGCAGGTCGCAGGCCGACCTGGTGGGCGTCAACACCGTGATCAGGGACGATCCCATGCTGCTGCCGTCGGTGAAGGCGGGCGGCTCCTACCGGCGCTGCGTTCTGGACACCCATCTTCGCATCCCGGAAACCGCCAGGCTCGTCAGAACGGCGGCCAGGCATAAGACCATCGTGTACTTCAATGATGATATGAACAACAGGCTGCAAAGGCTTGACAAATATGGCGTTAGCGCCGTCAAGATTGGACCGGCTTCGGCGCGGTCCGTAGATATCGGGCGGGTGCTGGACCACCTGGGCGGCCTGGGCGTGCAGGACCTGATGGTCGAAGGGGGAGCGGAGGTATTCTCTTCCTTCGTCCGGGGGGGCCACGCCGACAAGCTTGTGGTCTTCATCGCTCCCGGTATAATGGGCGGCAGGCGTTCGCTGAGTTCGTTCCTGGAAGTCGGCTCGGCTACCGTCCGGGGGGTCAGGTTCGAAATCGATCAGCTCTCAAGGGTGTCCCGGGATGCGGTCATGAGTCTCTATCCGAAGAAGGTGAAATAGGTTTGTTTACGGGCCTGGTTGCGGAAGTCGGAAAGGTGGCGTCGGTCACGGGGACGGGAGGAAACATGTCCTTCAGGGTGAGGGCGCCGCGTGTCTCGCCCGAAATGGCCGCGGGGGACAGCGTCGCCGTAAACGGCGTCTGCCAGACGGTGACGCTGAGGCGCGAGGGGGAGTTCACTTTCGACGCCGTGGGCGAGACGCTGAAAAGGACCACCCTCGGCCGGCTGGGCCCTGGCTCCGAGGTCAACCTCGAGCTCGCCCTCAGGCTGGGCGACCGGATCGGCGGCCACCTGGTGTCGGGCCATATCGACTCCACGGGCGCCGTGCGCCGGCGAAGGGTCGTGGGCGCGGGGAACATCGACTTCGCCATCCAGATACCGGATGACCTCGCCCGCTTCGTGAGGACCAAGGGCTCCGTCGCGCTCGACGGGGTGAGTCTGACGGTGAAATCCATAGAGGGTACGGTTGTCGAGGTGACGGTAATCCCGTTCACCATTGAAAACACGATCATCAGGAACTGGCGGGTGGGCACGGCGGTGAACGTCGAGGTCGACCAGTTGGCCAAATACCTTTCCTCCGGAGGATAGGTCATGGGAGGTAGCAAGGCGTGAAAGGATTCGATTCCATAGAGGAAGCGATTGCGGAAATCAAGAGGGGC
>CAZSBE010000149.1:0-6122 GCA_964604955.1 uncultured bacterium
CCATAGAAATCAGGATATTTCATCTTCACTTGGTCCCGAATTTCCTGTGGGGTCATTGAGTCAGAAACAGAAGCCAGAATATTTTTAACCACGTTGCTGAATTTCATTTTGGCTCTTAAGTGCGGATGATTTCAGGCGCGTAGCCCGCCTGAAATCAGTTGAGGCCTACGAAAAATCGTCGCGGCGGGCAACGTCGCCTGCAACGACTGGTTCGGCGATTAACATCCGCCCCTTTTCCCGCCCTTTTTCGGACCAGCGGGTTTGCTTGTTCCTTTCCCTTTTCCTTTCCCTTTTCCTCCGCCGTGCCCGTCTTTCGGTCCTTGACCCTTTGGGCCTTTTCCATCCTTATTTGGCATAGGGATCACCTCCTTTCTTTGTGTCTTTGTGGGTTACTACCGCAGCCGAACTACGGCTTATATGGTTTCCATATAACAGCCTTTGGATCGCTCTTTTTCCAGATAACACTCAATCATGGATACCACATATCTGCATTGCTTTCAAACACTTTTCGGACTTCCGGATGTGCCGTTGGGTTTTATGCGGTTTCCAGATAACATGGCACTGCTTCGGGTCAAACCGAGTCGGCGATCGCACTCATGGACATGTTCCAAACGGGTCCCCAAACAGTACAACTTTCGCAACTTTCTCATGAGCGAGGACTGTCTGAAGTTGGGGCAACTTGTGGCCAACATGTCATAGGAATCTGCTAGCGCATCTGCTGACATGTTCCGCACGACTCCCCAAGCAGAACGATCTTCGCAACTTTCTGATGAGCCAGGAGTGTGCCGAAATGGCACAGAGGGTGGCTGATGTAGCGTGACGATCCAGATTCGGACCTGTTGACCTGCTGAGCGTAACGTTTGGCATAACCCGCCGAAGGTTGCGGCGCACTGAACTTTCGGATTCGCACAAAGCCCTTCGGTCGGGTTAATGCCGATGTTAGGCTGAAATAACCATATCACTAGTAATCAATTAATCTCCGCCCTTCCCAGGTGGGGGAATAACACCGAGCTGTCGCAGAAGGCTAAACATGTCTTTACTCCACCAGGCTTCAATGATCTTGCCATCTGCGAAACGATATATGCTGATACCTTTCCATGTAGCTTTCTTACCTGTAGGCGGAATACCAAATAACACACCTTTGTGCGTGCCACTAGCTGTCCAACGGCTTACAACCTTATCCCCTTCAGCGATAATGTCCTCGCTGGTGACATGGAAGTCAGGAATGCCTGTGCGTGTCATAACAATGAGTCCTTTGTAGCCTTCGAGATCATTAGCATCAGGAGCGTTGGGATCATGATTTACAAAGTCAGTGGCGAAAATATCGTCCATTCTTGCTAGGTCCCCTGTGTTCCAGAGCATCTCAACGTGATTGAAGATGGCCTTATTCTCTGAAGTGATGTCAGCTTTCTTTTCACAAGCACTTATCACTAAAAAGGATACCGCCACGAACAATAGAAATAAGTTCTTCATGGTAACCTCCTTTAAGTTATTGGTTTTTTGATATCACTTAGGCCTAACTAAGGCTTATGCGGATCCTGTTATCCCCGCTATGGACGGCTGTGCTATCCCTGTAACACTCAATGCCCTGCACACACTGATTACCTCAGTTCTAAGCAGTTGTCAACACAATTGCTCTCATGGTGGGTGCTAGACTGCTTCCGCTTAACTGCAGCTCGCGCAGATCTGAAACTGAGCCTAGGGGGCCTCCCCATACAGGACTCGAACCTAGGGCGTGAGGCCGAACCTGCTGAGGAAGACGAGCGACTGGGAGACTTCTTCCTCGCTCACCTTCGGGGAGAGCTCCATCACCTTTATGGCTTCCGGCGGAACGCGCCTGAACACGGGAGCGAAGTCGATCTCGCCCGTACCCGGAGCTATGTGGTCGGCCGTGAAGACGGAGTCGTGGATATGGACTCCGAAAAGATGCTGCTTCAGCGTATCCAGCGATGAGAGATGCGGCAGCCAGCCCTGCACCTCGAGCACGTGCGCGTGCCCGATATCATGCCAGTATCGGAGGCGCGGCGATGAGATTTCGTCTATAAGGAAGAGGACTTCAACGGGAAGCGGGATCTGGTGGAAGAAGTAGCGGTTTTCTATGCAGAGCGTCAGGTCGCTCTCGCCGACATATGAGATGAGTTCCGCGAGGCTCCGAGTTGTGCTCTCCATATGAGGGGGCCTATGGTCCTTACGGAGTTTCCTCACCATGTCTCTCATCTGCCTGGCCTTCTTCGAGTTCACTCCCTCGCCCTTGCAGATGTCCGATACCTCCTGGAAGTAGTGGATGCCGATGTCGACGTGTCCTATGTGGAGCACGACGGCCATCGCCCCCAGCTTCTTCGCGAGGTCGATCGTCTTCCTCGTGAGCGCGACCGCTTCGCGCCTCTCCGCTTCGTCCGTGGACGCCAGCGACAACTTGTCGCCGCCGCGGTTGGTCGGCTCCTCCCCCGCGGGCAGCGGTGCGAAGTTGTGGACGCTGGAAACGACGAGCCTTCCCTCGCGGATGTACTGCTCGAGAAGCGGAACGGCCTCCTCGCTCAGGCGATAGTCGACCTCTATGGAGCGGAAGCCCACGCGGAATATCTGCTCGAGGACCTTCTCCCCCGCGCGCAGGGCCGCGGCGTTCCATGCCGTCGATATGCCGAGCGGCTGCGTCCGTGGTGCTCTTGTTTCGCGTAGCGGCATGCTTGTAGCCTTCCGCGGGTAAGAGGGCTGCCCCCATTGATGAAAACTACCCCTTCTGAGGCCTGAGCTCAGAAGGGGCAGCTGGTAGCTTGTGCAATTTAAGACCTGACCCCGTTATTTTTCGGCGAGTTCGGCCTGGTGTTCTTCGGCTATCTTGTGGGCGATCTCCTGGGGCACCTCCTCATAGTGCGAGAACTCGTTCTCGTACATGCCCCTGCCCTGGGTCATCGACCTGAGCGTCGTGGAGTACTTGTAGAGCTCGGCCAGGGGCACCGCCGCCTTCACGACCTGGAGGTTGCCCTTGCTGTCCACGCCCTGGATCTTGCCCCTGCGGCTCGATACATCGCCCATCACGTCGCCGAGGTTTTCCTCGGGCACTGTTACGGTGATGATCATTATGGGCTCCAGGAGGACCGGCTTGGCCTCGAGAACGGCCTTCTTGAAAGCCATGGAAGCCGCGACTTTGAATGCCATATCGGATGAGTCCACCGGGTGGAATGACCCATCGAAAACCGTAGCTTTGACGTCGACGATGTTATAGCCGGCATAAGCTCCCTTGTCCATGGTCTCCCTGACGCCCTTCTCGATGGCCGGCACGAACTTGGACGGCACGGTGCCACCCACAATCGCGTCGGCGAATTCGAAGCCGGCGCCCCTGGGCAGGGGTTCTATCTTCAGCCAGACGTCACCGTACTGCCCCCTGCCGCCGGTCTGCTTCTTGTATTTGCCCTGTTTCTCGCAGGAACCCTTGACGGTCTCCCTGTAGGGAATCCGCGGTTTCTTGAGCTCGACTTCCACCCCGGAGCGGGCCTTGAGCCTCGCCAGGATGACGGTAAGATGCAGCTCGCCCAGGCCCGAGATGATGGTCTGCTTGATCTCGGGGTCCACGACCATTGTGAAGGTCGAATCTTCCTGGCGGAGCCTCGCAAGTCCGCTCGACATTTTGTCCTCTTCACCCTTGTTCTTGGCAAAGAGAGCCTCGCGAACCACGGGCCGGGGGAACTTGACGGGAGCGACCACGATCGGCTTGGCCTTCTGGCAAAGCGTATCGTTGGTCGAGGTCTCCCTGAGTTTTACGGTCGCCCCTATGTCGCCCGCAACCACCCTGTTGACTTCTTTCCTCTCCTTGCCCATGAGGTTATAGAGCTGCGTGACCTTCTCGTAGGCGTTCTTCACCGAGTTATATACCTCCGTGCCCTCCTCGAAGGCGCCGCTGAAAACCTTGAATATGGACATGTCCCCCAGATGCGGCTCGGATATCGTCTTGAAAACGAGCGCGGCGAAGGGCCCGTCGACGGAGATCTTCGCGGTCGTCTCCTCGCCCGACTCGGGCGTGAGACACCTGTACTCGCCGATGTCCGCCGGGGACGGGAAGAAGGACGCGATGGCGTCCAGTACCTGCTGGGCGCCGATGCCGTGAACGGCCGCCGAGCAGAATACGGGCACTATCTTACGGGTCCTGAAGCCGGCCTGAAGCGCCGCAACGAGCGCGTCCTGCTGGATCTCCTTGCCCTCAAGATAGGCCTCGAGGAGCTCATCGCTGGACTCGGCGATGCTCTCGATGAGCTTCTCACGCATGGACCTGGCCCTCTCGCCCAGGTCGCCGGGTATGTCGTGCATCAGGCCGGCACCCGGCTTGGCGCGGTCGTACTTGTAGTATTTCATGGTGAGCAGGTCGACGACGCCGCTGAAATCGTCGCCCGAACCCACGGGAATGTGCATCGGCGCGACCGACGTTCCGTAATGATCCTGCAGCTCGGCGAGCACCTTGTCGAAGTCGGCGTGCTCCTTGTCCATCCGGTTCATAACGATGAGCCTCGTGATCCCGGCTTCGTCGCAGAAACCCCAGACCTTGTCGGTCCCCACCTCGAGCGCGGAGTCCGCCCTCACGAGGACTATTGCGGCGTCCGCGGCCCTCACGCCGGCTTTGGTATCGCCGTAGAAGTCCGCGTAACCGGGCGTGTCTATGAGGTTGATCTTGGTGTTCTTGTACTCGATGTGCCCGACCGCGAGGTTAAGGGTTATCTTCCTCTCGACCTCGTCTTCGCCGTAATCAAGTATGGAACTGCCATCGTCCACCTTGCCGAACCTGGAGGTCGCCTTGCCCGCGTATAACAAGGATTCGGCAAGAGAGGTCTTGCCTACACCTCCGTGGGATACCAGAACGACGTTGCGAATGTCCGCTGTGTTGTACTCCTTCAACTTCTTATCCCCCGTTTGTAAAGGCCAAAGATAATCTGCTAGGTGGCGGAACTCGGATGACTCGCGCGGAAGCTAGCACGCCGCGCCACATGTGTCAAGCGCCCCAGCCGGGCTACACGGCTCCGCCTAGCGGCACCTGGCCCATCTGCCTTTCCTTGGTCTCCGGCCTCCGGTAGTCAGGCAGCAGCATCGGGGAGATCTTCTCCCGGGAAATGCCTGCCGCCTCGAGTTCCTTATGATAGTCCTCAACATGCTTGAGGGTGAGTTTGCCTATCTTGGTCTTCTTGGACAGCGCTGCCGCGTTGATGCCGGCGCGCCGGCCGAAAACGAGAATGTCGAGGAGCGAGTTACCCATCAGCCTGTTACGGCCGTGTATACCGCCCGCCGCCTCGCCGCCGATGAAGAGGTTCTTCACACCGGATTCGGCCCTGTCGTTTATGAGGACGCCGCCGTTCTGGTAATGCTGCGTCGGGTAGATGAGAATAGGGTCTTTGGTCATGTCTATGCCGCAGCGCTCATACTGCCTGGACATGGCCGGAAGCGCCTTCTTGACCGTGCCGGGACCGTGCTTGACGTCGATCATGGGGGAGTCCAGCCACACGCCTATCATACCCGTGTTGGTCGCGATTCCCTTCTTCCGCTCGCGGCACTCGCGGATGATGCCCGACGAGACCACGTCCCTGGTCTCGAGGGGATAGATGAACTGGTCGCCGTCTATGTTCACGAGCTGGGCGCCGAGGCCGCGGACCTTCTCGGTGACGAGCAGGCCCAGGATCTGCTCCGGATACGCCGCGCCGGTCGGGTGATACTGGATGGCGTCCATGAAGATGAAGGGCGCGCCCGCGCGGTAGGAGAGCACCAGCCCGTCGGCCGTCGCGCCGTAGTGGTTGGTGGTCGGGAAGCCCTGGACGTGAAGCCTCCCGGCGCCGCCGGTGGCTATCACTGTGGTCTTGGCGCGGCAGACGAAATGCTCTTCGGTCTCCATGTTGAAGAGCACGGCGCCGGCGCACTTGCCTTCGTCGTCCTTAATAAGTTCGATGGCGGACGTGAACTCCACGACTTCGATGCCGCGGTTCAGGACCTCGTCGCGGAGCGTTCTCATTATCTCGGCGCCGCTGTAATCGCGCGCGGCGTGCATTCTCCGCCTGGAGGTACCGCCCCCGTGAATGGTGACGTAAGTGCCGTCGGCTGTCTTATCGAACATTGTGCCCAGGTCCTGGAGCCATCCGATTACG
>CAZSBE010000150.1:0-6107 GCA_964604955.1 uncultured bacterium
CTGGGAGAACAAGAAGTACGTCATCGGCGGCACCTTCACATCCTACTGCTTCACCTGCCCGGATTGCGGGCGCAATTTCTTCATAGATGCGGCCGTTTTCGCGCCCGGGCTGGACAAACTGCCCCTCATGAGAGAGCTTGAGGCCATTCTCGTCACCTTCACCTGCGAATGCGGCAGGTAGGGCGCCCCCGCCGGGGCCGATACATATTGACATGGCCGTTTTGCTCTGTTAGCTTGGCTTTTCGCTGACAGGAAGGGAGCGCCGATGAACCGCCTCAAACACTTCAGGGACAAGATGGCAGCCACGGAGCTGGACAGCTTCGTGGTCACCAATATATTCAACATAAGATATCTCTCAGGATTCTCCGGGTCCACGGCCTCCATGTTCGTGACCCTCGACGATGCTCTGCTGGTCACCGACTTCCGCTATGAAGAGCAGGCAAGCAGCGAGGCCTATGACGGGGTCCAGGTCAAGATAGACAGGCGGGACGCCCTCACGGCCGTCGGCGACCTGGTGGGGGCCTTCCCCGGGAGAACGGGCTTCGAGTCGGGCTCGCTGGCGTTTGCGTCCTATGAGAAGCTCAATGCCCGGGCCGGCGGGGGTCTCATCGCCGTAGAGGACATGCCGGAGAAGCTGCGGGCGGTGAAGGACGAGCAGGAAATCGGCTGGATCGAAGAGGCGGCCGCGCTGACGGACGGGGTTTTCACCCGTATCGCCGGCGAGCTCAAGCCGGGAATGACCGAGATCGAGGTGGCGGCCCGCATAGACTATTTTCTGATGACCGCGGCGGGCGACCTCCCGGCATTCAGGACCATCGTGGCAGGAGGTGAGCGCGGGGCCCTCCCGCATGCCCACCCGTCGGAGCGCAGGCTCGAGGCGGGGGACCTCTTGACGCTGGACTTCGGGGCCGTTCATAAGGGCTACTGCGCCGACATGACCAGAACCGTCGTGATCGGCGAGCCCACCGGCAAGCAGCGGGAAGTATATGAGACGGTCCTCGGCGCTCAGGAGGCGGCCCTCGCAGGCATCAGGGCGGGCATTACGGGCAGGGAGGCGGACAGCCTCGCGCGTGAGTTCATCGAGGAGAGAGGATACGGAGACCGGTTCGGGCACGGGCTCGGGCACGGGGTCGGCCTTGAGGTTCATGAGGCGCCGCGGCTCGCCCAGAAGAACGATGACGTGCTCGTTCCGGGGATGGTCGTGACGGTGGAGCCCGGGATCTACATTCCGGGATGGGGCGGCGTCAGGATCGAGGACAATGTGGTGATCGAGGAGGGGGGATCAAGGAACCTGACCTCTTCGGAAAAACGACTTCTTACGGCAGGACCTTAGAGGCAGGAGCGAGTGAGTGGCGACAACGAATGATTTTCGTAACGGAATGGTAATCGAAATCGACGGCACCCTGATGAAGATAGTCGATTTCATGCACGTCAAGCCCGGTAAGGGAGGGGCCTTCGTAAGGTCCAAACTCAAGAACGTCGTAACGGGCAAGGTGGTCGACAAGACCTGGAACGCGGGCGAGAAGGTCGATGTCGTCAGGCTCGACGAGGTGCAGATGCAGTATTTGTACAGCACGGGCGACGAATACTACTTCATGCACGGCGAGACCTATGAGCAGGTCAGCCTGCCGGCGTCCATGCTCGAGGACGTGATACCCTTCATGAAGGAAAGCGATTCGGTAAGCGTTCTCATGCACGGAAAGGAGCCCGTTTCGGTAGAGCCGCCCAACTTCGTGGACTTGGAGGTGAAGGAAACCACGCCGGGCATCAAGGGCGACACCGTCTCGGGAGGAACCAAACCGGCCACCCTGGAAACGGGGGCGGTCATACAGGTACCACTCTTCATAAACGTGGGCGATACGCTGAGAGTGGATACGCGGACTAAGGCCTATGTATCAAGGGTGTGAGCCATGAAGATATCTTATATCAAGAAGCTCATCAAAATTGTCGAACTAAGTGAAATAGAGGAGCTTGAGGTCCGGAAGTGGTGGACCAGAGTGCGGATCTCGAAGCGCGGCTCCGCGGGCAACGCCCCCGCGGCGAGCCATGTCGCGGAGGCCGCTCCGGCTCCGGCTCCTCAGGCGGCTGCCAGAGAAGAGAAGGCCGCCGACGAAAACTTAGTCGAGTTCAAGTCACCGATGGTGGGAACGTTCTACCGGGCTCCGAGCCCGGGAGCGCAGCCCTACGTACAGGTAGGCGATAGGGTGACACCGGGCCAGGTTGTCTGCATCATCGAGGCCATGAAGCTGATGAATGAAATCGAAGCTGAGGTCTCGGGGACGATCGTGAAGTTCCTGGTCGAGAATGAGCAGCCGGTCGAATACGGGCAGACTCTGTTCCTGGTTGAACCCTCCTAGGAGGTGGGCTTCTTGGTTAGAGAGCTTCTGCAGGAGATGGTCAAGCACAACGGCTCGGACCTTCATCTCAAGGTCGGTACCTCGCCGACTATGCGGGTGGACGGCCACCTGATTCCCTTCAAGGTACCCCCGCCCACGGGCGAGGAAGTGGACGCGGAGTGTGACAATATACTCACGCCCAGGCAGAAGCGCATCTTCATGGAGACCAATGAAGTCGACTTCGCCTTCGGCATCCCGGGCCTGGCGCGATTCCGGGCCAATTTCTACCGGCAGAGAGGATCGACGGCGATGGTTTTCAGGACCATTCCGTTCGATGCCCCCAAGTTCGATAGCCTGCACCTGCCGGCCGTGATCAGGGAGCTTTCGAAGAAGCCCAGGGGACTCATTCTCGTAACGGGCACGGTGGGCTCGGGCAAGTCCACGACGCTGGCCTCGATGATCCGCGAGATCAATGAGACTTCGAGAAAGAACATCATTACCATAGAGGACCCGGTGGAGTTTTTGCACCGCGACAATCTGTCCATGATCAGCCAGCGCGAGGTGGGAAGCGATACGGAGTCATTCCACGGCGCGCTCAAGCATATTCTGAGGCAGGACCCCGACGTCATACTTGTCGGCGAGATCCGCGACCAGCCCACGATGTCGATTGCGCTCACGGCGGCGAATACGGGGCACCTGGTGTTCAGCACGCTCCATACGACCGACGCCTCCCAGGCGATCAATCGTGTCATATCGTTTTTCCCTTTGAACCAGCAGCAGGAAATCCGCTTCCTCATGGCAAGCTGCCTGGAGGCGATCATCTCCATGCGCCTTGTGCCCAGGTCGGACCAGAAGGGAAGAATACCCGCCGTAGAAGTTATGATTGCAACCGGGACGATAAAGGAGTATCTTCTGGACTCGGAAAAGACGCCCATGATAAAGGGTGTCATTGAGGAAAGCACGTCGGAATACGGCATGCAGTCGTTTGACCAGGCGCTCTTGAACCTGCACAATGAGGGCAAGATAAGCCTGGAGGAAGCGTTGCGGTTCGCCTCGAGCCCCACGGAGCTTCAGATTAAGGCCAAGGGCATCGAAGCGGGATCGGACGTATCCTGGAAGCCTTAATCAGGTTGTAATCATGTTCAAAAAGATTCTCATCGCCAACAGGGGCGAGATCGCGCTCCGTATTATACGCGCGTGCAAGGAAATGGGCATAAAGACGGTGGCCGTCTATTCGGAGGCCGACCGCGACAGCCTGCACGTCCGGTTCGCCGACGAGATCGTCTGCATCGGCCCCGGCCGCCCCTCGGAGAGCTACCTCAACGTGCCCCGCATCATCAGCGCGGCGGAAGTCACCGGTGCCGAGGGCATCCACCCAGGCTACGGTTTCCTGGCCGAGAACGCCGACTTCGCGGAGGCCTGCGACGAGAGCGGCATCAAGTTCATCGGCCCCAAACCGGACGTCATCGCATGCATGGGCGACAAGGCCAAGGCCAGGGCCGCCATGCTCAGGGCCCACGTTCCGGCCGTCTCGGGCAGCATGGGCGCGGTGAGCGGCGCCGAGGAGGCCCTCGCGGTGACGGCCGAGATCGGCTACCCGGTAATGATCAAGGCCTCCGGCGGCGGGGGCGGCAAGGGCATGCGCATCGCTTACGACGACGAGGAACTGAGGAAGAACTTCGAGGCGGCGGGCAGCGAGGCCGAGGCCAGCTTCGGAAACAGGGAGCTTTACATAGAGAAATTCGTTTCCAAGCCCAGGCACATCGAGATCCAGATTCTCTGTGATTCGAAGGGGAACGGAGTGTACCTGGGCGAGAGGGACTGCTCGGTGCAGAGGAAGCATCAGAAACTGATTGAGGAGACGCCGTCCCCGGCGGTGAACGCGGACCTGAGGCGCAGGCTGGGCGAGGCGGCCGTGAGAGGGGCCCTGGCCGTGGGCTATGACAGCGCCGGCACCGTCGAATTCCTCATGGACGAGGAGGGGAGCTTCTGCTTCATCGAGATGAACACGCGGGTGCAGGTTGAGCATCCGGTGACCGAGATGGTCACGGGCGTAGACATAATCCAGGAGCAGATCCGCATCGGGGCCGGAGAGACCCTGTCGATAAAGCAGCAGGACGTGCACATCAACGGGCACGCCATCGAATGCAGAATCAATGCCGAGGACGTCGACCGCGACTTCGCGCCGTGTCCCGGCGAGATCAGCACCTTCAATTTACCGGGCGGACCGGGCGTCAGGGTGGACACGCATGTATACGCCCACTACGTTATACCGCCTTTCTACGACTCGCTCCTGGCGAAGCTCGTGGCGCACGCCCCCACCCGTGACCAGTGCATAGCCAGGATGCTCAGGGCTCTGGACGAGTTCGTGGTGGAGGGCGTCAAGACGACCGTTCCCTTCCAGGTGGCCGCGCTGGACAGCGCGCTTTTCAGGTCGGGCAAGTTCGACACCAGCTTCGTCGAGAGGCTGGCCGAGGAGGTCAAGGGCCGATCGGATGCGGCCGCCTCAGGCGGAGAGAGATCCTAAGTGAAACTTCAAGTCTTCTTTACACATGACGGCGTCGGGGAGGGCCACGTCAAGGGCAAACTCATCGCCGTGATCGACGTCCTCAGGGTGACCACCACCATCGCCTACGCGCACGCCAACGGCGCCGAGCGAATCGTCCCGGTCGAGAGCGTGGAGGCCGCGAGCAAGCTCGCGGCCTCGCTCGACAAGGCGGTCACGCTTCTCGGCGGAGAGAAGGAAGGCAAGCGCATCGAAGGCTTCGACCTGGGTAACTCCCCGCTCGAGTACACCCGGGAGGTCGTCGAGGGCAAGAACATAGTGCTGTCGACCACCAACGGCACCAAGGCCATAACCAGGGCGCGCGACGCCGACGAGGTCATCGTGGCGTGCTTCGCGAACATGAGCCCGGTGCTCGAACACATCGGCCGGGCCGGCGACAGGACGGTCGGCATACTCTGCGCCGGCAAGCAGGGCAGGTTCGCCCTCGAAGACGCCGTCTGCGCCGGCATGATGGTCGACAGGCTGGTTTCGGCGGGAGAAGTCGATCTCGATGACGCGGCGGTTGCCGCCAGGATGCTCTACCTTGAGCACAGGGACGACATCCCGGGCCTCGTCAGGAGCTGCGAGCACGGACGCTACCTCATGAGCCTCGGCTTCGACGAGGACCTCGCCGCCTGCGCCACCGTCGACAGCCTGAATACGCTGCCCGTTGTGACCGAGGGCAGGATAGTCAGGCAGAAGCCCAAGAGGCGGCAGGCCAGGAAGAAGCGCGCCGCCTGAGGATAAGGAGCGGAGTTCCCCATTGCGTTGACCTCGGGTTCGTGGTTGAGTATTGAGTCGGCCGGGCCGCAGCGGAGGAGACGCCACGCGTGGACGAGAAGTTCGCCCGCATAGTAGATGCCAACTGTAACAGGGTGCGTGAAGCCATTCGCGTGATAGAGGACGTCCTCAGGTTTCACATTGAAAGCCCCGCGCTGTCGGCGTCGCTCAAAGACGCGAGGCACGAAATCTGCGCGGCTTGCGACGTCGTTCTCAAGCGGGATCTTGCAGGGCTCAAGGCGAGGGACGTGGCCGCGGACCCCGGTCGCGACTCTATGACCGAGAGCGAGGCGGCCAAGGCCGGCTGGAAGGACATCCTCATGTCCAACTTCCGGAGGGCGGAAGAGGGACTCCGGGTGCTCGAAGAGGTGAGCAAGCTCGCTGACCCCGCGCTCAGCCGGCGCTTCAAGAGGTCGCGCTTCAGGGTCTATGACCTCGAAAAGTCC
>CAZSBE010000151.1:0-6017 GCA_964604955.1 uncultured bacterium
TCCTTGCCTGTATGGCGTCACTCTACAGGCAGCGGCATCCGGAAAGCATCGTGCTCTACCGGGTGCTCGCAACCCACTTCGATTCCTTCCTCAGCCGGTATGACACCCTGTTCCGAGACTGTCCAGTTTTTTGTGTAAATGACTCATTACCTCCTCCGGGATCCTTCCCTCGAACATGACCGAGAAGTGGTTAAGAGCAGCCACCCAATCCTTATCGCAAAAGGCTCGCCGCCTCAGGGAGGAATCTGGATGGGATTCATGCCGAGAAGATCTTACAGGGGAAAATGACTTGACCGGAACAAATCGTCCAGAGGCTCGTTCTATGAGATGAGGATACTGTGATGGAGAAAGACACCGGTCTCTACAGCATTGGCAAACGAAAGGCGAGTATCATAAAGTTGGAGAAGACCCTGAAGGCCCGCAAGTTCGTACTTGTAGGTCACGGTTCGGTGAGAGATGTCCAGAAGGCGCGAGATATCTTGGATACGACGCGCGCCGACCAGCTTGGCGTTCATCACTGGGAGGAATCCGCGTAGTGGAAGACAGGCCTGAAACGCGGCCCGAGGACGAGATGCAGTCACTATGGAACATCAAGATCAGTTGTACGGGAGGAAGTACAGGGTGAACGTATGATTGAGAAGATTGAGAGGAGCTCAGGTAAGATCATCGGCTTCCTGTTGAGCGGAAGACTGCATGATGAAGATTACAACATCTTCGTTCCACAGCTTGAAAGTGTGATCGAACAAGAAGGCAAAACGAGACTTCTCGCCCATTTCCACGATTTTCACGGTTGGGATCTGCACGCCGCCTGGGACGATATGAAGTTTGCCTTGAAGCACTATGGGGACGTGGAGCTCATAGCGTTGGTCGGCGAGCGAGAATGGCAGGAATGGATGGCGAAGATATGCAAGCCGTTTACCCGGGCTCGGGTGCGGTATTTTGACTCTTCAGAAATAGAGAAAACGTGGGAATGGTTGCGCGAAGAGCACAAAGGAGAGCGGAAAGGAGAGACCGATGGCTGACCAGCAGCGAGATGTTAGGTCTTTGAACCTTGCGATGGAGCACGTGATAAATGATGCCGAGCATTTTCTTGAAGATCTCAAAGGACAAAAACACTTAAAGAGATTGGTAAAGAACGATGTTCGGCACCTGAACGAGCATTTACGGAAACTGATGGAGCGCGTGGCCTATCTTGAGACCGAACACGCCGAGCAGTCTACCGGGTCTTCGGATGGCAAGAGGATGGGAGAAGACGTCAGAACCAGCAGAACGGCAAGATGAGGCGTTCTGTAGAGAGACGTGAGCGGTTCATTTCAGAACAGAAACCAATAACACTAGAACTCATCCTATACCTCCTAGCCGCCCGGGTGATGGCTGCGGGGGCCAGTCCGGAGAATACGATTCGAGGTAAGGACAGATGGCCAAAGTTCTGGTTGTGGAGAATGATCCTCTGCAGCGTTTGCTTTATCGAGAAGCGCTGGAAGAGCGAGAGTATGAGGTACTTGAGGCCGCTGACGGGAACGAAGCACTAGATCTTCTCAAGCGAGATTCTCCTGACCTCGTTGTGCTGGATATAAACATGCCCGGCATGGACGGTCTGGAAATGCTCGCCCGGATTCATGACCATGACCGGAAGATCCGTATCATCCTTCACACAGCCCATGTCTTCTATGAACAGCGGTTTGTGAGTTGGATCGCAGATGCTTATGTTGTCAAGTCATCCGATCTTGATAACCTCTGTCGAAAGGTAGCGGAGGTGTTGGGAAAGTAGTCCACGTGAACTGCTGCGTACACCAGGCATGACCGCGGATCGATTGCCGGCCAGGAACGCTGGAACGTTACAGATGGACAGTAATGACCGAAAACCCGGGACGCTGGTAATGGTGCTTGCCGGGGGGCGGGGCGACCGTCTTTACCCTCTCACCCAACACCACAGCAAACCAGCCGTGTTGTTTGGAGGGATATACCGCATCATCGATTTCAGCCTGTCGAACTGCCTGAACAGCGGCCTCAGGCAAATCTACCTTCTCACCCAGCACAGATCCTTGTCTCTCGATCGTCACATCCATATGGGTTGGAGCATCCTGAATCCCGAATTAGGGGAGTTCATCCAGACCGTTCCTCCCCAGCGGCAACTGGTTACACGTTGGTATGCCGGAACTGCCGATGCCGTATTTCACAACCTCCATCTGCTTGAAGCGCAACAACCCCGATACTGCCTGATCCTGTCAGGAGATCATGTCTACCGTATGGACTATGGGCACTTGCTGCGCTTCCATGTCGAACGGGACGCCGACTTGACGGTCGCCTGTACTGAGGTGCCGCTTCAGGAGGCTGCACGGTTCGGCGTGCTGGAGGTAGACAGTGAAGGACAGGTGACGGGTCTCGTGGAGAAGCCCGCCAATCCCAAGCCATTGCCGCATGACCGGAGTAAAGCCCTCGTGAATATGGGAGTCTATGTATTCACGACAGAGCCGCTGGTACGTGCCGTCATCGCGGACGCAAAGGGTGACACCAAGCACGACTTCGGGTGGGACATCATTCCCATGATGGTGAAGACCCACCGGGTATCGGCATTCAGTATCCTACGTCATCTGCCTGAGCAGCACCACTACTGGCGCGATATTGGGACCCTGGACAGTTACTTCCGGGCCAGCATGGAACTGGTCTCACCGCAACCATACTTCGACTTGTCCGATACTACCTGGCCCATCCGAACCTACCACGGTCAATATGCTCCTGCGTTCATACGTAACGCAGATGTTATGGATGCAAGGATCGTCGACAGTATTGTCTCACCGGGCTGCGTTGTCTCCGGGGGAAGCCTGACGCGCTGTGTGCTGTCCCCTAACGTTTCCATCGGTCCGGCCGCGATGGTCGAAGAATCGATACTTATGCCGGGAGTCAAGATCGGACCGCGTGCTCATGTGCGGCGGGCGATCATTGGTGCGGATACGATTGTTCCCCCGGACGTACGTATCGGTCAGGACGCGGTCAAAGACCAGCGGAACTATCAGATAACCGATCGAGGAATCGTCGTCTTGCCTCAAGATGCACTGGTTTCATGAAAGCATGATGCAGGAAGGACGGATATTCGCCGGCCATGACCGAGACAAGAGGCTGGTCTCCGACCGTTGTGGCTGTGGTGGTTGCGATCAGCGTACTGCACTGCATGACCAATGCAAGGCTGCAAGTGGATCAAGTGATCTATGCCAAGCTCTACTATCTCCCCGTCCTAATTGTTGCGCTTGACTGGACCACTTGATATCGTATCCTGGCATTGTCTGGAACAAGAACAGCCCAAGCGCGTTACATGGAAGGGAAGGAAGTGGTGGTCATGTACCAGCGGAGGGTTGCATGCTTGTCAAGTTAGATAATCTGGAATTGAGCCTGGGCGGCGCGCGAATCCTCAAAGATGTCCGGCTGCATGTTGATAGCGGAGAGATATACGGTCTGATCGGCCCGAACGGTGCCGGGAAGAGCAGCACGACTTTCGTGATCCTCGGCCTCTATGCCGCGGACAGCTGTGAGATGGAGTTATTTGGTGAGAGTTCCGGCAAGCCGTCCCGCGACATAAGACGACGTATCGGTGTCATGCCGGAGCGCGCGGGCTTCTACGGCTGGATGAATGCCCCTGATTATCTTGCCTGGTATGCCGGACTATATGGTGGACCAGGGCGGTCGATTCCCGAACTGCTCGAACAGGTGGGGCTCTCCGATGTCGGTGCGCGAGCCATCAGTCAGTTCTCCCATGGCATGCGACAGCGTCTTGCCCTGGCCCGAGCCCTGGTTCACAACCCGGAGCTGTTGATCCTTGACGAGCCTACTAATGGGCTCGATCCACGCGGCCGGCGCATGATCCACGATCTTCTGCTAAATCTCACCGAGGAGCGGGGCGTAGGCGTCTTACTTTGTACACACCTTCTGGACGACGTGGACCGGCTGTGCAGCCGGATCGGGATCATCGACCACGGGCGCACCGTGGTGGAGGGCCAGCTGACCGAGCTGTTGGGCCAGGAGCACGTGGGGGAGCGCTTTCGCCTGCGTATTGAGACTCTGCCTGAGGACCAGCGAGCGCTGCCACGCGGCATCTCACTGGTCGGGCGGGAAGGCAGCTGGTGCCACTTCGTCGTGGATGAAGACAAAATCAAGCAGCTTCCGTTCTTGTGGGAAGCACTGCTGGCGCATGGTTGGAAGTTCAGCGAGATCCATGCCGAAGGTGGGGGCTTGGAGGAGCTCTACCTACGCCTGACTACAACGACGGGCGATAGCCTACAGGAGGAATCAGAGTGAATGCAGTGTTGCTGATTGCCCGGAAAGAGCGCGCCGCCCTTTTGCAGAACCAGCGAGGTCTGGTCTGGCTGTTCGCCTTTAGCGGCATACTCACCGGTTTTGCCCTGCTGCTTATCAGCAACAGGGAGCTAAGCCTTCTGGATAATGCTCAGGTGGTCTATATGATGGCCGGCACAGTGACCGCCGCCGGCGCTGTGGTCGCAGTCATCCTGGGCGCAGATGCCTTCGCCGGAGAACTGGAGCGGGGGACTCTCATACCCCTGCTGACGGCACCTATCAGTAAGGGTGACTTGTTGACGGGTAAAGCTCTGGGGCTGGTTAGCGCATGGGTTGTGATGTACCTGATAGCCCTTCCATACATGTGGGCCGTGGGCTCAAGCGGGCAGAATCTAGCTCCGGCCGTGGTTTATCTGGCGCTGTTCGGCACCCCGGTGGTACTCGGCTTCGGCTATCTCGCCGTGTGTCTCTCCACACGCAGTGGCAGCGTTATCACATCATTGCTTTCCAGTCTCATCGTGCTGCTGTTCTCGGTCAGCCCTTTGCTGATTGGACCCGGACTTCGCAACAGTGCCGTGGGGAAGGCTTTTGATTCTGTAAACCCGTTTGCGGGGGCGCTCAACACTTATGACTCGGTCATCGTGGATAGCGACCCCTTGACCAAGCAACTGCCACGACTCATCTTGGTGTTCGTCTGGTTGGCATTGACTTTCGCCGCCGCCCGCGTCGTGGCACGGCGCCCGAGACTCCGTTGATTGAGGACCGAGTATTATGATAATTACGAAGCACATCCCGCTCCTTTTCGTCATTCTGCTGGCATTGGTAGCCGGGCACACAATCGAAGCCACGGCTCAGAGCCTGAGCCTGACGCTGTCCCAGGACGGGGCCAATCCGCCTAATCCCACCATGGGTAACGATCTGCACTTTCACAGCGTGATCACCAACATGGGTGACAAGCCGATCGAAGGCCTGGTAGCCTGGATTAGCCTTGTGGAAGTAACGCCAGGCCGGGAGCAACCCATGGATCTGGAGGACTGGAGTGCCCACAAGGCGGTCACCGGCGCCCAACTAGCACCGGGAGATTCGCTGCCAACCGACTGGCCCATGCGCCTGATCCAGGGCGGCGACTACCGCGTCGTGATAACGGTCACGGCCCGCAACCAGCGTACGGTCTACACCAGTCCCATAGTAGAATTCCACGTCACTCAGAAACCCATGTTGCAATCAAGCCGTATTTTGCCGGTGGCCCTCGGCGTTCCATTCCTGCTGCTTGTATGGATGGCGTTCCGCTACTGGCAATCTCTATGGGTACACCGGGTTCGGAAGAATCGCACACAAGAGGGCGCGGCGAAGCGGCGCGGATGACGCCTGGCAATTCACCTGAGCAGGACGCCAGGGCCAGGCCTGCATTCTCTGGCCGGATTAGTAACCATC
Organism: uncultured bacterium; assembly: GCA_964604955.1. Classification (GTDB taxonomy): domain Bacteria; phylum Arandabacterota; class Arandabacteria; order Arandabacterales; family JALGWA01; genus JALGWA01. The sequence goes on from CAZSBE010000151.1 coordinate 5,725, forward strand.
CGTGCTGTTCCGGCGCAACCTTCGCTCATCATGAGATTGCGAAAGTCGCGCTTTTTGAAGAACCGAGTATGAAATGTCAGCGAAGGGAATCCTCGAGCCCGGTGGCCGGTCGTAGACAGCAACCCGGCAGGGCTGGAAGACTCACCTAGCGCTGGCCAACCAGCTTGTTACCTTCAAATGTGAAGAGAGACTGTCCAGATTTTTGTGTAAATGACTCATTACCTACTCCGGTACCCTCCCCTCGAACACGACCGAGAAGTGGTTAAGAGCAGCCACCCAGTCCTTGATCGGCC
>CAZSBE010000152.1:0-3808 GCA_964604955.1 uncultured bacterium
GCAGATCCGTGTCCGTGAATACATCCTGCATGCGCTCGGCGGCATACTTCATGAGTATGCCCTCAACCATGGCCGCCTCGGCGCGCCGGGCCGGGTCCGTGCCGACCTCCACCGTGGGGGCGTCGCCCCAGAAAGGGTTCTCACTCGCCTTTCCGAAGCCGGACTTGACGATTACGAATGAAGTCTTCTTGCCCCGGCGGACCAGGTCGACCGCTTCATCGCGCGCCGCCAGCACGATGTCGAGCTCGGGCGAGGCAGCCAGTGCATCTATGAAAGCTCTGGAAACATCCGTGCTATCTTCGTCCACCACCGCTATGGCAATCGCGCTGCCGCCGTCGCCTCCGCCTCCGAATATGGTGCCGAAGAAAATCGCGATGATGAGCGGCCACATGAGCGCGAAGAAGAACCCCGTCCTGTCCCTCAGAAGTATCTTCAGGTCTTTGCCGGCAAGAGCGAGCACTTTCTTCATCAGTTGTCCCTCAGGTGTCGGCCGGTGAGATTCAGAAAGACGCATTCGAGGTCGGGCGTATCCACCTTGAACCTCACCATGCCTCCGGCCTCATGCATCCTCACGAGTTCCCCCATGGGGTCGGCCGTCTCGATGCGTTCGTCGCCCTTGCCCCGGTCGAGGTGGATCACGCTGGTGCCGCCATGCGCCTTGATGAGGCCGTCAACCGTGTCCAGCGCGAGGAGTTTGCCGTGGTCGATTATGCCTACGCGGTCGCATAGCCGCTGCGCTTCTTCCATGTAATGCGTGGTGTAGACCACGGTCCGGCCCTCATCTCTCAAGGTCTCTATGCGCTCGAAAATGGCGTTCCTCGATTGCGGGTCCACTCCAACTGTAGGTTCGTCCAGCAGGAGGATTGCAGGATCATGCACCAGGGCGATCGCCAGGTTGAGGCGCCGTTTCATGCCTCCAGAGTAGGTTTTCGCGCGGCTCCTGCGCCTGTCCGTGAGGCCGACGAAGTCGAGCACCCATGCGACGCGCTCGGCCAGACGCCTTCCGGAGAGGCCCTGCAGCGTGCCGAAGAACCTGATATTTTCCTCGCCGGTAAGGTCGTCGTATATGGCGAGAGCCTGAGGCGAGACGCCCATCTGCGCGCGCACCGCGGGGTCGGCCGGAGAGCCGGCGCCCCTGAGGCTGACCGAGCCGCTGTCGGGCGTGAGCAGTCCTACCGCAATGTTGACTGCGGTCGTCTTGCCGGCGCCGTTGGGCCCTAGAAGGCCGAATATCTCGCCCTCGCGGATCTCAAGCGAAAGGCCGTCCACGGCGCGAATGGACCCGAAGTGTTTACTGATGTCTTTAAGTTCAAGCATCGGCGCGGCCATGAGCCGGAATACGCTCCTTCCAGAGAAACCCGACATCTCTGAATACAGAGGGAGTATAGACGCTCATGCGCGCGCCGCCAAGCAAAAAGGGGCGGCCCCGAAAGAGGCCGCCCCGTGATGAAGCGTCTTGACTATCTACTCGAGCACCACGAACTTCTTGACCTGCGATTCGCGTCCGGCCCGGAGCCGCACGAAGTAGATCCCGGGGCGGACCTGGCCGCCTGAGAGGCGCCCGTTCCAGGTCACGCTGCCCCCGGCAGCGCCGGTGTCCAGGTCGAGAGACCGCACGAGCCTGCCGGTGACGTCGAATATCTCGATCGCCGGCGCGGCCGTGGCATCGCCGCCCGGTAGCGAGTAGAGTATGGTTGCGCTGCCCTTTATGGGGTTGGGAGTCACCGTCACCGACAGCGCCCGCGGCAGCCCGTCGTCGAAGCCTACTCCCGAGGCCGGGTCCCCTACGGTGATAGAACCCGTATAGGGCAGGAACCCCACGCTCGTCGCCGTGACCAGGATCTCACCGGTGTCGGCAACGGTGAAGGTGAACTCGGCGTCACCCAGTATGTCCGTAAGCTCCACCTGGTAGACTTCATCGTCCTTCCAGAGGCATACCGTGGCGACGTCGATGGGCGACCCGCCGTCGAGTACGTTGACCGTGATGGTGTGACTTCCCGGAAGGAGAGTAGCCGGGTGCGATACGGTCATGGTCTCAGGCGTGTCCAGCCAGATTTGCATCTCGGGATCGCCGAAGAGGTTCATGGCGAACATCGTCCATCTGCTCGAGCCGATGGAGCCTGAATACGGGATGCGCGCTATCTTGGCCTGCGCGTGCGCCACGCCCAGCTGGTAGTAGCCGCCGAACACGGCTTCCCAGAACTCCCTCTCGTACCTGTCGCCCGTGCCGAGGCCCGGGTTCCCGCTGGAGTAGTATCCGTTCCTGGAGTTGCCGACGAAGAAACCGCCGCCGCTGTCGGCCTCGGTAAAGGACTTGCCGAAGCAGCCCGTGACATTGTCAAACGCGCCGGGAAGGCATGCCAGAGTGTAGAACACGCCGTACCTGGGCGCATTGGTGAGCGACTCCATGTTGGTCGTCGTAAGGGTCCCGGGACCGATCGAGAGAATGGTAATATTGCCGTGGCCCGCGTGATTGATAAGGCCCTGGCCCGCATTGAGGGCCGCCATGGCGGCCGTGTGAGTCAGGGTGCCCTCGTCCTGGTAGAGTTTCAGTATGGGATCGAACCTCGGCGGAACCGATTCGCTGTCGACGAGGTTTTTCAGGATCTTCATGTCGGTGTACTCGTCCACGTATTCGGCCATGAACAGGAAGTCGAGCTGGTAGTCGGTGGGAAGCGTGTAACAGCCTTCGTACGTGAGGAACTTGTCGACCAGGGTGGAGCACTTGAGGCCGGTGTTGCCCGTGCTTCGCCCGACGTAGACGTCCGGGTAGAGGTCGACATCATCGGCGAGCTCGCCCCATATGGCGTCGTCATCGTCGTTCCAGTCGCCGTCCATGTCGGCGAAATAGAGGTCGCAGGGTATCTCGTTATCGGCCGTGCCGACCCTGCCGTAACAGCCTCTTATCCTGGCCTTGGGCGCGGTCATGGTCATCAACACCCAGGCGGTGCTCTCGTTGAGGTAGTGGTCCCGGATGCAGAGCCTCATGCTCTCCTGGTCGTCCCGCCCCGCGTAGTTGGCATAGGCGTCCTGAACAGTGACTATGGCGGCGGGGACGCCCTTTCTCGTCTTCCATTCCTTCAAGGCCTGGTATTCGTCGGCGTGAGCGTCGAGACAGAGAATCAGGTACTCGGTGGCCGCCGAAGGGTCCAGGGTCTCGCCGCCCTCGAAGTCCGCAAGGAGATCGCCGGCGTTTTCCACGATGCTCGCGACATGGGCGTTTCGCATGTTCCTTACGTTCTCGGTCTCGCGCGGCACGCGGGGTTCATCGGCGGCGTCCTCGAGATCGATCTCGAAAACGATGTTCTCGTTGAGGATGACCCTCTCCTCCGACGCGACGTACTGCAGCGGGTAGAACTCGATCGAGAGGATCTTTCTGCCGGCCATGCTCCCCGTCTGCGCCGTCCCGAGGCAGGAGGGAGGGTAGGGCGTATCCATCGCATAAACCGCCTCATCCGGAGCGACCGGCCGGGCCGGGCCCTCGAACGAAAGCGGGAGCTCCTCCTGGGCCGGGAGAATGACGAAGGTGCCGCCCAGGTCCCGGGCTCCCGCCGCAAGCACCCGCACCTCTTTGACGCTCTTGCCGCGCGGGACATAAACGGACCTTGCCGTAACGGGCAGCATGGGTTTTCCCAGGTCCCTGGTCACGTCAAAGCCCTCGAAAGTGAGGACATCGTAAGTCTCGCCCAGGAGATACTGGCGGCTCGCCCTGATACCGGCCTCATCGGCGGTAACGGAGAAGGGGCCGAGCACTTCGTCGGCGCTTGTTCCGGCGGCGATCAGGAGACTTATCGTGAGAAACAGAACC
>CAZSBE010000152.1:3818-6007 GCA_964604955.1 uncultured bacterium
CGCATGTGTACCTTCCTTTACTTGCGCCGAATGCGGCAGTTGTCGACATTACTCCCCCTTATATGATATCTCAGGAAAGAGCATAAAGTCAATGAACGTGTTGCCCGGCCAGCAGCCTACCGGTATCAGATCAGCCCGCTGCCTGGAGGTCTCGGGGCGATGCGGCCGGGCCGGAGGCCCGCGAGGGTATGCTTGATGTCGCGGGGGAAATCCTGTATCATGGGCCACCGGGAGGGCAATATGCTGAGACTGGTTTCGGTTCTGACACTGGTGCTGCTCGCCGCGCCGGGCTCGGCCGCGGCCGAGTCGGTGCGAATCGTGGTCGATGGTGTTTTCGACGACTGGGACGGCGTCGCGCCGGTCTATACCGACCCGTCGGGTGACCAGACCTCCGGCGAAGTCGACTTCGGTAATATCTATATAGTAAATGATGAGAACCGGTTACACTTCTCACTTGAAGTGGGCGCTGAAGTCAATATCCAGGAGGGAAACCACATAAGCATCTTTCTGGACACCGACAACAATGCCGCCACGGGCGAGCTCCGGCACGGAATCGGCGCAGACATGGGGTGGACCTTCGGAAACCGCAGGGGTTTTTTCGTGGTGGAGCCGCATGTCCTGGACATAACTCACAGCCGCATCGGTATAGTGGCCGCCCCGACGGTGACGGCCGCGAGGTTCGAATTCTGCCTGGACCGGGAGGCAACGCCCGTGGGCCCTTATCCGCTGTTTCAGGGGGATACCGTCCGTGTCGCGATCGAGGATGCCGACGGCGGCGACGTCCTGCCGGACGCGGGCGGGAGCATAGTATACGTATTCGACGATGAGCCCCTGGCGCCTTGGGAGCCGGCGGGCATAAGAAAGCGCGGTGAGAGCCAGGTCCGCTTCCTCACCTATAACGTTCTCTTCGATGGCATATTCGACAGCGAGAAGCGGCGGTCCTTCGACAGGGTCTTCAACGCCGTCATACCCGACATCGTCGGCTTCGAGGAGATCTACGATCATACGGCCGAGGAGACGCGCGACCTCGTCGCCGGTTTCCTCCCGGCTTTCGGCCCCTGGTACGGCTCCAAGGTGGAGCCCGATATCATCGCCGTAAGCCGCTATCCCATCATGGGGGCGCAGTCGATAGGAACCAACGGCGCCTTTCTCATAGACCTCGGCGAAGAGCATGAGAGCGGGGTCCTCCTCATCGTGGCGCATCCGCCCTGCTGCGACAACGACGAGGGCCGCCAGCTCGAGATCGACGCCATCATGGCCTTCGTGCGCGAATCCAAATCGGACGGGGGGCCGCTGGATATCGCCGCGGACACGCCCATCGTCATCGTCGGCGACATGAACCTGGTAGGCGACAGGCGCCAGCTTAACACTTTTCTCACGGGTGAGATCGTAAACACCAATGCCTACGGCCCGTGGTTCCGGCCCGACTGGGACGAGACCGACCTCAGCGATGCGAGGCCGCTCCATACGGACGCGCCCATGGCCTTCACCTGGGACGACGCCGGAAGCTCATACTGGCCCGGGCGGCTTGACTTCATCATATACAGCGACGCAGTCATGGACCTTGCCCGGAGTTTCGTGCTCTCGACGAGCGAGATGCACGAGGACACGCTCGCCGCTTTCGGCCTTCTCGACACTGATACGGCCGTAGCCTCGGACCATCTTCCCGTTGTTTCTGATTTCATCATCTATCCCGGGGAGCGGGAGCCCGCCGCCAAGAGCTACGCGGCTCCCAATCCCGCCCGTAACGGGATGACCGCAATCACCTTCGGGGAGCAGTTCCTCGGCGTGTCCAAGCAGGTCACGTTCTACGACATAAGGGGTAGGAGGGTGGACCGGGCGGGCGCGGGAGGTGATGACACGCTTCTGCTCTGGGACGGCAAGAACTCGGACGGACGCACCGTCGCCCCCGGCATCTACCTTGCCGTTATCACGAGCGGCCCCACAACCGAGACCGTGAAGGTCGTTTACCTCCGCTAGGGCCAATATGGTATTGACAATGGGCCGGGCCTGCGCTTATTTTACTTGCTGATACCTCTGACAGGTGGCGCCATCGTCTAGGGGTTAGGATAGGTGGTTCTCAGCCATCAGACCGGGGTTCGAATCCCCGTGGCGCTACCAGTTCCCCTTCCCGCACACAGCACAACACCACCCCGTTCGAGATCTGGTTTTGGGATTGTGTTTTGCAC